>NZ_VFTW01000002.1:0-491902 GCF_006440815.1 Mesorhizobium sp. B2-8-3
TTCACCTTTACGGTGCAGGACGCCTTCGGCAACACCAACACCTCAACCATCACCATCTCCATCAAGGACGACGTGCCACAGATACTCTCCATTCAAAACGCCGTTATGCCGAATGTCGCCGATACCGACGCCCACGGCACATGGCAGCCTGTCTTCGGCGCAGACGGCCCCAGCGCGACCGCCGCGATCGGAGTTGCAATGGGGACCGCACCCTCTGGCGAGACTTACTCGATCACCAATAACGTGGGCACCAGCGCGACCGGCGAGCAAATCAATCTGGTCACTGTGACTCCGACCACGGGGACGGCCTACACATTCTACGAGTACACCCATTATAATGCGGCAACCCATAGTTCGGAGATGCTCGCGTATCAGACGTTGGCTGGCGCTCAGTCGGGGCAGGCAAGCAATGAGTTCTTCACACTCACAATGGCGGCGGATGGGACATATGATTTCCATCTCGCAACGAACCAGTTGCAAACCACGACAACTTTTAATGGATCAAGCATCCCACCCGGTAGCAATTACTACGTGGATGTTGCCGGGACGAGCATAACCAATGGCCAACACGCGAACGATCCAGTGCCTACCTCCGGCTACGACATTCTGATCCAAGGCGGCACCAACTATGTAGTGGCAACCGGTGGATTTATGCAGGGAACTGTCAATTCAAGCCAGAACAGCTTCGGGGTGAATAATGCCCACTTTAACCCTGGCGAGGTTGTGGATTTCAAGTTCGGCACGCCGCAACTCTCGGCCTCGTTCAGCATCGCCACGCCGCCGGCAGGCGAAAGCTTCCAGGTTTACATCTGGAACTCCGCACATACGGCGTACCTGACCGAGATGCTGACGGGGAACAATGTCGGTACGTTCACTGTCGACGCAGCCCACTGGACCGGCACCGGCGTCAATGACCTGGCACATTTCAATGCCTTTGTTGCCGCGAACGGCGGCGGCTTCTCGGAGATGGACGTCGTGAATAACGGGGTCACGGTTGACCTCACATCCATCAAATATAACGAGCAAGTGACGGTGGCCGATACAGCCCTGACCTTCGCTCCCACCATCACCGATGGCGACGGCGATGTTGCCTCTAGCGGCAGCAATCTGACGGTATCCTTGATCGGCAGCCACACCGGATACCAACTGTCTGGAGCCAACGCCGTTCTCGTCGCCAGCGCGAGCGGGCACGACACTTTTACGGGGAATGGAACCAACGACACAGTCGACTTCTCCAACGCGGCGAGCTCCGTCCAGGTCAATCTCCTGACGCACACTTACAGCGGAGCAGCGACTGGCGACACGCTGACGGGAATAGAAAACCTGATCGGTTCCTCGCACGACGACGTTCTAGTTGGCGATGCCAACAATAATATCCTCACCGGCGGCGGCGGGACGAACACGATGACCGGCGGCGCAGGCGCCGACACTTTCAAAATCGACCATCTCGACATCAAGGACATCATCACCGACTTTCACGGTGCCGGTCCTGGCGGCGAAGGAGACCAAATCGATCTGACTGCGTTGTTCGATAAGGCGGACAATGTCGCCCTCAGCAATTACGTGCAATACAACAGCGCGAACGGCACGTTGAGTGTGGACAGCACCGGTTTGGGCAGCAATTTCGTGGTTGTCGCTGAGCTACAGAACGGCCCCCCCGCCACCGGCACGATCAACATTCTGTATGACGACTCGAACCATCACCAGCAGCATGTCACCATTTAGCACTTATGCGTCACCACGCTTCCATGCTAAGCATTAGCAACGCATGAATTCGCAATTCGGAGAGGGGCTTACATGAAACGTTCCGTAAGATTGCTGGCTTCGGCCGCGGCGCTGCTGCTGGCCGGGTCGACGGGGTTCACCGCCGACATCATCGGCGAGCCGGCGGTGAATTATTGCCGCACCGTCGGCACATCGGACCTGGTGCTGACCGACAACATGGTCGAGCTCAAGGACCATGTGGTGAAGCTGATGGACGAATCGGTCGCCGTCGCCAACAGTCCGGAATGGATCAACTCGTCGCGGCCGGCCTTCGTCTGGGCCTCGGAAGCCAAGGTCGCCTGCGGCATGGCCTATGGCTATCTCAAGACGAACTACAAGGACGAAGACACGCTCAACAAATGCGAGTGCTTCCACGACCGCATGGTCGAATATATGCATTGAGCTGACGGGCAAGCGGACACCGGCTGGCTGCGATGGCGGCTGACGGAAAATTGCCGAAGGCGATCGCGCTAGATCGTTTCATTGTTTCACGGAAACGGCGAAACGATCTATCTCCTTGTTTTGACGCAATTCCGAACGGAAAACCGCTACGCACTTTTCCTGGAATTGCTTTAGCGATTGCCTTGCTCGGTCTCGGTCAAACATCCGTCCACGCCAACTGGCTGGAACGGCCGCAGCCGCTGAGGGCGCGGCCGGCGCACTGCGCTGCGGCGCCGGAGCGGACCCGCGAGACATTCAAGGCATTCGCCACTTGCCAGGCGTCGCTCTACGGCCTCGAGCCGGTGCTGGCGCATGCGGTGATGGAGATCGAAAGCGGCTTCGATCCCGGCGTGCGCGGCGCCGATGGCGAAGTCGGCCTGATGCAGGTGATGCCGGCAACGGCGCGGATGCTCGGCTTTCACGGTTCGCTCGACGAGCTCGGCGAGCCCGCTACCAACATCGCGCTCGGCGTCAGATATCTGGCGCAGGCAAACAGGCTCTCCGCGGGCGATCTTTGCACCACCGTGATGAAATACCGGGCCGGGCACGGGGAAACCCGCTTCTCGGTCCGCTCGGTCAATTACTGCCAGCGCACACGCGCGATCCTGGCACGGGAAGGCCTCGATGTGGCCGGGCCGCTGCCGGTGGCGACGATCGGATTCTCCGACGTCTCGACGATCGGATTCTCCGACGCTTCCATGGACGGCGCGGTCACCGGCCAGGAGAAACGCGTCTGCGTGCGCCGATCGTTCGTGCCCGGGCCGCGCTATATGAAATGCGCCGAATATCGCAGCCCGGCGCAAGCAAGGGCGATACAGGCGCTGAGAGCGCGGCTCTTCGATGGCTAAACCATGACGCAAGAATCACGGGACGGCCAAGCAAGCAAGACGGTAAGGTCGGTTGAAGACAGACCGGGGCAAATACCTGGCGGCACATGGGTGGAAGCATCATGAAAGTTGAGCGACACGATCCGGACCTGAAGCGCGCCGCGCCGAAACGGATCGTTGCGGCGCGGTTCAGGTCTTTGTCGGATGCATGTCGTCTCCCCAAAACCGGGACCACTTTTGGGCGACATGCATTGGGGGCGATCGCTCTGGGGCTCGTCGCGGCGCTGTGCGGATGCCAGTCCAAGAGCGGCGCGTCGGATGTGCTCGATCCATCGGCGATTGCAGCACCCGCCGGCCAGGCTGGCGCGCCCGCGGCGCCCGCCCAGCAGGCAAGCGGTTCGACCCCGGGCAGTTCAGCATTGAGCACCGCGACCTCGGGCGGTCCGACCTCGGCCGCCGCCGCCAAGGCCCAGCTGACGCTCGGCGCGGGACCGACCAAGGTGGCCATGCTGCTGCCGCTTTCGGCCCCCGGCAGCACGGGCGAGAACGGCCGGAAGATGTATGACGGCGCGCGGCTGGCGATGGCCGACCTCGGCGACAAGCTTTTGACGCTGACGATCGAGGATACGCGCGGCGACAGCGGCTACGCCAAGGACCTCGCGGTGAAGGCGATCACTTCGGGCACGGCGAAGGTCGTCATCGGGCCGTCCGAGCTCGCGGCGGCGCAGCACCTTGCCAAGCTCTCCGGCTCGAAGCGGCCGCCGGTGCTGGCGCTGGCCGACAATTTCGCCGGCGGCCCCGGCGTCTATTCCGTGCGGCTCAGCGAAGCCGACAGCGCTGCGGCGGGCGCGGCGGCGATCGCCAGCAAGGGCGCCAGGAAATTCGTGCTGATGGTGCCTTCGGGCGCGGATTCGAGCCCCATCGAATCCCGTGTCGCCAACGCGCTCAGCATCTATGGCGCCACGCTTGCGGTGACGCTGCCCTATTCGGCGACGGATGGCGGCGCCAAGGTGGTGTCAGACATGGGCTCGCTAGTCGAGGCGCCCGACGCGGTGGTCGTCGCCTGCGGCGACGGCAGCCCTATCGCCGTGCTCTCGGCGCTGAAGGCAAAAGGCATTCCCGGCAAGGCGGTGACGCTGATCGGCACCGACCGCTGGCTCGAGCGGCCAATGGATCCGCTCTATGAGGGCGCCTATATCGCGACGCTCGACGAGGGCGAGACCGGGCCGATCGCCGACCGCTTCAAGGCGACCTACAAGTACCAGCCGGACGTCAACGTTGCCTATGCCTACGACATGGTGGCGCTGAGCGCTGGCATAGCGAGCTCGGCCGGCCCCGACGGCTTCAGCAAGCGGGTGCTGGAGAACACGACCGGCTTCCGCGGCTCGACCGGCCTGTTCCGCTTCCGCGCCGACGGCTCGAGCCAACGGTCGATGCCGTTTTTCAAGGTGGACAAGGGCCAGCTGAAATTGGTGGAGAAATCGACTTCGGGGTTTTGAGGGGGTAGCTTCGCACGCTGTTAGAGGAGTACGCGCCGCGTATTTGAGGGGGCGAACGCACAATCATAGGTCAGGCTGGTTCACTATCGAGTTGCCACCGAACGGACGACATTGGAAATCTGAAATAGACTAACTTTGATAGATGCCAAAAGATTGGGACTACGCAAAAAGAGGCTATCCCATCTATCGCGTAGTGCCACCCAAGCACGATTGAGCCGACAAATATGACCGCGCAAAACCCGAAAGCGGCCATACCGATTATCCGATTCATGTCGTAAAAAAAGATCGCGATCAGTGTAGCCATCCCAACGTGAAGGGATGGAAATGCGGAAATTCCGTCCCCCACTATGCCGCCGCCACTTTTGTATTGATCAATCAGATAGTTCTGGATGTTTAAGGCCATCAATGGCTGCGCGCTGTTGACGACACCTTGTAAATATCCAAACAACGGCGAAAACGGATTCTCCGGATAGAAGACGCCATAGAAGCAAGGTCCAGCGGAATCGAACAGCATGGCCGCAATATTGCCAAGAACTACCCACGAGAGAAAGTAAGTCGTAAAGAAGCGAAAGCGTCGTTCTGGATCGCCGCGCATGAAAGCGGCTGTGAAAACCGCGCTATACATGACCAGAAACCAGGACATATAGGCGTAGTCAAGAAGCACTACGGCAACCGGCGAACCAAGCATCCGGGTCAACACCACCCAGGCATGGTCGCCAAAGATTGCCTGATCCAGCCGGGCAAGATACGGGTCCGCGTAGATTGGTATCCAAAGGTGCATGGAATTCTTGACTTGCCCAAATGCGCCAAAGAATGCTGGGATGACCGCTAGAATTGGGACGCCGAGAACGAGGAAGGGAAGATCGTCTTTGATGATAACTAGAAATTCGGAGAATGGTCGTTCTGGAACTTTTCGACCTAACAGATAAATCAACCGCAGCAGATAGGTAAGGCAAACGAACGCTAGAGAGGCAGCAAAGAAATCGTGACTAAAAATGTCGATCCTAAATGTTCCTGTATGAAAAAGCTGCCAGCTAGCCCAACCGGCAATATAGATTAGAACAAGAACTAAGAATGGCCCATTCTGGACAACAGAATAGCGCACAGCCATTCTCAATTGCGCCTCTCTGCCCCGCACCCGCGCCACCAGCACCAGATCATCGACCAACCAAATTACCCGCTCATAGCCGTCTCAAGAGCTAATTAAGGTGCTCCCAAATTCCGGAGCTGGTTGCCACCACCAATGCGACATAAATCTGGAATATCATTGCGCATACGGCAGCTGCCGAGATCGGCACCCCGAATGGCACGACACCTTTCCGATCCATGTGCTGGACATAAAGGCGGAAAGCCCCTGCCGGCAGTATGAAAGGATTTTTCACGAGCAGCGTCGTGAGGACCGCGAAGACAAGGAGGAAGACGGTAAAAATTACAAGACCGTCTTGGCCAATCAAGAACGGCATTACGGTCATCAACTTGACGTCGCCCGCGCCAACCTTGCGCAGTACCCAGAAGGGAAAGAGCACAATGAGCAGGAAGAGGCCGCTAAGCGCGCTCAGTGCCATCTGGAACCATGATCCGGATTGAACGGACACAAGTTGAAGAGATCCGAGCCCAAGACAGAGGAGCAGGAGAACGCTGCGGTTGGATATCTTCTGCGTCGTGAAATCGAGCCACGCTATCCTCGCAAACAGCGGGATGGTCAAGGCTTTCAGCACCAGCGATGCGTAGAGCAACATTAGGTCTATCGTTCTATATTCTGCACACTGGAGGACAGAAGCTTCAGATTGTTGGCGACTGTCGGATCGTTGGGCGCGAGTTCGTAGGCTTTGAGGAAGTTGTTACGCGCATCCGGCAGTTTGCCACGCAGCAGGTAGGAATAGCCGACATTGTTGTAGTATTCCGGCGTCGCGCCGAGTAGCCGATAGGCACGGCCGTAGGCCATGTCGGCTAGATCGAAGCGCCGGATACGGTCGCAGGAAGCGGCGAGGCCCAGCCAAGCGACGCCGTCATTCGGCGCAAGCCTGGTCGCTTTGTAGAACAGGGCGCCGGCATTGCCGTAATTTTCTGAACGGAACTGCGTCTTGGCCTCGGTGACCGCTTGGTCCGATGCATAGTAGTCGACATCGCTGACCGTCTTCAGCCCATCGAAGGCATCGCCGAAGGCGGTATAATCACCCTTGGCAGGCTCATTGGTGCGCACGACGCCTGTGCCGTTGCTATCGGTCGACTGGCAACCGGCAAGCAGAACCAGCAGCATGCTGGCTGCAGCAGCGATGCGCATCGGCCTTGTAATTTTGTGCTCCAAGGAGCCCTCCGACTCAATTTTAGAACTTAATCATATGCCCGATCAGAAGAAAATGCCCCTCATGCGAATGACCACCGGCAGAAGGACGATCATCAACACCACGGGGAAGATGCAGATGCCCAACGGGATCATCATCTTGACCGGTAGCACGTTGGCTCGTTCCTCCGCATGAAGGATCCTCTGTGTGCGCATTTCATCGCTGTAGACGCGCAGCGCTTCGGTCAGACTGGTGCCAAGTTCCTCGGATTGCCGGAACAGCACCGCCAGGGCCCTGGCTTCTTCCAAGCCGATACGGTCGGCGAGTTCCCGCAGCGAATCGCGAAGAGGTTTGCCGGCGCGCAGTTGCAGATTCATGATCGCGAGTTGAACACCCAGCCATTTATGCGTGCCGGCCATTTCGTTGCTTACTCGCTCGACTGCCGCCTCCAGGCTCATCCCGGCATCCGCACAGGTTATCATCATATCCATGAAATCGGGAAAACCGCGGCGATAAATCTGTTTTTGCGCGTTCTCAAAGCGATCCAGCGCAATACTTGGAATGACCAGGCAAGCCAATCCGAACAGCGCGGCTCCGGCCAACGAAACAAAGCCTGGTATTTTCGGCGGCAACACCATTGCCAACAGGATGTAGCAGCCGAGAAAAGCAATGGCGACTGCGCCAATTCTCGACAAGGTGTAAAGAGCCGGTGCGCTCGCGTGGTAGAAGCCGGCACGAAACAATCGGGCCTCAAGCGCATTTGGCTCACCGCGCTCCTTCTCAAGCGCACGGAAATAGGCATTGACAGGTCGCTGGGCCGAAATCTTGACCAGCTGCTCCTGGGCGCTCAGGGACCGTCGGTTGACGATTCCCTCCGATATCAAGCTTTCGGTGACCAGCTTTCGCGTCTGAAAAGCGGGCAATAAAACGAATGCGCCAAACAGAAACAGCGCCGCCGCAGCCGCAAAAACCGAAAGGGAAACGAGAAGCTCGGAACCCAAGATGTTCGACAAGAGATCTATGTTCGGCTCCAATCAGAAATCGAAATTTACCATCCGGTACATGATGAGGTCGCCGAGCAGCGCCCATATGCCGAAGAGCGTAAACACGGGAAAGATGAGAGGGTTACCCCAGACGGCTCCGTAGTAGCTCGGAGCGACGAGCGCGAGGATGGCGAACATGACTATCGGAAAGAGGGAGATGACCCATGCCGAAAAGCGCCCCTCGGCCGAAAGCGCCCGGATCTTCATCCGAAGCTTTTGTCGTTCGCGCAGAACCTTGGACAGGTTGGCAAGGATCTCGGTGAGATTGCCGCCTGTTTTGGACTGAATGGACAGAGAGACGGACAGGAGATGCAGCCCCTCGAAGCCGACGCGCTCCGACAATTTCCGTGCTGCCTGCTCTATGCTCAGCCCGAAAGTGACCTCGTCGGCGACAATGCCGAATTCGGTACCGAGCGGGTCAGGCATTTCGCGGCCCACCAACCCAACCGCCACCGAGACCGGATGGCCGGCGCGCAGCGAGCGCACGATCATGTCGAGGGCGTCTGGCAACTGGCGGGCAAACTTCAAAATACGCTTGTTGCGGGCCCGCCGAAGAAATAGCGGGGGCAAGACAAATCCCACAAATGCAAAGGAAGCCAAGGCTGGAAGCAACGACGCTCCCGCCAGCAATTTCAAAAGCAATGCTACAATCAGTCCGGCCAGGATGAAGATCGCGGCGAATGTCAGCGGATTTCCGGTTATGCCCGACTGGGTGTAGAGCCTGTTGAGCGCAACCGCTCCAAAAATATAGTCGCCAGACTCGGTCAGCCCTCGTTCACGCAACAGACCCTGCAGGGTTTTTTCTGCAGGTGCCTCATCCTCAAGGCGCTTGAGCCGCCGATTTATCGTGCCGGTGCGATCGCGGCCTTTCACATAAGTGACATAGAGCGCTTCGGCAGCCAAAATGACTGAAGCTGCCGCCAGCACGTAGACGAAGTAGATAAGCGTCTCGCTGTTCATCATCAGAGCGGGACCTGCGGATTGAAAGCGTCCTTGGCGAAGTGGAGGCCGAGCGTTGCCGCTTCCTGGGCAAAGCGCGGGCGAATGCCGGTCGCGCGAAATTCGCCGACGATCTGTCCGTCTGCCGCTATGTCGCGGCGAACAAAATGGTAGAGTTCCTGGAGTTGGACGACGTTCCCCTCCATACCGGTCAGTTCCGAGACGGAAATAACCCGTCTGCCGCCATCGGCTAGACGCTGCGTCTGCACAATGATGTCGATGGCCGATGCAATCTGGGCGCGGATCGATTCCTGAGTCATCGGCAGGCCAGCCATGCCGACCATCTGCTCTAGACGCGATAACGCATCGCGCGGCGTGTTGGCGTGGATGGTGGTCATCGAGCCTTCGTGACCAGTGTTCATGGCCTGCAACATGTCGAAGGCTTCCTCGCCGCGCACTTCGCCGACGATGATACGGTCGGGGCGCATGCGCAGCGCGTTCTTGACCAGCTCGCGCTGGCGAACTTCGCCCTTGCCCTCGACATTGGGAGGGCGCGTTTCGAGGCGACCGACATGCGGCTGCTGCAATTGCAGCTCCGCCGCGTCCTCGATGGTGATCAGTCGCTCCTTGGCCGGGATATAGCTCGACAATGCATTTAGCAGCGTGGTTTTGCCGCTGCCGGTGCCGCCCGAAACCAGGATCGACTTGCGCGCCTGTACAGCGATCCGCAGCAGATCAATCATAGGCTGGCGGATTGAGTTGAAGGCCATCAAGCGTTCAAGTGAATAGGGGTTCCTGGAGAATTTGCGGATGGAGACGAGCGGACCGTCAACCGAGACCGGCCGCACGGCGACATTGACGCGCGAACCGTCCTCCAGACGCGCGTCGACCATCGGCGCAGATTCGTCAACCCGTCGGCCGATGGCTGAGACAATTTTATTGATGATGCGCAGCAGATGAGCCTCATCGCGAAAGCGGATCGAGGTTTCCTCAAGCACGCCACGACGCTCAATAAAGACATGGTTGTGGGTATTGATCAGAATGTCGGCGATTGAATCATCCTTGAGCAGCGGTTCAATCGGGCCGAGACCCAGCATCTCGTCGGCGGTGTCGCTGGTCAGCTGATCCAGTTCGCGCGCGTTCAATGGAACATTTTTAGCGCGCACAAATTCGCGCACGATCGGCCGGATCTCATTCAGGATCTCGTCCTTGGAGGCGCTTTCAAGAGTGGTCAGATTGAACCGGTCTATGAGATGCCGATGCAGATCGACCTTGAGCGACAGAAAATCGTCGGGCGCCGGCTCGGCCTGGGCCGGCTGCACAACGACGGCGCCATTCGTAACCGCGGGCGCCTGCGCCGATTGCGGAGCACGCTGCTCACCCGGTCCTTTGATGAAGCGACCCAACATGCCACCCCCTTCTAATTTCCCCAAGCCGGAAACTAAGCGTTAACCACGAGAGGCACAAGCGGCGCGAGGCAAAGCACCGGCAATTACTTGCGACATAGTTAAAAAAGTGACGATGATGCCACATAACTATTTCGGGCCAATCTTTAGCCTCCGGACTAAAGTCCTAGGACCTTTGGCGCGGAAACGGCGACGATGCCCCTAAGCCGTTAGATATAAAGAATTATGCAGGAACTCTAACCCATCCGCAAAAAGGCCTAGCCGTGGCCGAATTGTGAATGAATGGTTAAGGAGACTTGAAAAATGAGGCGAATCAAGCCCTTGTCCCAAATGAAAATGCCAAAAGCCGAGTATTGAAAGGTTAAGCTTCCGTTAATCCGTTTGACACTGCTTTTTCGCACGACCTAGGATTGAACGTGACGGGGGATGCTTGGGTATGGGGTTCATCCTTAGGCTCGTCTCGTCGGGTTCAAACCTCCAAAGGGAGAAATTGGCATGAAGAAGCTCATGACGATGGCCCGGCAGTTCCGCGACGATGAAAACGGCGCTGCCATGGTCGAATATTCCATTCTGATCGGCATCATCGCTGGCGCTGCGATCCTGGCGATCGTTGCCATCGGCGGCTGGGTGAGCGGGCGCTTTACGGGCCTCTGCGGCATCCTTGACGGCAAGGGCGTAGTTACCGCGACTACCAAGGGTACCTGCAAGGCCTCAGCGGGCACTGGTACCTGAGGCTATTCGACCAGGCCCGGGTCAATCGATCCGGGCCTGATCGGGGAGAACGAACATGATCCAACTTATCGATATTGCCCGGCAGTTCCGCGACGACGAGAACGGCGCTGCTATGGTCGAGTATTCGATCTTGATCGGCATCATCGCCGGTGCGGCAATCCTGGCGATCGTTGCGATCGGCGGTTGGGTGAGCGGGCGCTTTACGGGACTTTGCAGTATTCTCGATGGCAAGGGCGTGCTTTCAACGACCGCCACGGGCACTTGTAAGGCGTCAGCGGGCACAGGTACCTAGATTTTTCGACCAGACCCGGATCTAGACATCCGGGTCTGGTCGATAGCGCGGGCTGACGCGGCCGATATTTTTGGACCTTCTTGGGGTTTGGGGTTATGCGCGCAAATACAATCGTTATGATCGTTCTGGCCTGTGTCTTCGGCATGCTGGCGGTCGTCTTCGCTAACTTCTGGCTGGCCAGCCAGCGTAACGCGCTCGCCCGCGGCAATGATATTCCGAGCGACACCGTCGTTGTCGCTGCCGTTCCTCTTAAATTCGGCGACACGCTGACTGAAAACAAGCTGCGCGAGATCGCCTGGCCGGTGGGCGCGGTTCCGACCGGCGCGTTCAAGACAATTAAAGAAGCCTTGGCCGGCAACGGCACGCGCCAAGCATTGCAAGCCATTAGTACCAATGAGCCGGTTTTTGCCAGCAAGATCACGGGTCCCGGTCAACGCGCAACGCTTTCGGCGGTGCTGACGGAAGGCATGAAGGCAGTTTCCATCCGGGTCAACGACGTTCTGGGTGTCGCCGGCTTCGTCTTTCCCGGCGACCGGGTGGATATCCTCCTCACACGCACGACGAACGACAGCGGCGTCGCGAAGAGTTTCGTCGATGTCTTGCTGCAAAGTGTCAAAGTTCTTGCGGTTGACCAAGTTGCGGATGAGAGCAAGGACAGCCCGACCGTCGTCAAGGCGGTCACCGTGGAGGTCAGCACCAAGGATGCACAGAAGCTGACGCTTGCGGCTGGCGCCGGGCAACTATCCCTGGCGCTGCGGCAAGCCGCAGGTAACAAGGGCGAAGCCACGGAGCGTGTGACGGTCGCCGACCTGACCGGCGACACGCCGGAAGATGTCGCCAAGAGGCAGGCGGAACTCGACAGGCAGAAGGCAGCCGACGCTGCGGCCGCTGAAGAACGCAAGCGCGCCAACGACAAGATAGACGGCTTGGCCCAAGCCGTGAATCGGGTGGGCAGCCAGATCGACCAGTTGAGCAAGGTCAAACCTGCACCCGCTGTGGCACCCGCATCACAACCGCAAGAAGTTGTAAAGGAAGTGGTAAAATATGTGCAGCCGGAGCCGCCGGCCCGCGCTACAATCGGGGTATTTCGCGGCGTGAAGCTCGAAACATATGACGTGCCGCGTCAGAGATAGCGAACGGCACATTCGGATTTAGGGGATCCGAATGGGTCCGCAAGGGGGGACGATCTAGATGCGAATTCTTCGAGGATCACTGGCCGCCGCCGCTTTGGCCTGGTCCTGTATTTTGTTGGCGTTGAGCCCCGCGGTTCATGCCGCCGACCGCTTCATCGACGTGTCGAGTCCGTCGCTGCACCGCGTGTTCGTGCCCGTTTCTCAATCCGCAACGATCCAGGTCAACGCCACGCTGGGCGATATCGTCGTCGGCGACGAGAAGATCGCCGATGCGCAGCCTATGACCGACAAGACGCTCTACATCATTGGTAAAGCAGTCGGCACCACCACGGTCAATCTGTTTTCCGAGGACAAGCGCTCGCTGGGCGCCATCCAGATCGAGGTCGGCCAGGACGTCAGCGACATGGCGCTCGCTATTCGCCAGGTGGCACCCAAGGCTCGCATCGAGATCGGTTCCATCAACGGCAAGGTGCGCTTGACCGGCCACGTCAAGGACGCCGCGACGTTGGCATCCATCGTGGAAGTCACGCAGCAATATGGCCCCGATGCCATCATCAACGCCGTGACCATCGATGATAGCGAACAGGTCAATCTTTCGGTCCGCATCCTTGAGGCCAAGCGCAATGCGGGCCGTGATCTTGGCGTGTCGTTCAGAAGCACGAATAGCCGCGGCACGACGCGTACCGGCACCGGCATTGCCGCCGTCGATCAAGACAACGTGGTGGCTGGGACCGGGGATATTGTGACCGGACTTCTGTCCAATACCAATCCATTCGCGGCGCTGATAACGAGGGTAATCGACAACAACCTCAAGGTTGATCTGATCATCGAGGCGCTGGAGGCGAAGGGCGTCGTTCGCACGCTCGCCGAGCCCAACCTCACCACGGTGTCCGGCGAGACGGCCAGCTTCAATGCCGGTGGCGAGGTGCCTATCCGCAGCGTCCTCAATGATGCGGTCAGAATCGAATTCAAGCAATTCGGCGTCAACCTTCAGTTCACCCCGATCGTGCTTGACGACGGCAAGATCCACATCAAGCTGGCGCCGGAAGTGAGCGACCTAACCGGCTTTACCGCCGCCGGCGACCCGATCTTCACCACCCGCAAGCTGGAAACGGTGGTCAATCTGCGCGACGGTCAGAGCTTCGCTGTTGGAGGTCTGCTCTCCAGCAAGAACACGAGGCTGCAGAACCAGGTGCCATGGCTCGGCCAGGTGCCGATCGTCGGCGCGCTGTTCAGGAATTCGAGCACACAGAAGGAAGAAACCGAGCTGGTCGTCATCGTCACGCCGCATCTCGTGCGGCCGGTGAAACCCGGCGAGCAACTCGCGACGCCTTTCGACAAGACCAAACCTGCGAACGATCCGGAACTCATGTTGCTTGGCCAGCTCGAAGTCAACAAGGACATGATCCGGAAATATGAGTTGGGCGAAGGCGTCACCGGCCCCTACGGCCACATGCTGGATGTGAAATCGAAGGACAAGCTGGTCTATGTCAAGAAATAAGCTCCTGCTCGTCCTTCTCGGCACCAGCCTGCTCACGGGCTGCGCGGCCGACTATCTGAACAATTACGACACGATGACGCTGGCATCGGGCGACACGCAGAAGGCCAACCAGCTGCTGCAGACGATAGACCCGTACAACCCGGCTTCGAATAATACCAAGATCGAAGGCGATGGCGCGCGGTCCGTCGGCGTCGTGCAGCGGTACAGAGTTCCGCCGGCTGCGTCGCCAAGCACGAACATGACGGTCAACGTCGGTCCGTCGGGGACGAGCACACAATGAACTGAACGAAAGGAAGCGGTTGCATCAGGCATGCGAGGCGCCTGACACCAAGGGGTAAGGGGTAGGCCATGCTGCGGACCATTCGCGCGTTCTGGCACGATCAGAGTGGGATAGCGCTGATACTAGTCAGCGTCATGTTGCCAGCCATTATCGGCTTGTCTCTGCTGGCAATCGACATGAGCCGGATGAACAATCTGGACAACGACTTGCAGAAGGGCACGGATGCCTTGGCACTCGCTGCAGCCGCCGAATTGAGCGGCAGATCCGACGCATGGACGCGCGCCGAGAATGCCATTACCAACCTTGTATCCAATAGCACGATGTTCTCTGACGGTGGGTCCGTTTCGCTGACAACCGGGACTGGGGTTTCCACTGTAGACGCAACCTACCCTGCCTGCCGATCAAAAGGGCAGATTTCGTGGTGCTTCCTCGCAAGCATTCCAACGAACGATTCCGATCCTATTACATCGGCCAACTATGCCGCCTCGCCAATAACGACCCGCCTCATCCAGCTGTGGGCCCAGCCGGAGGGTTTCACGCCCATGTTCCCGGTCTCAGTCTCGTCTTCAGGAAGCGCGACCGACAAAAGCTATAATCTTACCGCTGTCTCGGTGGCGGGCTTCACATCGGGTGTTTGCAACTACACGCCTGTGTTCATGTGCAACCCCTATGAGATGGTGAATGGCACCAATACAGCAGGCGGCGCGACGCTGGAGCAGGCCGTAACGGATCCGGCAATCCATCGCCGGCTTATCGAACTTCGGATGGTCGGAAACAATGCCGCTTACGGCCCTGGCAATTTCGGTTTCCTGCAACCGCCTGACAGCGTCGGCAACGGTGCGCAGGCTCTAGCCCAAACAATCGCCACATCGAAGCCGCTGGGCTGCTATTCGGCACAGGGCGTAAATACCAAGACTGGCCAGAACACCGGGCCGGTTCAGGACGCCTTCAATGTCCGATTCGGGATCAATGCCAGCGGCAATGCCTTCAACAGTCCAGACTACGGTCCGGCGGAAAATGTACGCAAGGGAGGAGTACGATCCAATGGAAATTCGAACCAGTGTCCGCAATACAATCAGCTGACGTTCAACGGTCCCGGTAACAAGGGCCTGCCGAGAGATCAGACGACGCCATATATGGGCGGGCGTATGGGAGCCGGAGATTACCTGCTTCTTGGACCAGGAAACTATTGGCAGACCAATTTTGGGAGTGCCTCTTATCCCAGTGCCTGGAATACAACCACGCCGACGCGATATGAGGTCTATAAGTACGAACGTGCGGCTTTGGCGAATGGGACGCTACCCTCCTCGCCCCCTACTGCCGCTCAGTCGCTGGTCGGTGTGCAGTCAACTGGCGGAGAGGTTGGAACGCCGCCCAGCGGCTGCCAGCCACCTGTGACAACTGTCGATCGCCGTCTGCTCTACGGCGCGTTGTTGAACTGCAATGCGCTTGAAGCCGCCGGCTACGATCTAAACGGCAACAGTGCCAATCTCCCGGTCGAAGCTTTCGCGAGCTTCTTCCTTACGGAGCCGGTTCCGTCGGCCTCCGCCGACGCCTCGGTGATGGTGGAACTGGTGGACATCAGCGGACGCGAGGGGCAGGGTACACTCGACAACTTCCTGCGCGATGAAGCGCAGCTCTATCGGTGACGGCAATGTCGAACCTGCTGTCCCGCACCTTTAAGCGTTTTTGCTTCGATCAGCGCGGTACCGTCATCGTGGAGATGAGCCTGGTGGCGCCGCTGATGTTGCTTCTATCGGCAGGCGTGTTTGAATTCGGCAATCTCATCCACGACAAGCTTTTGATGGAGGCCGGTCTCACTGATGGCGCCCGCTTTGCCGCCCGTTGCAACAGCAAACTCTACACGGATGCGAGCCTCCCGGCGATCGATTGCGCAGATTTGGCAACTAACATCGCCGTGTTTGGCAATGTATCGGGGACGGCGCCCACACGTATCCCTGGCTGGCAAAAAACGGACGTAACGATCAGCATTGCCGACCCGGCCACTTGCAAAAATGCGGTCGATCCCAGCACCGGCACGGTCCTCTATCTGTCGACGACATCGCAGGTTTGCATCGTAACGGCATCCGGCACCTACGCTTACAGCAATCTAGACAGCGTTGGCCTGCTGTCATTGTTCAACATCAACACCGTCACACTTGGGGCCAGCCATCAGGAGCGGTTGATCCGATTTTGATGATGCTGAAACGATTCCTACGAGCGGAAGACGGAGCAACGATGGTCGAGATGGCCATCGCGATGACGCTTCTGCTCACTCTTACCCTAGGTTTTGTCGATTTCGGCTATGCATTTTATCAGTGGAACGCAGCAACCAAGGCAGTGCAGATCGGCGCGAGGCTCGCCTCGATCTCCGATCCGGCAGTAAACGTAGCCACACTTGCGGCAGCAGATCCGGCTACAAATCCGGGAGCGCCTATCACGGCCGGAACATACTCGTTCGAGTGCAAATATTCCGGCAGCACTGGCGCTTGCAATGGCAATTCCGCGATCTTCAACGCTGCCGCTTTCAGCCGCATTTTCCGCGGCGACACGGCAGTGACCAACGATGATGACTGTCCGGGGCTGGCAGCCAATCAACGGCCGGGGATGTGCCAGTTTTTCCCAGGCTTGCAGCGCTCCAATGTCGTGGTGACCTACACGGCCACTGGCCTTGGCTATCAGACGCGTTTGGGTGGCCCCGTGCCGACCATCACCGTGAGCCTGCAGAACATTACCTTCCAGTTCTTCTTTCTGGGCGGGCTGCTCGGGTTCGCAGACAAAACGATACCATCCATGCTGAGTACGGTAACGGGTGAAGATTTGAAGAGCACATCACCATGAACGCCATCGACACCAGAGTTCTCCCGACCAAGCGAAAGCAGGTGGCGCTGTTTTCGGCGGACGCGAATTTCAAGCGCGATGTCACCACGCGGCTCGACGCGCTGGCGATCTATGACGTCAAGGTCTCGGACGCGGCGGAGTTCCTCAAAGGGCCGCCTGTCGACAGCCGGCCCGGCATCATCATCCTCGATCTCGGCAATGGCGAACTGCTCGGCAATGCGGCGATCGTCGAGGCGCGCGCGGCCTGGGCCTCGGTGCCGCTGATCGCGATCTCCGACGAGCTCACCTCAGAGCAGACGCGGATCCTGGTGCGCATGAACGCGTCGGACTGGCTGCACAAGCCGCTCGACGCCAAGGATCTGCTCAACGCCGTCACCTTCCACGATACCGGCAGCCAGGGCACCAAGAGCCGCATCATCACCTTCATCGCCGCCAGCGGCGGCGCCGGCGCCACCACGCTGGCGATCTCGGCGGCCGAGCACCTTGCCTCGAAATCGGCCGAGCGCGCGGCTTCGACCTGCCTCGTCGACCTCGACTTCCAGAGCGCCAATTGCGGCGCCTACCTCAACCAATTCAACCAGTTCGACCTCTCCGGCATCATCGGCCAGCCGGACCGGCTGGACGTCGAGCTCATGGACGTCATCAAGCTGTCGCGACCGTCCGGCCTCACGCTCTACTCTTTCGAGCGGCCGCAGCTGCC
Source organism: Mesorhizobium sp. B2-8-3 (assembly GCF_006440815.1). NCBI lineage: Bacteria > Pseudomonadati > Pseudomonadota > Alphaproteobacteria > Hyphomicrobiales > Phyllobacteriaceae > Mesorhizobium > Mesorhizobium sp. B2-8-3. The sequence goes on from NZ_VFTW01000002.1 coordinate 17,684, forward strand.
GTTCGAGCCGCACGGTTCCGACTTCGTCTTCAGGCTGCTTGACCTCGTCGCCTATCGCTTCGACGACATCGTCATCGACCTGCCCAATATCGAGACGCCGTGGCACGATTCGGTGCTGCGGACGAGCGACGAGATCTTCATCGTCTTCGAGCTCAACGTCGCCTCGCTGCGGCAAGGCAAGCGGCTCTACAAGAAGATCCGCGAATTGCGCGGCAACAAGGTCAACATCACGCTGGTCGCCAACAAGCACAAGCGCAAATGGTTCGGCAACCACTTCTCGCGCAGCGAGCTGGAGAAGATCTTCAAGGCGCCGCACATCAAGTCGCTGGCGCTGGACAACGCGCTTCTGGCCGACGCGCTGAACCGCGCCATCCTGCCTTCCGAGGTGGATGGGCGCGCGCGCTTCAACAAGGATTTGAAACGCATGTTCAAGGAACGGCTGGACAATGCCCAGCGCTAGCTCGAAGCACCGGATGACGGCGCGCCTCGCGGCTGCCTGCCTGATCGGCATCGCGTCGATGTCGGCTTGCGGTTTGGCGGAGGCCGGATCGCCGCCGCTGCCGGCCATGGGCCCCAGCCTGCGCAAGGCGGTCGCCTTTGAGACCGGCGAGCAGCCGGGAACGATCGTCATCCGCAAAAACGAAAAGGCGCTCTATCTGGTGACGGGCCAGGGCCAGGCGCTGCGCTACCAGATCAGCGTCGGCCGCGACGGCTTCGGCTGGACCGGAACGGTCAAGGTAGCCTCCAAGACCGAATGGCCGGAATGGCGTCCGCCCAAGGAAATGCGCGCGCGCCAGCCGGAACTGCCGGCGATGGTGCCGGCCGGTCCCTACAATCCGCTCGGCGCCCGGGCGCTTTATCTGTCGCGCGACGGGCGCGACACGCTCTATCGCATCCATGGCACCAACGATCCCAAGGGCGTCGGTTTCGACGGCACCTCCGGATGCTTCCGGCTGACGAACACCGATGTGATCGATCTCTTCAAGCGCGTCGCGGTGGGCGCAAAGGTGGTGGTTGAATGACGATGATCAGCGAGCCGGACGTTCCGGCAATCGAACTCGGTCACAGGGAAGCCGCTCCGGGAAAGCCCAGCCGGGGCAGACTGATCGGTGTCCTCGCGGTGGGCGCCGCGCTCGTCACCTTCGTCAACGTGACGGCCGCCGTCTATCTCTATCGCGGCGTCAACGACCTCAAGACGATAGAGGCGCGGCTGGGAGAGCTCGGCCAGTTCGAGCAGCGGATCGGCGCCCGCATCGACACCGTCAACAACGGTTTCCAGAGCCGGTTCGAGACGCTGGACCGTCAGTTGCAGGCGAATTTCGGCCAGATCAACGGCAATATCGCCAAGTTGGAGCAAGGCCAGCCCGTCGCCGCCAGCGAGCCAGCGCCTGGCGCGCCGGAGCCAGCCCTACTCGACAACACCACGGTGGCGGATGCTTCCGCCGCCGACGAAAGCGGAGGCGATGCCGCCGACGCACGGCCCTCGTTCAAGCGGAAGGTCGCGCCTCCGGGGCCCAACCCGGCCTACCAGCGCATCCAGCAGCCCGATGGCAAGGTCTATTACAAGAAGATCAACTGAACGCGCGGGGTGTCGTTGCTGCTTTGGATTACAGATCGCGCTGCAGGGCCAGCATGCGGACTGCGCGGGCTTCGGCGCGCTGCCTGGTCTCGTGCAGGAACGCGACATGGCAGTAAGCGCAGGCCGCGAGACCGAGGCATAGCACCAGGCAGTTCTGCAAGCTGAGGTCGACCATCACCGAGAACTGAAGCCCATGAGGCGTAACGAAGGCGGCAATGGTGCTTGCCGTTTCCGCGTGGCTGCTCAGCGCCATCATGAACCCGGCGAAAATAATTGCAGCATGATTGGCGAGGAAGAAGCCGCCGGACCATTTGGACCGGCTGGCCATCCAGCAGGCGCCTGCCACGAAGACGATAATGGCAGCATCCAGCGCCAACGACCCGCCGAGATAGACATGCGCCTGCTGCCAGAACATGGTCGAGAACGGGCGCAGCTCCAGCCAGGCATGCCACACAGCGGGGCTGGCCGGATAGAAGCCGAGAAGCATTGCTGCCGCTCGCTCCGCCGCCAGCAGAAGCAGCACCAGAGCCGGAAAGGCAAAAAGCAGTATCGGCTTGCGCATCGTGTCATCCCCTCGACATCCGATCACCGATTCTAGGCCGCATTGGTTGCGCGACACTTAACGCAACGCCTTGCTTTTCAAGGATTGTCGCTCATGTCTAATGTATGATCCGGTTCAACGGGGGTGACGCCGTGTCGACAGGAGCTAACGGGTTGGGCTCGGGCGGCATCATCGACAGCCGCCGCGACCTCGCGGGGTTCCGCGCGTGAGCCAGGCGAATCCGCCCGGCCGCCCGTTGCTGGCGTCCGCGCTCGGCGGTCTCGGGCTGCTCGCAGGCATGGCGCTGATCGCCGAGGGCGGGCGCCGGCTGCCGCCCGCTTCGATCGCATCGGCTCAGGGCGCCGGTGACCTGAAGGCGGCCTCCCATGCCCCGATCCATGACGCGCGGCCGGGCCAGCCGGCGCGCAAGATCGCCGAGGATCTCATTGCGCCGCCGCCGCTCGACCCATCCCGGATCGAGCGCATCGAACCGCGTCCTCCGCTTGGCGAACTCGGGCTTGCGCCGCGACCGAAGACGCCGATGCCGCAGGATTGGCGCGAGACCCTGCTTTTCGGTCCGGTCGCGACCTCCTCGGCGGTCTTCGAAGCCATGGGACGCACGGTCGCCATCAGCGGGACGGTCGACATAGATCCGGACAGGACCTGCACATTCGACGACACCGCCTGGCCCTGCGGCCAGCGGGCGCGGGCCGTCTTCAACGCCTGGCTGCGCGGCCGGGCGCTGAAATGCCTGCTGCCGCCGGACGCCGACCGTTTCGCCATCGCGGCGCCCTGCGCGCTGGGCAAGCAGGATGTCGGCGCCTGGCTGGTTTCAAACGGCTGGGCGATGGCCGCTCCGACCGGCATTTACGGCAAGGCGGAGGTGGTGGCGAGAAACGCCCGGATGGGCATTTTCGGCCCACCGCAATAACGCGACAGCGGGAAAGTCAGTGGCCAGTTCTCCTCGCGGACTTGCGTGAAAGCAGAATGGTCAGAGCGGTTCAGCAATTCTAAAACCTGGGCCGACGACCGGGCCGGTCATCAGCCGCGGGCCGCGGCCGCTGGCGCGCCGGATTCAGCGCTTGCCATGGAGAAGATGCTGACTTGCATCAAATTGTACGCTTTCCTGACACCGAAATCGTAACCGGCCTCCTGTAAATGATGTGTCGAACAGGAGATTGGCCCTTGACCACGAAAACACCGACCGCGCCGGTTCAAACGTGGAAGCACCTCATCTTGCTGGCCGTGCTTGGCACCGCCGCCTGCGTCGCGCTTTCGCTCGGGTTGAACTACCTGCTGCTTTTCAGCGACAGCCTCACACCATTCGGCCGCGGGGCCGTTACGGCAATCGTCGTGCCGATCGTCATCGGTCTGCCGTTGTTTGCCCTCACCGGCTGGCAACAGATCGAGATGCGCCGCTACCGGCAGGAACTCACCAGGTCCGGCACCTATGACCAGTTGACCGGCTGCCTGAACGGCAAGGTGTTCACCTCGATGGTCGACAGGAGGGCGGCGAGACCGGTCGGCCCGCGCTCGGGGGCCTTTCTGGTCATCCATCCGCAACATCTGACGTCGATCAACCTGCGTTTCGGCCTCGAATGGGGCGACGAGGCCTTGCGGCTGATCGCGTCGGCCATCCGGTCCGCGGTGCGCAAGGACGATCTGATCGGCCGGATCGGAACCTCGATGTTCGGCGTCTTCCTGCCGAGCGCGAGCGAAGAGGACGCCAAGGACGTGGGCGAGCGCATTCGCGGCACGGTCGGCGAGATCTATTTCGCGCCGAAAGGCGACAAGGACGTGCTTGCGATCAGTGTCGGCGGCGTCATTTTCGAGCGTGAGCTGGATTTCGAGGACATGTTCCGCTTCGCGGAGGAAGGCATGGCCGAGGCCTCGGACGAAGCCGGCCTGCGGCTGTCGCACGTCACCAACTGAGCCGGCGTGATCGCCCGACAGGCTCACTTCGATGTTCTGGAAAGCTGGTGCTGCGAGAGAGGATTGAACTCTCGACCTCTCCCTTACCAAGGGAGTGCTCTACCACTGAGCTACCGCAGCCTGCGATGGCGGCGCTTCTGCCATATCGAACCGGTAAGCGCAAGGCCAAGAAAAACCCAAAGGGTCGCATCTAATTCTTGCCGGCAATTATGCGGGTTTGGGGCGGCATGCGCGGCTGATCCATAGCGTGAAATCGGCTCTCGGCCCGCTTCCATGACATGGGCGCGTTAAAATGCTAGCCATTGCGGAATCGCGGCCGGCTGACCGCCGGCAAGGGATCGGACGATGAACGACAAGGCAAATCCACCGAAAAAGGCAAATCCACCGAAAAAAGGCGACGGCGAGCGCAAGGACCGGCTGGCCGAGGCGTTGCGCGCCAATCTGCAGAAGCGCAAGGCGCAGACGCGGTCGCGGCGCGCCCGCGACACTGACAAGCAGCGCGCCCGCGACGCGGATTTAAGGTCCGAAGGATTGCCGGCTGCTGGAAAAATGCACAAGGACTGACCAAATCAGCCATACTGGCCGGTCACAGTTGGTCCGGTTTCAAGAAAATCCTATTTCTTGAACCAAGCCGGCCAATGGTCTAAGCCGGGCGCATCAACCGATTGAAACCGGCCTGTTCTGGCCGAGGGGACGTTTTCTCATGGATCGCATCAGAATTGTCGGCGGCAATGAGCTGGCCGGCACCATTCCGATCTCGGGCGCCAAGAATGCGGCATTGCCGCTGATGATCGCCTCGCTGCTCACCGACGACACGCTGACGCTCGAAAACGTGCCGCATCTGGCCGATGTCGAGCAGTTGATCCGCATCCTCGGCAATCACGGCGTCGACTACTCGGTCAACGGCCGGCGCGAAAAGCAGCAGGAAGGCTATTCGCGCACCATCAATTTTTCCGCCCGCAACATCGTCGACACCACCGCGCCTTATGAGCTTGTTTCGAAGATGCGCGCTTCTTTCTGGGTGATCGGACCGTTGCTGGCCCGCATGGGCGAGGCCAAGGTGTCGCTGCCCGGCGGCTGCGCCATCGGCACGCGCCCGGTCGACCTGTTCCTCGAGGGCCTGCAGGTTCTCGGCGCGGAGCTCGACGTCGACAATGGCTATGTCATGGCCAAGACCAAGAACGGCCGCCTGATCGGCAATCGCTACGTGTTTCCCAAGGTGTCGGTCGGCGCCACCCACGTGCTGATGATGGCGGCCTCGCTCGCCAAGGGCGAGACAGTGCTGGAGAACGCCGCCTGCGAGCCGGAAATCGTCAATCTCGCCGAATGCCTGATCGCCATGGGCGCCAGGATCCACGGCGCCGGCACCTCGACCATCACCATCCACGGCGTCGAGGCGCTGTCGGGTGCCCGCGTGCGCGTCATCCCCGACCGCATCGAGACCGGCACCTACGCCATGGCCGTCGCCATGACCGGCGGCGACGTGATGCTCCACGGCGCCCGACCCGATCTGCTGCAGACCGCGCTCGACGTTCTTGTCGAGACCGGCGCGGAGATCACGCCGACCAATGAGGGAATCCGCGTCAAGCGCAACGGCGCCGGCATTGCGCCGGTCGACGTCACGACCGCCCCCTTCCCCGCCTTCCCGACCGACCTGCAGGCGCAGTTCATGGGCCTGATGACGATGGCCAAGGGCAAGTCGCGCATCACCGAGACGATCTTCGAGAATCGCTTCATGCATGTGCAGGAGCTCGCCCGGTTGGGCGCCCACATCGCGCTTTCCGGCCAGACGGCGATTGTCGACGGCGTCGCCAAGCTCAAGGGCGCGCCCGTGATGGCGACCGACCTGCGCGCCTCGGTGTCGCTGGTGATCGCCGGCCTTGCCGCCGAGGGCGAGACCACGGTCAATCGCGTCTACCACCTCGACCGCGGCTTCGAGCGGCTGGAAGAGAAGCTTTCCGGCTGCGGCGCGGTGATCGAGCGGATTTCGGGCTGACGCTTACCCGCATCTGCCTCGGGCGAGTTGCACCGGCGGGAAAGACCGCATAACAGAGGGCTGAATTATCAACCTTCAGGTGCGCATTCGGCATGGCAGCTCTCAAGCTCATCGCGCTCGACGAACAGGATCTGAGCATCGTCTCGGCGCATGTCCAGGATGCCGTGATAAAGGTCTCCGATCTTGAATATCTGCCGGCGGCCAAGCGCTTCGTGCTGACCATGAACCGCTTCGTCTGGGAAGCGAAATCCGGCCTGTTCCGCCAGCACAATGAACGGCGCCAGAGCGTTCTGCATTTCGATCGCGTACTCGGCGCCAAGACCAGCGGCATTGCGCGCGACAAGCCGGCCGAGGTGCTGTCGCTGCTGGCGATCAGCTTCATCGCCATCAGCAAGCCGGCTGGCATCGTCGAACTGGTGTTTTCGGGCGGCGGCACCATCATGCTCGACGTCGAATGCGTCGAGGCACGGCTTGCCGATGTCGGCGGCTCCTGGGAAGCCACCTCGCGACCCGTGCACAGAGGCTAAAAGCGCAATGGCGATTACGCTCCGACAGCAGGACGCCGATTTCGAGCAACGCTTTTCGGCCTTCCTCACCACCAAGCGCGAGGTGTCTGCCGACGTCGAGGCCGTGGTGCGCGGCATCATCGAGCGCGTGCGCGCCGAAGGCGACAAGGCGTTGATCGACTACACGCTGAAGTTCGACAAGGCCGATCTCAACGCGCTCGGCATCGCCGTCTCGAAGGACGACATCGCCAAGGCCTATGAGGCGGCTGATCCGGCGACCGTCGAGGCGCTCAAATTCGCGCGTGAGCGTATCCGTTCGCATCACGAGCGGCAGAAGCCCAAGGACGACCGCTATACGGATGCCGCCGGTGTCGAGCTCGGCTCGCGCTGGACGGCTATCGAAGCTGTCGGCCTTTACGTGCCGGGCGGCACGGCGAGCTATCCGAGCTCGGTGCTGATGAACGCGGTGCCGGCCAAGGTCGCCGGCGTCGAGCGCATCGTCATCGTCGTGCCGGCCTCGGGCGGCGTCATCAATCCGCTGGTGCTGGTGGCCGCCGACCTTGCCGGCGTTTCCGAGATCTACCGCGTCGGCGGCGCGCAGGCCGTTGCGGCCCTTGCCTACGGCACCGAAACGATCGGGCCGGTGGCCAAGATCGTCGGTCCGGGCAATGCCTATGTCGCGGCAGCCAAGCGCCAGGTGTTCGGCACCGTCGGCATCGACATGATCGCCGGGCCGTCGGAAGTGCTGGTGGTGGCCGACTCCGACAACGATCCGGACTGGATCGCGGCCGACCTTCTGGCGCAGGCCGAGCACGACATATCCGCGCAGTCGATCCTGATCACCGACAACGCCGAATTCGGCAAGGCGGCGGAGCAGGCGGTCGAACGCCAGCTCAAGGTGCTGCCGCGCGCCGAGACAGCGGCCGCGAGCTGGCGCGACTTCGGAGCGGTGATCCTGGTGCCGACGCTGGAGGCCTCGCTGCCGCTGGTCGACAGGATCGCGGCCGAGCATGTCGAGCTCGCTTTCGACCATGCCGAGGACTTCTTTTCCAGGATGCGCAACGCGGGCGCCGTGTTCATCGGCCGCCATACGCCGGAGGTCATCGGCGACTATGTCGGCGGCTCCAACCACGTTTTGCCGACGGCACGCTCGGCGCGTTTCTCGTCAGGTCTGTCCGTGCTCGATTTCGTCAAGCGCACCTCGATCCTGAAGCTCGGGCCGGATCAACTCAAGGCGCTGGCGCCCGCCGCGATCGCGCTTGCCAAGGCGGAAGGCCTCGATGCCCATGCCCGCTCCGTCGCGATCAGGTTGAACATGTAGCGATGTCCGGCCACGACCAAATCCGCGACAGGCTGATCGACGTCGAGCTCGACGAATCGATCGGACGTTCGACGCCCGACGTCGAGCACGAGCGGGCCGTGGCGATCTTCGACCTCATCGAGGAGAATAGGTTTCGGCCGATCAATGATGACGGCGCCGGTCCATACAGGCTGAAGCTTTCGCTGGCCGAGTCACGTCTGGTCTTCGCCGTCAGCCGTGAAAACGGCGCCGAGGTGGTCACCCACATCCTGTCGCTGACGCCGCTGAGGCGCATCGTCAAGGACTACTACCTGATCTGCGAAAGCTATTACGAGGCCATCCGCTCCTCGACGCCGAGCCACATCGAGGCGATCGACATGGGCCGGCGTGGCCTGCACAATGAGGGCTCGCAGACGCTGATGGACCGGCTCGCCGGCAAGATCGAGATCGACTTCGACACGGCGCGCCGGCTGTTCACGCTGGTCTGCGTGCTGCACTGGCGGGGCTAGATCAGGATGATGTTTCGTTGAAACACCGTCCTGATCCAGCTCTTTGTTGGAGCATGATCTTTTCCGAAAACCGGTTCCCACTTTTCGGGATCATGCTCTTTTGTTGGAGCATGATCTTCTCCAAAAACCGGTTCCCACTTTTTGCGTGCGCTGACCTCCGGTTCGGGATCATGCTCTCTGGTTGGAGCATGATCTTTTCCAAAAACCGGTTCCCACTTTTTGGGACCATGCTTTAGTGGCCGCCCTGCCGCACTCGATCCTGTTCCTGTGCGGCATGAACGCCGTGCGCTCGCCGATCGCGGAACAGTTGGCGCGCCGCATGCTTCCGGCCACCACCTTCGTCGCTTCCGCCGGCGTGCGCGCCGGCGAGCGCGATCCGTTCGTCGACGCGGTGCTTGCCGAAGATGGCCTGTCGCTTGGCGAGCGCCAGCCCAGGACGCTGGAGGAGCTCGAAGACGACTATTTCGACCTGATCGTCACGCTGGCGCCGGAAGCGCATCATGCGGCCCTCGAGCTCACCCGATCGCTCGCCGTCGAGGTCGAATACTGGCCGATGCCCGACCCGACCGACACCGGCGGCACGCGCGAGCACATCATGGCCGCCTATCGCGACGTGCGCGAGCGCCTGAAAACCCGCATAAGTCGACGTTTTGCGGCACCGGGGGCTGAAAGCGCCCCGGATTAAGCTTGTTCACAAGCGGATGATTATCATATAGGTTCCGCGCAAATTCCGGTTGGAGTCGGGTGATTTCAGGTCCGACTCCAGATCAAGAGTAGAGCATGATGTCGTCCGAAAACCGCTTCACACTTTTCGGCATCGTGCTCTAGGCGCCGGAACGCCCATCCAAGCAAAGGTATCGAATGCCGAAGGAAGAAGTCCTCGAGTTTCCAGGTGTGGTCACCGAACTGCTGCCCAATGCGATGTTCCGCGTGAAGCTCGAAAACGAACACGAAATCATCGCCCACACGGCCGGCCGCATGCGCAAGAACCGCATCCGCGTGCTGACCGGCGACAAGGTCCTGGTCGAGATGACGCCTTACGACCTGACCAAGGGCCGCATCACCTACCGTTTCAAGTAACAGTCCGCGCGAAGCTAGAGCCGGATGATTTCAGGCCTGTTCGACCTGAAATCATCCGGCTCCAAATCAAAGAGTGGAGCATGATGTTGCCCGAAAACCGCTTCACACTTTTCGGCATCATGCTCACATGAGCATCCTGCAGAAGCTCGTGCTTGCCTCGGGTTCGCCGCGCCGCATCGAATTGCTGCAGCAGGCTGGCATCGAGCCGGACCGGGTGCTGCCCGCCGATGTCGACGAGACGCCGCTGCGCGCCGAGCATCCGCGCTCGCTGGCCAAGCGCCTTTGCAAGGACAAGGCCGAGAAGGCGCTGGCCTCGCTGAAGAGCGAGGAGGACTATGCACCCGCCTTCATCCTCGCCGCCGACACGGTGGTGGCGGTCGGGCGGCGCATCCTGCCCAAGGCCGAGACGATCGACGATGCCATCAACTGCCTCGGCCTGCTTTCCGGCCGCTCGCACCGGGTCTATTCCGGCATCTGCCTGATCACGCCCGGCGGCAAGCTGCGCCAGCGGCTGGTGGAAACCAGGGTGCGCTTCAAGCGGCTGCCGCGCGAGGAGATCGACGCCTATGTCGCCTCGGGCGAATGGCGCGGCAAGGCTGGCGGCTATGCCGTGCAGGGCCTGGCCGGTTCGTTCGTCGTCAAGCTGGTCGGCTCCTACACCAATGTGGTCGGCCTGCCGCTCTACGAGAGCGTGGCGCTGCTTTCGGGCGAGGGCTTCAAGGCGCACCAGAACTGGCACGCTTCGCGCTCATGAGTCCGGACGACAAGGTCACGCCGCTGAGGCCGAAGCGGCCCTGCCCCGAATGCGGCAAACCCTCGGCGCGCGAGCACTACCCGTTCTGCTCGGCGCGCTGCAAGGACATCGACCTCAATCGCTGGCTGAAGGGCGCCTATGTCATCCCCGTCCGCGACGGCGAAGAGGAAGAAGAGGACAGCCCGAAGCCGGGTCCGACGCCCAAGGACGAGCCGTGAGCGCAGCCGGCGACGGGCCGTTTCCCGGCGATTTTTCTTTCCTGACGAAATCAACACCTAGGCGCTGGACAGGCAGAATTCCCGTGCTATAACCCACGCGCTTTCAAGGGGCGCCGCCGGCGCCCTTCGCGAAACCCGGCGGGCGTATCCCTTTAGCCGGCACAGGCCCAGATAGCTCAGTTGGTAGAGCAGCGGACTGAAAATCCGCGTGTCGGTGGTTCGAATCCGCCTCTGGGCACCATCCCCTCTTGGGGTCCGTTCCGGACACATGGGTTACGGTTTATACCGGAGACATGGGTAACACTTTTGGCCCGAAGGGGTTTTGGAGCGGTTCGAGCCTGCATGTCTCATCATCGAAGTATCCCAAATCATAGTCCATGAAGCTAGTCAGCCAGATATGGTCCTCGACCTGTTTGATGCCGACGGTCTGGCCGGCAAAGACGAGGCTGAGGTTGATCTTCCTGCGATTGTAACAGATGCGGCCGCAGGTGGTGACGGTGACGGCCTTGTCGTGAACCGGATAGTCGAGATCTGGCAGGCCGGCATAGGGCCGCGTTGAAGGTTGATAGCGCTCGGCTGGACAGTCCATGTCGAGCGCCTGATGCGGGCGTTCTGAATTGAACTCATCGATGAAGTCATCGAATCTGGCCTGCTGCTGAAGAAAATTGGCGCCAGCCGGTTTGGTGGTTTCCTTCTTCAGGGTGAGGTGCATCCGCTCATGGCGCCCGTTCTGCTGCGGGCAGCCCGGTTTGATGCGCTCGATGTCGATGCCCAGGCGTAGCCACCAGACCGACAGCTTGCTGAGGTTGAACAGCGCATTGGGGCAGGCAAAGGGAACGCCATTGTCGGTCCTGATCGCACTGGGCAGGCCGAACTCCTTGAAAACGCTTTCGAACACGGTGAAGGCATAGGCCTCCTTGGTGGTCGACAGCGCCTCGCAGGCGATGAGATACCGGCTGGCGAAGTCGGTGATCGTCAGCGGATAGCAATAGCGCCGATCGGCGAGCATGAACTCGCCCTTGTAGTCGGCACACCAAAGATCGTTGGGGCGATAGCCGTTTGAAAGCGGTGTCCCCGTCGCCCTGTTGCGCCTTCGCTTGCGATGCTCGACCATGCCATGCCGGTCCAGAACCGCATGCACCGTCGAGATCGCGGGCCGGTGCACATCCGGGTACAGCCTGGCCAACCGCTCGCGTATCTTCGGCGCACCCCATGTCGGCTTGTCCTGCTTCAGACGCACAATCAGCTTCTCGATTTGAAACGGAAGCTGATGGGCATGGCGGTAGGGCCGACGCGACCGATCCGTCAGCCCTTCAAGGCCGCTGTCGTTGTAGCGCGTGAGGATCTTGTAGCCGGTCTTGCGCGAGATATCGAACTCACGGCAAAGCACGGCCATCTTCTCGCCGTCCAGCAGCCGGGCGATGAACTTCAGCCGCTCTTCCATGACGTTACACTCCTTCCAAGGCACCTTGCTCTCCTCGCAAAGGGCCGAAAGTGTAACCCATCTATCCGGAATGAACTGTCACCCATCTCCCGGGAAGGGCACTTCTCCCGACATTCCCTTTCGCCGAAGCTCCTACGCTTGAGTTTCTCCAAAGCACTGAAATTGCTCATCTTTTTACAAGAAAGGGCGTGGGCAGGCGTCTTTCGCGGAATTTCGGCGTATTTGGTCCAACGGAGCGCAGGGGTGGTATTTCCGTTGGTATTGGACATCCTGTTGGTATCGAAACAGCCAGAGGGAGGTCTCACGAATGGCCCTTTCTGATGTGAAGTGCCGAAACGCTCGCCCCGCTTCCAGGTAGTGTGCTTAGAGTTCTGGGAATTCGCTGAGAGAGGGGGCGGTCATGGCAGGCTGGTGATGTTCAACGTCACCTGATTCCCGCGAAGGAACGCCCCCATGACCAAGACTGAAAATAAGACTGCCGGCGCCGCCGTTAAAGACATTCTGTTTTCGAACCCAGAGGGTTTGCACGAAGTGATCCGTGCGGTGATGCAGGAGGTGCTCGAGGCCGAGATGGAGGAGGCGCTGGGGGCTTCGAAAGGCGAGCGCATGCCGGAGCGTCTGGGCTATCGCTCGGGCTATTATGGCCGCACGCTTGTCACCCGTGTCGGCAAGCTTGAGCTGCGGGTTCCTCAGGACCGGCAGGGGCGCTTCTCCACCGAGCTGTTCGAGCGCTACCAGCGTTCGGAGCGCGCCTTGGTGGCGACGCTTGCCGAGATGTATGTGCAGGGCGTGTCGACCCGCAAGGTCAAGGCGATCACCGAAGAGCTGTGCGGGCATGCGTTCTCGGCCTCGTCGATCTCGGCCATCAACAAGCGGCTGGACGAGAGCCTGAAGGCCTTCGCCGAGCGGCCGCTTCAAGAGCCCTTTGCCTACCTCATCCTCGACGCCCGCTACGAGAAGGTGCGCGAGGCCGGCATCGTCATGAGCCAGGCGGTGCTGATCGCGGTCGGCATCGACTGGGACGGCCGGCGCCAGGTCCTGGCCGTGGAGATGGCCAATCGCGAGAGCCGTTCGGCCTGGAAGGACTTCCTCGTCGCGCTCAAGGCGCGCGGCCTCAGGGGCGAACTGGTAGTGTCCGACGACCATGCCGGCCTGGTCGCGGCGACCGGCGAGGTGATCCCGCAAGCCGCCTGGCAGCGCTGCTACGTGCACTTCCTCAGGAACGCGCTCGATCACCTGCCGAGGAAGCATGGCGACGACTGCCTGCAGGAGCTGCGCTGGCTCCACGACCGGCGCGATCTTGCCGAGGCCAAGGCCGATCTCGCCAATGGCTTGCCAAATGGTCGGGCCGCTATCCGCGGCTGACGACGTGGGTGGAGGAGACCATCGAGTATACGCTGACCTTCTTCCGCCTGCCGCGCCAACGCCACAAGCATCTGAAATGCTTGAACGGCTCAACGAGGAAATCCGTCGGCGCACCTATGTCGTGCGCATCTTCCCGAACACCGAAAGCTGCCTGCGCCTGGTCAGGGCGTTGGCCGTCGAGACCAACGAAAACTGGATGGAGGCAAGCCGATACATCAACATGGACGACCTGCGCGAGCACAAGAAGCTCGCCCTGCGCCAAGCCGCATGACCAGTATCCATGGCCGCCCCTTTTGCAGAACTTGACGCACACAACCCGCTATGTCGACTCGGCCCGCCATCCTGCTTCGTTCAGCCGCACCCCCAAGACTTTCCGGTATCACCACCACGGTTGTGACGGTATTGAACACCAATCGACGGCGCGCCGTATTGATTGGTGGGCCCGGAGGATGGGCAAAAACCATTGATTTTATTTGATTTTTCGTGGGCCAAGTTTGTCGGTATTCCGGTATCGTTCCGTATGGTTCTGCGACGCTTCACCATCGAAGCCTGGCTACATCTGTGACCCGTATTGATCCGCGCTCGCCTCACAATTTGGAAGGCTGTGACACTCCAGTTTCGTCCGCTGCGTTTGATCCAGCATAGTTGCGAAAAACCGTCTTGCCTCGATGTCGGTTCTCCCGCCTAGCGCAGCAAGAGTGCCGGCGAGGCGTGGACATCTGCGACGGCACGCATCCTGGACTGAACTACCCGAGCGTTTGACTGGCAAGGGCATAGGTCACCGGCGCAGTTGCACCGCCGACGGCAAAATCAGTGAGGCGTTTGCCCATCGACATGGTGAGCACTGTATCGAAAACCGGCAACCCGCTGTGCGACAGAAAGGCGGCGAACTCGCCACTGTCCATGTGGGTGTCGATCCGCAGGAAAGATCCTGAATGATCGGCCACGTGCGACTGGACGACCGCGACGGCGTCGGCGTCGTTTCCGGCCACGACCGGTCCCACCACAAGGCCCCGCCCGAACGGCCGACAGAGCGCAAAAGCCTTCAGCTTATCACCGCTGAAAAGACCATAGCCGGTCGAGTGCGCGAACAGCTTCTCGATGAGCATCGCCCGCCTTACGCCAAATCCTGCCGCGTCGAGTTCGATCGCTGCGGGAACATCCTTCGCGCCCAAAATCCGGACGTCGCCCCGCGCCTCCTTCAATCTGCCGATTGCTTCGGTGCGAGCGATGCCCTGGCATTGATAGACGGTCTTCTCCGGCTGGAAGTCGAGTGAGAGATAGAGCCGCCTTGCCGCGCGCGTTGCGTTCAGGCGCAGATCGCGCCCGGCGACCTTCTCGAAGACCCGCTTCATCAGCCATTGCCCCGCCCCCAGCGTCTGCAGCCGCGGCGAGGTGATGACCATCCCCACGGTGGCGAAATCGGCACCATGCGCGAACCACATGGCCGAACCGAGAACCCGGCCGATCTCGTCGAGCGCCACGAATCCCTCTCCCGATTCACGCAGGAATTGCCAGTCCTCGGCGCGATGCGGCCATCCCACGGCGAGTGAGTGCGCGTGCAAGCGGTCCAGTTCGACGCCTTCGATGTCGCCGATCCGCATCGAGAATGTGTCGATTTTCAAGCTTCCGGACGGCTTCAAGTCCATGCCTCTGAAAGATTCCCGCAAAATTGACGACACCCCGCAGCCGCCCTCTGTCTACCAACGCTAAACAAACAGACCCGTACGATTTGCTTGAAAGTCACGTGCCAACGCAAGATTCAACTGAAACATTTCCGCTTTCGGCATGCAATCGCGTCAGAACGCACACATCCTTCCGGCAATGTTGCAACTATGGTCGACGGCACCGATCCCGGCGAACCCGAACGTTTTGAGGGCTGGAATGGACGTCTTCGACATCCTCGATCGTCTCGTCGCCTTTCCATCGGTCGCCGGCAAGCCGAACGGCGATATTGCCGACTGGGTCGAGGCCTATCTGGCAAAACATGGAATGCAGGTCACCCTGCTTCCGGGGCCGGAAGGCGACCGCACCAATCTGTTCGCGACGATCGGCCCCGCCGACGTCCCTGGCTATATTCTGTCCGGCCATATGGACGTTGTTCCCGCCAGCGAGCCGCAATGGAGTTCGAGCCCTTTCGCGCTGCGCAAGGAGGGCGACCGGCTCTATGGGCGCGGCACCACGGACATGAAGGGATTTCTGGCCGCAACACTCGCGGCTGTGCCGATGCTTGCGGGACTGCGCCTCGCCAAGCCGATCCATTTCGCCTTCTCCTATGACGAAGAGGTGGGATGCCGCGGTGTGCCGCATCTGATTGCCCGCCTTCCCGAACTTTGCGCAAAACCGCTCGGCGTCATTGTCGGTGAGCCGAGTGGCATGCGCGCCGTGCGCGGGCACAAGGGCAAGGCGGCGGCTCGGGTGACGATCCGGGGCCACGCCGGCCATTCCTCCCGGCCCGATCTCGGGCTCAACGCCATCCATGCCATGGCCCATGCGCTGAGCGCGGCCGTGAGCGAAGCTGAACGGCTGACACACGGTCCGTTCGACGCCGCCTTCGAGCCGCCCTACTCTTCGCTGCAGGCGGGCGTCGTGGCGGGCGGACAGGCGGTCAACATCATCCCCGGCGCCTGCAGTCTGGACCTCGAGGCGCGCGCCATACCCGGAGTCGACCCGGCAATCCTGCTCGCACCCGTCAAGGCACGGGCCGAGGCCCTTGCAGCCGATGGCTTTCGGGTCGAGTGGACACCGATGAGCGCCTACCCTGCACTGTCGCTGCCGCAGGACGCGGCACTCGCGACATTGCTGAGCGAACTGACCGGCGAAACGCCGCTCGCCGCCGTCAGCTACGGCACGGAGGCCGGGCTCTACCAGGCCGCCGGGCTCGATGCGATCATTTGCGGACCCGGCGACATCGACCGCGCCCACAAACCCAACGAATACATCCTTGCCAGCGAGCTCATCGCCTGTCAGCGATTGATCGAGGCCCTGGGCGCCCGCTGCGCGGCATGAAAGGAACGGAATGACATTCCTGTTCAATTCCGATGCGCGCCGCGGCGCGATCTTCCGCGAGGCATTCGCGAGAGAACTGCCTGGCGTCCCCTTCACGATGGATGCCGCGACGGTCGATCCCGACGCCGTGCGATATCTGATCAGCTGGACCGTGCCGGATAACCTCGCCCGTTACAGGAAACTGGAAATCCTGTTTTCCATCGGCGCCGGCGTCGACCAGCTTCGCCTCAATGCTGTGCCTGAGAATGTGAAGATCGTGCGCATGATCGAGGAAGGCATCGTGCGCATGATGCAGGAATATGTGACGCTTGCCGTGCTCGCGCTCCACCGCAACCTGCCTGGATATCTGGCGCAGCAGCGCGCCGGCGAATGGGCCGATATCGCGCAGCCGCAGGCTGGATCGCGCCAGGTCGGCGTTCTCGGCCTCGGACAGCTTGGCCAAGCCGTCCTCGACCGCCTGAAGCCCTTCGGCTTCCCGCTTGCCGGATGGAGCCGCTCCCCCCGACGGATCGAGGGCGTGACCTGTCATCATGGCGAGCTCGGACTGGAGGAGATGCTCGCAACCAGCGACATACTGGTCTGCCTGCTGCCGCTGACCGAGGAGACGCGTGGCTTGCTCGATGCCGGCTTGTTTGCGCAACTGCCCAAGGGCGCTGCGCTCGTCCACACCGGCCGGGGGTCGCAGCTCGACCACGAAGCCCTTGTCGCCGCGCTCGACAGCGGCCATCTTTCTGCGGCGATGATCGACGTCACCGATCCCGAACCACTGCCAGCGGGCCATCCGTTCTGGTCGCACCCGAAGGTCATCCTGACCCCGCATGTCGCCAGTGTCACCCAGCCCACCAGCGCTGCGCAAGCCGTTGTCGAAAACATCCGGCGTTATCGCGCCGGTCTTGATCCCATCGGGCTCGTCGATCGGTCGCGCGGCTATTGAAGTCCAACATGAAAAGGCCGTCCCTTGTCCCTGCTCAAGACCGTCGATCCCAGCCCTGCCTTCCAGCCGCGCGAATCCGGGGCGCTGCCTGAACGGCTGATTGCCGGCAACCCCGCCTTCAAGACCTGGGCGCAGGACGCCGCCAAGGACAATCTCGTCCACACTGGCGTCTGGGAGGCGACTCCGGGCGAGACGCGCTAGATCAAGGGGGAAACGTTCGAATTCTGCCACATCCTGTCCGGTGTGGTCGAAATCACGCCCGACCGCGGCGAGGCCGTGACCTACCGCGCCGGCGACAGTTTCGTGATGAAGCCGGGCTTCACCGGTGTCTGGAAGACCATCGAGACGGTGCGCAAGATCTATGTGACGGTGGGCTAGACAGAACCCTCGGGCCAGGAGGGCCAGCTTCCCGCGAAAGATTTTGCCGTCTCTCGCGCCCGGCACGCAACATTCGTCGGCGGTGGATCACCGAACAGCGAATGCTGCGTGCCGGCAAGCGCTAGGCTCGGATCAATGCTGCCGAGTGGTTTGCCCATGAGCCTGAGCTTCGATCCCGATACGATCCCCCTTCCCAATGGCCATTTCATCGGCGGGGAACTGATTTCGACCAAGGGCGGGATCGAGATGCGTCGCCCCTCCGACGGCAAGGCCTATGCCGACTGTCCCGTGGCCGGCGTCGATATGGTCGACCGTGCGGTGGAAAGCGCCAAGGCGGCGCTGAAGTCCAGCAACTGGGGCGGTGTTCGGCCGCGCGAGCGGACGAAGGCGCTCCAGGCCTGGGCCGACCTGATTGAGGCGGAAGCCGCAACGCTGGCCAGAATCGAGGCTCTGTGCTCCACCCGGCCCGTCGGCCAGCTCGTTGCCGGCGACATCGCCGTCACCGCCGAGCAGATCCGCTTCTTTGCCGAATTCGCCGACAAGGAAGGCAGCGAGCTCGCGCCGACCGACGACGCCAGTCTCGGCATGATCATGAGCGAGCCCTATGGCGTGGTCGGGGCGATCACGCCGTGGAATTTTCCGATCTCGATGGCCGGCTGGAAACTCGGCCCGGCGCTGGCGGCCGGCAATGCCGTCGTTCTGAAGCCATCGGAAATGACGCCCTTCTCGACCGTCTATATGGCGCAACTCGCCGTCAGAGCCGGTCTGCCGGCGGGGCTTATCAACCTGGTGCTGGGCGACGGTCCGACGACCGGCACCGCGTTAACGGGCCACGCGGAGATCGCCAAGATCAGCTTCACCGGCTCGACCCGCGCCGGATCGGCCATCATGGAGAATGTCGCCCGCACCGGTGTCAAGCCGATGACACTGGAACTCGGCGGCAAGAGCCCGCAGATCGTCTTTGCCGATGCCGATCTGGACAAGGCCGCAATGGCCATCGCCGGCAGCGTCACTTTCAATGCCGGCCAGGCCTGCGTCGCCAGCACGCGCTTGATCGTCGAGAGGAACGTGGCGGACCGGCTGACGGCCGCGATCCTGGAGAAGATGAGGACAGCACGCCCCGGCCCGACCTGGGACGACGCGACCCAATATTCGCCAATCATCTCGGAACGGCAGCGGGCGCGTATCGATGACATCGTGCGGGCCGCGATCGGGGCCGGCGGCAAATGCCTGACCGGCGGCGGCCTTATGGACAGTCCAGGCTATTTCTACCGGCCGACGCTGATCGCAGATGTCGACCAAGACAATCCAGCGATCGTCGAGGAAATCTTCGGTCCTGTCCTGACCGTCCAGACCTTCGAGAGCGAGGAGGAGGCGTTGGTGCTGTCCAGCCATCCGACCTACGGGCTGGCGTCGGGCCTGTTCACCGCAGACCTGTCCCGCACGATCCGTTTCGCGCGCAAGCTCGAAGCGGGCACCGTCTGGGTCAACCGCTACAGCCGCTCGCGCGACCATATCCTGCCGACCGGCGGCTACAAGCGCTCCGGCATCGGCAAGGACCTTGGCCGCGAGGCCTATCTCGCCAACCGCAGGACCAAGAGCGTCCTGATCAGCCTCTAGAGAGATGCCGATGAAATCCTATTCGATCGCCCTGATCCCCGGTGACGGTATCGGCCGCGACGTTACCTCTGCCGCCTGGACGGTGCTGGAAATGGCGGCCCAACACTCCGGCTTCTGCCTGACCGCAACCGAGTTCCCCTGGTCCTGCCGCTTCCTCAAGGAAACCGGCCGCATGATGCCGGAGGACGGCATCGAGACCTTGCGCGGCTTTGACGCCATCCTTCTCGGCGCCGTCGGCTGGCCGGCGGAGGTGCCGGATTCGGTTTCGCTGCACGGTCTGCTGCTGCCGATCCGCAAGGCCTTCGTGCAATACGCCAACATCCGGCCGCACCGCCTGCTGCCGGGCGTGACAGGCCCGCTGCGGGCGGAAGGCTTCGACATATTGTGCATTCGCGAGAACACCGAAGGCGAATATTCCGGTGCCGGCGGGCGCGTGCATCAAGGCACTCTGGACGAGGTCGCGGTGGAAACCTCGATCTTCACCCGCGCCGGCGTCGAACGCATCCTGCGCTTCGGCTTCGAGCAGGCGCGGACACGGCGCGGCAAACTTGCATCCGTCACCAAGTCCAACGCGCAGAAATACTCGATGGTGTTCTGGGACGAGATCACGCGAAAGCTGGCTGCGGACTATCCTGACGTCGAAGTGACAAGCTATCATGTCGATGCGCTCGCCGCGCGCATGATCATGGCGCCGGAGAGCCTCGACGTGGTGGTCGCCTCCAACCTGTTCGGCGACATACTGACCGACATAGGCGCGGCGATCCAGGGCGGGCTCGGCTACGCCGCCTCCGCCAACATCAATCCCGACCGCTCGGCGCCGTCGATGTTCGAGCCGGTGCACGGCTCGGCGCCCGACATCGCGCATCTGGGCATCGCCAATCCGATCGCCACCATCTGGTCGGGTGCCATGATGCTCGACGATCTCGGCGAAAAGGCCGCGGCCGAGCGCGTGATGAAGGCGCTCGAAGCGACGACCGCGCGCGGTGTTGGAACCATTCCCGGCAAGGACAAGACAGACGCCATCACAGCCGCCGTCGTCGCGGCACTCAACTGATTTGCAAGGCCGTTTGCGATGAAAAACCTGAAAGACAAAAGCCTCTTCCGCGAAGCCGGCCTGATCGGCGGTCAGTGGGTCGCTGCCGGCTCTGGCAAGACCGTCGATGTCATCGATCCGGCGACCCAGGCGGCGATTGGCTCAGTGCCCGACATGGCCGGTCGGGAGACCCGCGCGGCCATCGAAGCTGCGGCCTCCGGATATCGGGACTGGAGGAAGAAGACCAACGCCGAGCGCGCGGCTCTGCTGGAAGCCTGGCATGGCCTGATGCATGCGCATCTTGACGATCTGGCGCTGATCCTGACTGCCGAACAGGGCAAGCCGCTGGATGAGGCCAAGGGCGAGATCCGCTACGGCGCCTCCTTCGTCAAATGGTTCGCGGAGGAGGCACGCCGCGTCAACGGCCACACTATCCCCTCGCCCACATCCGACCGCCGTATCATCGTGATGAAGGAACCGGTCGGCGTCTGCGGCATCATCACGCCGTGGAATTTTCCCAACGCCATGATCACCCGCAAGGTCGCGCCGGCGCTGGCCGCCGGCTGCACGGTGGTGATCAAGCCGTCCGAGTTCACGCCCTATTCGGCGCTGGCGCTCGGCGTGCTCGCCGAGCGTGCGGGCATTCCGGCCGGCGTCATCAACATCGTCACCGGCATGCCGTCCGAAATCGGCAACGAGATCATGGCGAACGAGGCCGTGCGCAAGATCTCCTTCACCGGCTCGACGCGGGTCGGTTCGCTGCTGATGCGCGGGGCGGCCGACAGCGTGAAGCGGCTCAGCCTCGAGCTCGGCGGCAATGCACCCTTCATCGTCTTCGACGACGCAGATCTCGACCTCGCCGTCGAGGGCGCGCTGGTCTCGAAGTTCCGCAATGGCGGCCAGACCTGCGTCTGCGCCAACCGCATCCTCGTCCAGGCCGGCGTCTACGAGGCCTTCGCCGCGAAGCTCACCGCGCGCGTCAACACCATGACGGTGGGGCCTGGCACCCAGGCCGGCGTCGCCATCGGGCCGATGATCAACATGGCGGCGGTCGAGAAGATCAACCGCCATGTCGAGGACGCGCTCGCCAAAGGCGCGACGATCGTCACCAAGAAGCCGGTGCTGCCGGAGGGCCCTCAGTATGTCGCGCCGCTGGTGCTGGCCGGTGCGACGAATGAAATGGACCTCGCCGGCGAGGAAACGTTCGGTCCGGTCGCACCGCTTTTCCGTTTCGAGACGGAAGAAGAAGCGATCGCGATCGCCAACGGCACGCCCTATGGGCTTGCTTCCTACTTCTACACCGAGAACCTGAAGCGCGCTTGGCGCGTCGGCGAGGCGCTGGAGTTCGGCATGGTGGGCTTGAACACCGGCTCGGTTTCGATGGAGGTGGCGCCGTTCGGCGGCGTCAAACTGTCCGGCCTCGGGCGAGAGGGCGCCCAGGCCGGGATCGAGGAATATCTCGAGATGAAGAGCTTCCACATCGGCGGGCTCGGCTGAGGCGGTTCTTGCCGAAGCCGGGCCGGATCGGCGATCACTGAATCCGGTCGAGCGCCTTGTAATAGAGGCCGACCATCGGCAGGAACCAAGGCTTGCCGGAATAACCGGGAATGGACGGCCACTCGAGCCCCTTCATCGGATTGCGATCTTCGCGGCCGAGCATGGCATCGGCCAGGATCATGCCGAGATGGGTGGAAAGCTGCGCGCCGTGGCCGGAATAGCCCATCGCGTACCAGACCCCGTCATGGTAGCCGGCGCGCGGGAAACGGTCCTTGGTCATGTCAACCAGCCCGCCCCAGCAATAGTCGATCTCGACCTTGGCGAGTTGCGGAAAGATCGCCGCGAGACCCGCCTGCAAGATCTGTCCGCTCCTGGCGTCGGAGCGCTGGTCCGATGTCGCAGAGAAGCGTGCGCGGCCGCCGAAGATCAGGCGATTGTCCGGCGAAAGCCTGAAGTAATTGCCGATGTTCATCGAGGTCACGCATGTCCGGTTGCCGGGCATTGCCGCGGCGATCTCGGCGTCGCTCAGTGGCCGCGTGGCGATGATGAAGCTGCCGACGGAAATGATCCTGCGGCGGAAGTAGCTGAAATTCGGAGTCGTGTAGGCGCCGGTCGCCACCAGCACATTATCGGCACTGATGCGGCCGCGCGAGGTGGTCAGCTCATGCCTGCCACCGGCGTGCTTGCGATCGGTGACCGCCGCGTCCTCGTGGATCACGGCGCCGTGGCGGGCGGCTGAAGTGGCGAGACCCGCCACATAGCGGCCCATATGCATCATGGCACTCTTCTTCGACAGCATCGCACCGTGGAAGGGTGAGCCGATCTCGGACTTGAGATCTCCCGCCGACAGCAGCGCCGTATCCGGATCCACCTCGGCATGCAGGGCCTCGAAGTTGCGGGCGATTGATGCAAAATGCTGCGGCTTGGAGGCGAGCTTCAGCTTGCCGGCGCGGCGGAAATTGCAGTCGATGCCTTCCTCGGCGACCAGCGCCTCGATGGTGTCGACGGAATCGTCCAGCGCCCGATAGAGCGCGATTGCCCGTTCCTTGCCGAGCTCCGCTTTGGCGGAGAGGTAGCTGTGGGCGAGGCCGTTGTTGAGGTGCCCGCCATTGCGCCCGGATGCGCCCCAGCCAACACGCTCCGCCTCCAGCACGGCCACCTTGGCGCCGGCCTTCGCCAATTGGCGCGCGGCGGCTAGGCCGGTGAAGCCGCCGCCGATGATGGCGGCATCGTAATGCCCCTCGACGGGGCCTTCCGCCCCGCCGGAAAAGACAGGGGCCGTGTCGTGCCAGTAGGAGACGAACTTCATCGGCAATCCGCCTGTTTCAGAGACCGACGACGCCTGGAAGACCCGAAATGTCTGATATCTCGACATAGCCGTAATACGGGTTGGCCGGTTCGTGGCCGCGATTGACCCATACCTTGTTCTTGATGCCGAGATCGTGCGCGGACATCAGGTCGTAGCGGAAAGAGGACGAGCAGTGAAGAACGTCCTCCGGGCCGCAACCAAGCCTGTCGAACATGTATTCGAAGGCTCTGAAACGGGGCTTGTAGGCCTGCGCCTGCTCGGCTGTGTAGACGGCATGGAACGGCGCGCCGAGCTTTTCGACATTGGACATGATCTGCGCATTCATCGCGTTGGACAGGATGACCAGTGGAATTTCCTTGGCGACCTTCGCCAGGCCCGCTGGGACGTCGGCGTGAGGTCCCCAAGTCGGCACGCGCTCATAGACCATCCTGGCGTCGTCCGGGCTGAAGGCGACGCCGTTGCGCTTGCAAGCGCGCTCGAGCGCATTGTGGACGACGTCGGCATAGGGCTTCCAGTCGCCCATGATCTCGTCGAGCCGGTAGGCTGCGAAGTTCCTGATGAATTCCTGCATACGCGGCTCGTCGAGCCGGCTGCCGTAGAGGTCGCGCGCCGCTTCCGCCATCTGGAAAAAGGTCAACGTGCCATAGCAGTCGAAGGTGATGTATTTGGGCCTGAAGGAAGCCATGTCCGTCGATCTCCGGTGGAAGCGCATCCGCGCTGGGATGTCTTTCATCATAGGACGGCAGGCGGCGGCCCACCTGACCGAAATAGGCCTTCCGAAAGCAGAAAGTTCCGTATCCGCTATCCGGTTTGGCACGCTGTAGCATCTGGCGTGCCGATTGTGGCGGTGTGCGCGGTGTGAGGCGCATCCCGCCGCGGACGGTGTCAGCACAAGATGCGGCGCACCCATCGCGCTACGGCGAAAGATACTGTCGAAGCCAAAGCCTTCAGATGATCTGCGGCGCGCCGATGGTCGAAACTTGTCGTCAGACGGAAGGATGCCTCATGCCGCAGGGCGACATCGAACTCCGGGCCTTCGGGCCCGACCATATCGAGGGAGCCTTAGTGCTTTCTCGCCAGGAGAATTGGCCGCACCGCCCGCAGGACTGGCAGATGGCGCTGCAACTCTCGAACGGCGCGGTCGCGCTCGACGGTCAGGGCCGCGTCACCGGAACCATCCTGGTAACGCCCTACGGCGCGGATTGCGCCATGATCAACATGGTGATCGTCGACAGGAACACGCGCGGCAAGGGGCTTGGGCGCCGGCTTATGAATCAGGCCTTCGCCTTGGCCGGGGACCGTCCGCTGCGACTCGTCGCGACGACGGACGGCATGCCTCTCTATGAGAAACTGGGATTCGTGCCCTCCGGCACCATTCTGCAGCATCAAGGCGAAGTTACGGAGCTTGGCGAGCCCAATGGCGTAGAGGTTGCAAGCATCGACGATCTGCCTGAAATCAAGGCGCTGGACCGCGACGCCTATGGCGCCGACCGTGGAGCTCTAATCGATGCGCTGGCCGAGCGCGGCCAATTCGCCGTCATCCGCCGCGACGGCGCCATCGAGGCCTATGCCGCGATCCGCCCGTTCGGACACGGCGAGGTGATTGGTCCGGTCATCGCGGGGGGTATCGACGAGGCGAAGGCCCTGATCGGCTTCTTCGCCGCCCCGCGCGCCGGCGCCTTCCTGCGCGTGGATACCGGCAGCGGGACCGGCATCGCCGGCTGGCTCGAGGAAATCGGGCTCACCCATGTCGGCGGCGGCGTGGCCATGGACCGTCCGCCCAAGACGGTCGCGGCACAGGCCAGGCCAAAAGTTTACGCCCTCGCCAACCAGGCGCTCGGCTAGGAGGACAACAATGCTCGCCAATTCCCTGATCGAACTCGACCGCGCTCATCTCATCCACCCGGTCTCTTCATACCGTGGTCATGAGGCGCTCGGCGTGCGCATCTTGAAATCGGCGAAGGGCGCGACCGTGACCGATGCGTCCGGCCGGCAACTTGTCGACGGTTTCGCGGGGCTGTGGTGTGTCAACGCCGGCTACGGCCACGACAGCATCGTCGAGGTGGCGGCCCGGCAGATGCGCGAGCTTCCCTACGCCACCGCCTATTTCGACCTCGGCTCGGAGTCGGCCATCCGCCTCGCCTCGGAGCTGGCCGAGCGCGCGCCGGGAGATCTCAATCACGTCTTCTTCACGCTTGGCGGGTCGGACGCGGTCGACAGCACGATCCGTTTCGTCCGCTACTACTGGAATGCCAAAGGCGAGCCGCAACGCGATCAGTTCATTTCCATCGAACAGGGTTATCACGGCTCGTCGGTGGTCGGCGCGGGCCTGACCGCCCTGCCCGCCTTTCACGCCGGCTTCGGCATTCCCTTTGAATGGCAGCACAAGATCCCCTCCCCCTATCCATACCGCAACCCGGTCGGCGAGGACGGCAAGGCGATCATCGCCGCATCGCTCGCCGCGCTAAAGGCCAAGATCGAGGAGCTCGGGCCGGAGCGGGTCGCCGCGTTCTATGCAGAGCCGATCCAGGGCTCCGGCGGCGTCATCGTCCCGCCGAAGGGCTGGATCAAGGCGATCCGCGAACTCTGCCGGGAGTACGGCATCCTGTTCATCGCCGATGAGGTGATCACCGGTTTCGGCCGCACGGGGCCTTTGTTCGCCTGCACTGATGAGGACATCGTTCCCGATTTCATGACGACGGCGAAGGGTCTGACCTCGGGCTATGTTCCCATGGGCGCCGTGTTCATGGCCGATCATGTCTACGACGTCATCGCCGATGGCGCGGGCGCCTCGGCCGTCGGTCACGGCTATACCTATTCCGCCCATCCCGTCAGCGCCGCCGTCGCGCTCGAGGTGCTGAAGCTCTACGAAGACGGCCTTCTGGAGAATGGCATCAAGGCCGGCGCCCGCCTGATGGCAGGACTGGCAAGCCTGAGCGACCACCCCCTCGTCGGCGACGTGCGCGGCCGCGGCATGCTTGCCGCGATAGAACTGGTGGTCGACAAACAGAAGAAGACGCCGCTTCCGGCGTCGGCCATGCCGGCGCGGCGCGTCTTCGACAGGGCTTGGGACAATGGCCTCATCATCCGTGCCTTTGCGCATGGCGTTATCGGCTATGCACCGCCACTCTGCTGCACCGATGCCGACATCGATGCGATCATCGAGCGCACGCGCCGGACGCTCGACCAGACGCTTGACGATCCAGACGTCCGCCAGGCCCTGGCATGATGGCGGCGAAGTATGTCGTGTCTCGAAATATCGCCGGGGCAGACGATTTCGCAATTTTGTGCCGCCCCCTCACGCCTTTTCGGCGAATCCAGCGCGGGGGAAGTGCCAGACTGCTGAGAAGACAAGGCCAGAAAGCCCGGATTTCCAGGCCTTCGAAAAAGGCCGACGCCCCGGACAGCACGGAATTTTGTTCTGTTCAACACGTGCAATTCGGCCGCATGCAGAGGAGACCCAGTCTTGGCCAGGGGCTTTAGCGAATTCAAATACATGACCTTCGATGTGGTCGGCACGCTGATCGACTTCGAAGGCGGGATCACGACCTGCCTGGCGGGAATTGCCGCCGAGGCCGGCGTTTCGATCGATGGCGAGGAGGCGCTGGCCCTTTACCGGCAGGCCCGCTACATGCCCGATGCGAGTCTGTTTCCCGACGATCTCGTGCGTGTCTACACGGTCATCGCACCGCGTCTCGGCCTCCCTCCCGAGGAGAAATACGGCATGCGCCTACGGGACTCCGCCAGTGTCTGGCAAGGCTTTCCTGACAGCGCGGCGGCATTGGCGGACCTTGCGAAGTCGCACAGATTGATCGCCATGACCAATGCCCGGCGCTGGGCGCTCGATCATTTCGAGAAGCAGCTCGGTTCGCCCTTCTTCGCCACCTTCACCGCAGACGATACTGGCACGGAGAAACCGGACCCGGCCTTCTTCCAGAAGGTCTTCGATTTCGTGGCCTCCCCGGGCGACAGCAAGGACGACATCCTCCACGTGGCGCAAAGCCAGTACCACGACATCGGCATATCCCGGGCGCTTGGCATGACCAATTGCTGGATCGAGCGCCGGCATGCCCAGAAGGGCTATGGCGGCACGATCGAGCCCGAGCGCTTCACCGCGCCTGACTACCACTTCACGTCAATGGCGGCCCTTGCCGCCGCCGTGCGGGAAAGCCTGAAGCAACGAACCTGAGCCCAAGCCCGGAAAGCCGCAGCAAGACGAGCAACCCGGAAAACAAACAGAAAGGGGAATGATATGACCGACAAGATCACGAACTGGACCAGCGCAGACGATGCCATGGTCGAAAATGCCATTCGGCGGGGCGCGAGCCGCCGTGAACTCCTCAAGATGCTGCTGGCCGGCGGCGCCGCGATTGCCGCAGGCAGCGTGGTGCTTGGCCGTGCCACCAATGCCGTCGCCGCCACGCCGGTTTCCGGCGGCAGTTTCAAGGCCGCCGGCTGGTCTTCCTCGACCGCCGACACGCTCGATCCGGCAAAGGCGTCGCTGTCGACCGACTATGTCCGCTGCTGCTCGCTCTACAACCGCCTGACTTTCCTCGACAAGGATGGCGTCACGCAGATGGAGCTGGCCGAAAGCTTCGACAGCAAGGACGCCAAGACCTGGACCGTGAAGTTGCGCAAGGGCGTCACCTTCCACGACGGCAAGGACCTCACGGCCGACGACGTCGTCTTCTCGATGAAGCGCCATCTCGATCCGGCGGTCGGCTCCAAGGTCGCCAAGATCGCCGCGCAGATGACCGGCTTCAAGGCGGTCGACAAGTCGACCGTCGAAATCACGCTCGCCGATCCGAATGCCGACCTTCCGACCATCCTGGCGCTGCATCACTTCATGATCGTCGCGGATGGCACCACCGATTTCTCCAAGGGCAACGGCACCGGCGCCTTCGTGCTGCAAACGTTCGAACCGGGCGTGCGGTCGGTCGTCACCAAGAACAAGAACTACTGGAAATCCGGCAAGCCCTACCTGGATTCGTTCGAATTCATCGCCATCAGCGACGACAGCGCCCGCGTCAACGCGCTCTTGTCCGGCGACATCAACTTCGCCGCCTCGATCAATCCGCGCGCGATGAAGCTCATAGGCGGCCAGCAGGGCTTCGAACTGTCGAAGACCACCTCGGGCAACTATACGGACCTCAACATCCGGCTCGACATGGATCCGGGCAATAAGGCCGACTTCGTCGCCGGCATGAAATACCTCGTCAACCGCGAGCAGATCGTCAAGTCGGCATTGCGCGGCCTCGGCGAAATCGGCAACGACCAGCCCGTCTCGCCGGCGAACATCTTCCACAATGCCGAGCTTAAGCCGAAGGCCTTCGACCCGGACAAGGCCAAGTTCCACTTCCAGAAGTCGGGCCTGCTCGGCCAGTCCATCCCCGTGGTCGCCTCCGATGCCGCGACGTCGTCGATCGACATGGCGGTGATCATCCAGGCCGCCGGTGCCGATATCGGCATGAAGCTCGATGTCCAGCGCGTGCCGTCCGACGGCTACTGGGACAATTACTGGCTCAAGGCGCCGATCCATTTCGGCAACATCAATCCGCGCCCGACGCCCGACATCCTGTTCTCGCTCCTCTACGCCTCCAACGCGCCGTGGAACGAAAGCCAGTACAAGTCCGAGAAGTTCGACAAGCTGCTCGTCGAGGCGCGTGGCTCGCTCGACCAGGCCAAGCGCAAGGAAATCTACGGCCAGATGCAGACCATGGTCTCCGAGGAGGCCGGCACCATCATCCCGGCCTACATTTCCAACGTGGATGCTCTCTCCAGCAAGGTGAAGGGTTTGGAGGCGAACCCGCTCGGTGGCATGATGGGCTACGCAATGGCGGAATATCTCTGGCTCGAAGCCTGAGAGGCGCCTGCCAGGGACCGGACAGCCGGTCCCTGGCACCCATTGCGCAACATGGCTTGGCCGAACGCAACCGCAGGAGCTTCCATGACGTCTGGGGTTCTAAACCTCGTGCTGAAGCGGCTGGCGATCGCGGTCGTCACGCTTCTGATCGTCCTGTTCGCCGTGTTTTTCGCCACCAGCATGCTGCCCGGCGACACCGCGTCGATCCTGCTTGGCCAGGCGGCTACACCCGAAGCCGTCGCCGGCCTGCGCGAGGCCATGCATCTCAACGATCCGGCGATCCTGCGCTTCCTGCGCTGGCTTCTCGGCCTGCTCCACGGCGATCTCGGCACTTCCTATGCCAACGAGATGCCGGTCGCGGCGCTGATCGGCGGGCGCTTCGTCAACACCATGGAGCTCGCCGGCATCACCACGCTGCTCTCGGTGCCCCTGGCGCTGACGCTCGGCATCACCGCCGCGATGCTGCGCGGTTCGCTCTACGACCGCACCGTCACCATTCTTGCGATCGGCGTCATCTCCGTGCCGGAATTCATGGTCGCGACCCTCGCGGTCCTGCTTTTCGCCGTTTATCTCAAATGGCTGCCGGCGCTGTCCTCGGTCAATGAGGCGCATACGCTGACCGACCTCGTGCGCATCTATGCCATGCCGGTGATCACGCTGACCTTCGTCATCTCCGCTCAGATGATCCGCATGACCCGCGCCGCGGTGATCGAAACGCTCTCCACGCCTTATGTCGAGATGGCGCTGCTCAAAGGCGCCTCGCGCGGCCGCATGGTGCTCAAACACGCGCTTCCCAATGCGCTCGGGCCGATAGTCAACGCGGTTGCGCTGTCGCTGTCCTATCTGGTCGGCGGCGTCATCATCGTGGAGACAATCTTCAATTATCCCGGCATCGCCAAGCTGATGGTCGATGCGGTCGCGACCCGCGACCTGCCGTTGATCCAGAGCTGCGCGATGATCTTCTGTCTCGGCTACCTCTTGCTCATCACGATCGCCGACATCTTCGCCATCATGTCCAACCCGAGGCTCAGATGACGATGGCGCGTGTGGCAGCTTCCCGACGGTCCTTCCTGGGCCACAGCTACAATCTCGTGGGCGTCGTGGCCTCGCTGGTCATCCTGGCGTGGACGCTGATCGCCATCTTCGCGCCCACCATCATTCCCCATTCGATCGGCGACATCGTCGACGACGATTATTTCGGCCCGATGCGTCAGGGCCTATGGCTCGGCTCGGACTATCTGGGGCGCGACATGCTCTCGCGGGTGCTGATGGGCGCGCGCTACACCGTCGGCATATCGCTCGCCGCCGTCTGTATCGCCTGCTTTTCTGGCGTCGTGCTGGGGATGATCGCGGCCGTCACAGGCGGCTGGCTCGACACCTGCCTCAGCCGGTTCCTCGACGCCATGAACTCCATTCCCAGCAAGCTGTTCGGCCTTGTGGTCGTCGCCGCGGTCGGCTCGTCGATCCCGGCGCTGATCCTGACGCTTGCCGTCATCTATATCCCCGGCGCCTACCGTTTCGCGCGGGCGCTCGCCGTCAACATCAACACCATGGACTTCATGACCGTCGCTCGCGTCCGCGGCGAAAGCATCGCCTATCTCATCGGATCCGAGATCCTGCCCAACATTATCCGCCCGGTACTCGCCGACTTCGGCCTGCGGTTCGTCTTCATCGTGCTCTTGCTCTCCGGCCTGTCCTTCCTCGGGCTCGGCCTGCAGCCGCCGCTCGCCGACTGGGGCGCGCTGGTGCGCGAAAACATAGGCGGCCTGCCCTTCGCGGCTCCCGCTGTCATCGTTCCCTCGCTGGCGATCGCCAGCCTCACCATCAGCGTCAACCTGCTGATCGACAACCTGCCGCAGAAGATCAGGGACAGGGACGCATGACCAATCTCGTCGAGGTCAGGAACCTGAGGATCGAGGCGACGACCGACGCCGATCGTGTTGTTGAAATCATCAAGGGCGTCAGCCTTGACATCGCCGACGGCGAGATCGTCGCCCTGATCGGCGAGAGCGGCTCCGGCAAGACGACGATCGCGCTCTCGCTGATGGGCCATGCGCGGCCTGGCTGCCGGATCACCGGTGGCGAGATCAATGTAAACGGCAAGAACATGGCCGCACTTACCGAAAAGCAGCGTGCCAGATTGCGCGGCACCGACATCGCCTATGTTCCGCAAAGTGCCGCCGCCTCCTTCAACCCCTCGTCCACCATCATGGAGCAGGTGATCGAGGTTACGCGCATCCACCGGCTGATGCCGCCCGAGCAGGCGCGAAAGCGCGCGGTCGAGCTGTTCAGGGCCTTGTCTTTGCCGGATCCGGAAGGGATCGGCGATCGTTATCCGCACCAGGTTTCAGGTGGGCAATTGCAGCGGCTGTCGGCGGCGATGGCGCTGATCGGCGATCCCAAGCTGATGATCTTCGACGAGCCGACGACGGCACTCGACGTGACGACGCAGATCGACGTGCTGAAGGCATTCAAGTCGGTCATGCGGGCCGGCGGGATAGCGGGAGTCTACGTTTCCCACGACCTCGCGGTCGTCGCCCAGATCGCCGATCGCATCATTGTGCTGAAGGGCGGCGAAGTGCAGGAGGCCGGCACCACGGCTCAGATCCTATTGGCAGCCCAGCACCCCTACACGCGCGAACTGCTGGCTGCCTTCGAGCCGAAACCGCGGCAAGCACATGCGGACGCGGGTGCCGGCACGAAGCCGTTGCTGCGTATCGACAATGTGACCGCCGGCTATGGCTCGGTGCGGGCCGACGGACTGCCGCTTATCCGCGCTGTCAATTCCGTCAGCCTGGTCGTCGAGAAGGGGCGCAATCTTGGCGTCATCGGCGAATCCGGCTGCGGAAAATCGACGCTGGCGCGCGTCATCGCCGGCATCCATCCAGCGGCGGCCGGCGACATCGTCTTCGATGGCAGGCAACTGGAGCGCGCCTCGGGCAAGCGCAACCAGGAGCAACTGCGCGAGATGCAGATCGTGTTCCAGTATGCCGATACCGCCCTCAATCCGGCCAAGCCTGTAGAGGACATCATCTCCCGGCCGCTGGCCTTCTATCACGGGCTCGACCGGCAGACGCGCTCGAAGCGCGTCGACGAACTGCTCGATATGGTTCGCCTGCCCAGGACGCTGCGCTACCGTCGCCCGTCGGAGCTCTCGGGAGGCCAGAAGCAGCGCGTGAACTTCGCGCGCGCCCTGGCGGCCGGACCCAAGCTCATCATCTGCGACGAAATCACCTCGGCGCTCGACACGGTGGTGGCGGCCGCGGTGATCGAACTGCTCAAGGAGCTGCAGCGCGAGCTGGGCCTTTCCTACATTTTCATCAGCCACGATCTCTCGGTCGTCGAAGCGATCTGCGACGAGATCATGGTCATGTATAATGGGCAGCGGGTTGAACAGATCACGCCCGACAGACTGCAAGCGCCAAGCCATCCCTATTCCAAGCTTCTGTTCTCCTCCGTGCCGAAGCTCGATCCGACGTGGCTCGATGGCCTCGTCCGCGACCCCGAACTGGTCAGCCAGTACGGCCACCGCTGATGCATGTCGCCCAGAAGTGTGCAGCGGTTCTGGGGCAACGACATGCATCAAAGCAAAAACGATAGGCGGCAGAGCCTCACCTTGGAAACAGGCTGGGCAACGGCATATGCGCCTTGACGATGGGAGATTTCAGCACCACGAAGCTGAAACACTTGTCGATGCCGATATCCATGTCAGTGAGCCGCTCCACGATCGCCTGATATTCGGCAATCCCACCCGTGACGAATTTCAAGAGATAGTCGTAACGGGCGGAAACGCGGTGGCATTCGACGGCCGCGTCAACCTTGTCGATGGCGGCAAGGAAACGCGCGAAGTCGATCTGGCGATGGTTCTTGAGCGTGATTTCCGTGAAGACGGTGAGCGTACGCCCCAGCTTTGCGATGTCGATCTGCGCCGAATAACGCACGATATAGCCTTCGGCCTGCAGCCTCTTCACCCGCATCAGGCAGGGGCTGGGGGAGAGATCGACCAATTCCGCCAGTTCCACATTGGTGATGCGGCCGTTCTTCTGCAGCTCGTACAGAATCTTGATGTCAATCCGATCGAGTTTCATCGGCCCTGTCTACAATTGCGAGCAGAGCCGGTAGGCCTCGTAGATCGACGAGTAGATGTCCCTGCTGGCAACTGCGTCTCCTATGCGGTGCAGGACGAACGAACCGGCAGCCTGGGGACCTTTGTCCCCCTGCGTTTCTGTTCCCGTCATGAGCGCTATGTCGGTGACGCCGTTGTTGGCTGAGCGCGCACGCAATTCCTGGTAGGTATCCTCCATGGGCACCGTGCCGCGCTCGACAATGAGTTGGGCCGCGGTCATTTCCGTTTCCGCACCGGTGAGTTCATGCCGGAACGTGGCGGCGATCCCATTGCCTTGGCGCGCTGCCTTGACCAGACGCACATCGCTGACGATGCGTATGCCGCGTTCCGAGGCGCGTTTGCGGAAACTCACCCGGTCCGGATAGGGCGTCTCGATCGCCAGCGTGTCGTCCGCCATGGCCAGGCTGACCATGCGCCCGGGGCGGGCAAGATGCAGGGCGCAGGAGACTGCCGCCTGGCGCCCGGTCTCATCGTAGATAAGCACGTCTTCCTTCGCCGGCACGACCCCGGTCAGGACGTCCCAGACGCTGTCGCAATGCTCAGCGCCCTCCAGCCGTTCCATGTCCGGAATGCCACCGGTGGCGATGATGACCGCGTCCGGTTGCTCGGCAAGGATGATTTCCGCGTCCGCACAGGTGTTGAGACGGACTTCCACGCCCAGGCGAGCGAGCTCGTCGGTACGCCAGTCGACTATGCCGATGAGATCCTTGCGATCGGACGCCGACGCCGCGACGAGCACCTGCCCACCAAGTCGCGGCCCGGCTTCGAGCAGGCTCACTCTGTGGCCGCGCTCGGCGGCGACCCTTGCCGCTTCCATCCCGCCCGGACCGCCGCCGACCACGACCATCCGCTTCGACGTTTCGGCCCGGTCAATGATGTGGCTGATGATCGTTTCGTGGCCGCTGGCCGGATTATGGATGCACTGCACCTTCTTGTAGAGGCAGTAGGACGCGCCGACGCACGGGCGGATACGCTCTTCTTCTCCCCGCATCACCTTGTTGACGATATCAGGGTCGGCGATATGCGCCCGCGTCATGCCGACCAGATCGACAAGGTTCTCGCGGATCGCATGTCGGGCGGTAGCTACGTCCCTGATGGCCGCCGCGTGGATGACCGGCAGTCTTGTTTCTCGCTTGAACTCTCCAACCTGTGGCAGAAACGGCGCGCTCTTGGTGAACATGCCCGGCATGTTCTGCTCGGCCAGGGATAGGTCGGTGTCCATGCGGCCGAAGATGCAGTTGAAGAAGTCGAGATGACCTTCCCGCTCGAACAGCCTGGCGAAGGCAAGGCATTCCTCGAAATCCGATCCGCCCTCGACCGCCTCGTCGATCACGAACCGGATGCCGACAGCGAAATCGTCGCCCACCGCGCGGCGGATCGCCTCGTGAACCATCAGGCCGAAGCGCGCGCGGTTTTCCAGTGAACCGCCGAAGCCATCCGTGCGCCTGTTGGTTCTGAGCGAGAGGAATTGCCCGATCAGATGCCCGCCGGTGACGGTTTCGACGCCATCCAGACCCCCGTCCAGGCAGCGCCTGGCGGCACTTGCGTAGTCCTCGATGATCCTGTCGATGTCGGCGGCGTCCATCTCCTTCGGAAAATTCCGGTTTCGCGTCTCGCGAATGCGCGATGGCGCCACTGGAGGCAGCCAGTTCCCGGCATAGGCGGTGGCGCGCCGGCCAAGATGCGAGACCTGGCACATGACGGCAGCGCCGTGGCGATGCACTCGCTGCGACAGCGACTGGAGATGAGGCACGATGCGGTCGGTCGAAAGGTCCAACTGACCGCCGCCCCAACTCGAGTCGGGCGAAGTCATGGCGGAGCCGCCCGCCATGGTCATCGCCAGGCCGCCGCGCGCTTTCTCCTCATGGTAGCGCTGGTAGCGCTCGAGCGGCAGGCCGCCATCGTCCAGCATCGAGGCATGGCTGGTGCTGACGACGCGATTGCGCAGCGTCAGACCCTTGAGCCGAAACGGCTGAAGCAGTGGATCGCTGGATGTGTTGCCTGCTTGAAATCCCGCTACCTTCACGTTCTGCTCCGCCCCATTCATAAGGGTTATACTTCGCCATTTCCGGGATCGCGGAAAGCTTGTAAATTGTTGGGGTGTCTATACGCTGAGCGTATGGCTGGCTTTGCTAAACTCGTTCCCTCCGCGCGCGGACTGCTTGTCTTCGAAGCTGCTGTCCGGTCGGGTAGCTTCACGGCTGCGGCGCGCGAGTTCAACGTGACGCAACCATCGATCAGCCGCAGCATTGCGCAGCTCGAGGCCGATTTCGGTATTCCTCTTTTCACGCGGGGTCCAACGGGATTGGCCCCGACGGCAGAAGGACGTGCCCTCTATTCGGTTGTGCGAGAGGGATTTGACGGCATCGCCGAGGTGATCCGGAGGATCAAGCAGAACAGCGCTGCAAAGCCGGTGGTGACCCTTTCACTTTCGAGCTCTCTGGCAACCTATTGGTTCGTTCCCAGGTTAGGGGCATTCAACACGAGATTTCCTGACGTCGACCTGAGGTTCGAACTGATCGCGGGCGTTCTGCGAGGACCAGCCGAGAATGTCGACCTTGCCACGAGAATCCTGGCTGATGACGACACCCACTATCACCACTGGGCATTCTCGCCGGAAATCATAGTTCCGGTATGCAGCCCATCCTATTTGTCGGCCCACGGTCGGTTGATCCATGCCGGAACCGGGGAAGGTCATGCCCTGCTCCACCTGACCGACGCCAGGGAGCAGTGGCTGGACGCCTGGGGCAGTGTAGCGGACCGCAAGACCAGCGGGGCAAAGTGGCTGGAATTCTCGGACTACGCGGTCGTGCTTCAAGCCGCGATGAACGGCGAAGGCGTGGCGCTCGGCTGGCTCAGCAATGTTTCAAGGGCGTTGCTTCAGGGAACCCTTGTCCCTGCCTCGGACAGGCAGATCAAGACGGGCCGGATCCATCAGCTGATCGCATCGCGCTCAAGGCCGGTACGACCTGTCGTCTCCGACATCCGCGCGTGGATGATCGCCGAGATGCAAGCCGAATTGAAAGCACTGCATCCGATATTGCGGTCGGACATTTTGTAGCGGGCTCCGGCGACAAGCGCGGAGCGCGGAGCGGTCGCCGCTAACTACCTCGGAAACAGGCTAGGCAGCGGCATGTGCGCCTTGACGATGGGGGACTTCAGCACCACGAAGCTGAAATACTTGTCGATGCCGATATCCATGTCGGTCAGCCGTTCCATGATGGTCTGGTACTCGCCGATGCCGGCGGTCACGAATTTCATCAAGTAGTCGTAGCCGCCCGACACGAGGTGGCATTCGATGACCTGGTCAATCTTCTCCACAACGGCGAGAAAGCGGGCGAAGTCCACCTGGCGGTGATTCTTCAAGGTGATTTCGGTGAACACGGTCAGCGTCTGGCCGAGCTTGCCAATATTGACCTGCGCGGAGTAGCCTTCGATGTAGCCCTCCGACTGGAGCTTCTTGACCCGCATCAGGCACGGGCTTGGCGACAGATGCACCAGATCAGCCAGTTCCACATTGGTGATGCGGCCGTTCTTCTGCAATTCGTGAAGAATTTTGATGTCGATCCGATCCAGTTTCATGGCCGTCTCCGCGAAACGCATGCCACAGCACAAAATGCTGACTTGCTCGTAGGCATTGACACTACCACAGCCCGTTGGCCTGTCCATCCAAGCGGGCAGCGCTTTGAAACGCAGCAGATCTCGATTTCGACCGGGCTGCCGGAATAAAATTCTGCTTCAGCTTCATCTGCGGCAGCGGCTGCCTGCACAACACGGTAGATTGGCGCGTCAAGGCAGAGAAACCATGCGCGCACCACTGCAGCAAATCGAGACATCTGACCAACTGCCGCGAACCGCGGACGCGGTGGTGATCGGCGGCGGCATCGTGGGTGTCTTCGCAGCCTATTACCTGGCCAGGCGCGGCATGCAGGTCGCGCTTGTCGAAAAGGGCCGAATTGGCGCCGAGCAGTCCTCGAGGAACTGGGGCTGGTGCCGCCAGCAGAACCGCGACGCACGCGAACTGCCGATGGCGACCCGAAGCCTTGATCTGTGGGACGGTTTTGCTGCGGAAACGGGCGAAGACACCGGCTTTCGCCGCTGTGGCCTGCTCTATCTCAGCAATGACGAGGCGGAACTGGCCGGCTGGGCGCGCTGGCGTGACTTCGCCAGGACGGCCGGCGTCACCACGCATATGCTCGACGGCGCCGAGGCCAGCGAGCGGGGCCGAGCCACTGGCCGGACCTGGAAGGGCGGCGTCTTCTCGCCGACCGACGGCACCGCCGACCCGTCGCGGGCCGCACCCTCGGTCGCCCGCGCCATCCTCCAGCTCGGCGGCTCCGTGCACCAGAATTGCGCCGCGCGTGGCATCGAGACCGAGGGCGGGCGCCTGAGTGGCGTGGTCACCGAGAGCGGGACGATCCGGACCAAGGTAGCGGTGCTGGCGGGCGGCGCCTGGGCATCCTCCTTTTGCCGGCAGTTCGGTTTCCGCTTTCCGCAGGCGTCGATCCGCTCCTCCATTCTGTCCGTCTCGCAAGGCGCGGCGGATCTGCCGGATGCGCTGCACACGGCAGGAATTTCGGCCACGCGTCGTGGCGACGGCGGCTACACGCTCGCCATAAGTGGACGCGGCCGCGTGGACGTGACGCCGCAGCAGCTGCGCTTCTCGTCGCAGTTCCTGCCCATGTTCTTGAAGCGGTGGCGCAGCCTCGCGCCCGGCAGCCTGCAGGGCATGTACTCGGGCCACGAAACGCTCCGCCGCTGGCGGCTCGACCAGCCGACGCCGATGGAGCGGATGCGCATTCTCGATCCGGCCCCCGACCAGGCGACCATCCGCCTGACCCATGCCCGTGCGCTCGAGCTGTTGCCGGCGCTGCGCAAGACGACGATCAGCGCGGCCTGGGCCGGCTATATCGACAGCACGCCGGACGGCGTGCCCGCCATCGGCGAGATCCCTACCCTTCCGGGTTTCTTCCTGGCTGCTGGATTTTCGGGGCACGGCTTCGGCATCGGGCCCGGCGCTGGACACCTCGTCGCCGATCTGATGACCGGGTCGCAACCAGTCGTCGACGCGACATCCTACGATCCACGGCGCTTCGGTGCTTCCGTGTGGGGGAAGGTCGCCGATTTCTAGGGCAATTCCAGGGAAAGCGTGAAGCGGTTCTCCGTCCGGAATTGCGTCAAAACAGATAATTGGAGCAGTTAACCGTTTCCATGAAACGGTGAACTGCTCCAAGACGTGACGGATGCCGAGGCGCGGTTTTCGCAATCGCGTCAGCCTTGCCGGAGAAAGGCACCGATAGGCGCAGGCCGCACAGGGGCCTGCCCGCGAAACCGGCCGATGGCGTCGGGCGTGCAGCCGGTCTGCGCCGCGATGAGTTCGACGGTGGCCAGTTGACAATAACGCCCCTGACAGCGCCCCATGCCGACGCGCGATAGCGATTTCACCCTGTTGGCCTCGCCACCGCCATGCTCCACGCTCTCACGTATGCCTCCTGCGGTTGCGTTCTCGCAGCGGCAGACGATCGCGTCGTCAGGGAGCGCCCGCGCCATCGCCTCCGGCCAGGGAAAGGCGATAGCCAGACCGCGGGCAAAGCGCTCGAGCCGCGCGAGCTTGCGCAGGTCGGCGCTAGTGGAGGGAGCCGGAATTCCGAGATCGGACAGGCACGCCGCCGCCGCGAGGCGGCCGGCAATCTCCGCGCCGTCCGCCCCAAGCAGGCGAACCCCGTCACCCGCAAGGTAGACCCCTTTGCCGGCGCGCCCCATCTGGTCCGCCCTCGGCAGCCATTGCCGCCACTGCTCGTCATAGGTGAAGGTGCACCCGACCAAGTCGGCCAGATGCGTCTCGGCGCGCAGATGCCAGCCCATGCCGATCATGTCGCATGGCGTGAGGCGCTGCCTTCCGCCGGCGTCGCGCCAGCGCATCGCCGTGACACCTTGCCCGTCGGCCTCGATCCGCTCGAGCGTCACGCCCGCATGATAGCGGCCGCCAAGCCTCGCCCGCATAGCCAGGCCGCGCAGTGCGACGATCGGCCGGGCGGCAAGTCTCCGGAAGCTGCGCATCTGCTGGTGCCATGGCGAGGTGTCGAGCACCGCCGCAACGCCGGCTCCAGCCTTGACGAGTTGCGCACCAACCAGAGTAAGCAAAGGCCCGGATCCCATCAGCACGATCCGTGGCCCGAGCGCCACGGCCTGCGCCTTGAGCGCGATCTGCGCTGCGCCGAGGCTGTAGACGCCGGCGTTCTGCCAACCGGGGACCGGAGCGACGCGGTCTGACGCGCCGGTGGCAAGGATCACGCGGTCGTAGCCGATCACCTCGATACCGACCTCCCCCAGCACGTGCAGTCGCCCCTCATGGGCGGCGACGACCGAGCTCGCCGCGCAATGAGTAAGCCGTCCCTCCGCAGCCAGCCGGTCGAAGAGCGCATGCAGCGCGCGCGCTTTGGCCGCGTCCGACCCATAGAGCTGTTCCGGCGTGCGGATGAAGCCAGCAGGCGGGCGGCGGTAGATCTGTCCGCCCGCGCGATTGCCTTCGTCGATCACAACCGGATGGAGCCCGGCATCGACCAGCGTCGCCGCCGCCCTTATGCCGGCGGGGCCGGCGCCGACGATCACGATCCGAGGCGGCGCCGTCTCGCTCATGGCCAGCTCTCCGGCGGCGCCGTCCGCAACCGCAGGCCGTCCACGATAAGGGTAGAGCACGCCCGCAGGCGCGGTCCCTCGTCCTGCCACACCCAGCAATCCTGGCAGGCTCCCATCAGGCAGAACCCGGCGCGCCACTCGGGTCCGAACTCGGATTTTCGCAGCGCGTGGCCTGACGCCAGCATCGCGGTCAGCACGGTGTCGCCCGCCAATGCAGCGCACATCTGCCCGTCGAGATAGAAATGCACCTCTGCCCGGTCGAACTCGGCGAGCCGAACGATGCGGCCGGCGGTGATCATTCCGCGGCCTCTCGCACAAGGCGAGGACGCGGCAGTTCGGGGAAGCGTTCGCAGACGGCACCGAAAGCCGCCTGGACCCCCTCCGGCCCGCAACGGCCTTTCATGCGGCGGAAGATTTCCGTCTTGGCGAAGAAGCGCCAATGGATCGGCAAGGCGTCCAGAACCGCATGAAGCCGGTCATAGGCGTCCGGCGTCCACTGCGCTTCGTAGCCGTCGCGCTCCGGACCGAAATGGAAATGGCCGGCGGCCGGCTCCTGCCGCGCACGCAGTTGCCCCGTTGCCTGCTCATCGACCTCGCCGCCGCGGATGACGACGCCATAGTCGTGCTCGGCAGCTGTCGTCGAGACGTAGCCGCGTCGCACATCCTGCGCGACCCGCCAGGGCTCGCGCTGACGCGGATCGCCGCGCCCGCCGCCTCCGGCGGAGCGGATATCGAGCACGTCGCCAGGCTGCAGGACCGCCGTGTCGATGTTGCCGAGCCGTCGCTCGTGCTCGGTCCCCGGATTGACGACCATGTCCGACAGGCCGGCCGCCTTGCCGCCCAGCACACCCCAGGGACGGAAGAAGCTGCGGTCGCGGTTGCGGGCCGTGATCCTGGAATCGGGGGCAAAGACGCGGAAGGCCATCTCAGTCGCCAGCCCGCCGCGCCATCGCCCCGCGCCACCGCTGTCCTTGGCGAGCCCGTATTTCACGAATTCGA
Organism: Mesorhizobium sp. B2-8-3; assembly: GCF_006440815.1. NCBI lineage: Bacteria > Pseudomonadati > Pseudomonadota > Alphaproteobacteria > Hyphomicrobiales > Phyllobacteriaceae > Mesorhizobium > Mesorhizobium sp. B2-8-3. The sequence goes on from NZ_VFTW01000002.1 coordinate 58,315, forward strand.
CCGGGGTCTCCGTCTCGGTGATCTCGATCGGCGTGTTCTTGAGATAGGCGGCATCGGCGCCCGATCCGTTGGTCCCATCGCGATGCGGCATCGCGCCGCCGCCGCCGACCACGGGGTTCACCGCCGTGATGACGGTCCGGCTGGTGCGCTCGTCCGTGGTCATGACGTTGACGATACAGTTGTTGCCGGCTGGCGCCGCGGGCAGGCGTTCGGGCATCGCTTGCGAGAAGGCACCGAAGATGACCGACCGCAGTCGGGCGCAGGTGAGCGAGCGCATGCCCACGGCGGCGGGGTGAAGCGGGTTCAGCACCGAACCTTGAGGCGTAATGCAGGTGAACGGCCGGGTCAGGCCGGTGTTGAGCAAGATCTTCGGGTTGAGCGTATAGAGCACGTAGTAGACACCCACCAGCAGCATGGTGTGTCGCGGGTCGCCGCCCGAAGGCACGTTGAGCGAGGAGCCGAGCTGTGGATCGGAGCCAGTGAAGTCGAGCACCGCCGCATCGCCCTTGATCGTCAGCGTCAGCTTCAGCCGGCACGGATTGGCCTCGACGGAATCCTCGTCGGCATAGTCGCAGAATTCCCATGTGCCGTCGGGCATGGCGCGCAGCACGTCGCGCGCCTGCGCCTCCGCATGGTCGAGAAGAGCGGCAACGCCTTCGATGAAGCCGGCCTTGCCGAACTTCCGCACCATCGCCTGGATCTTGCGCTCGCCTGTGTTGAGCGCGCCGACCAGCGCCTTGATGTCGCCGATGTTGAGATCGGGCTTGCGCACATTGGTGCTCATGATCCGCAGGATCATCTCGTCGAAGACGCTCTCCCTCACCAGCTTCATGGGCGGAAAGCGGATGCCTTCCTGATGGATTTCGGTCAGCGCCCGGCTGAGCGAAGCCGGCACCGCACCGCCCATATCGGTGTTGTGGATATGCCCTCCGGTCCAGGCGACGATGTCGCCGTCGACGAAGACCGGCTTCCATAGATGCGTATCGGGCGCGTGCGTGGCGACGTGGCCCGAATAGGGATCGTTGGTGAAAGCAACGTCGCCCGGCCGGTAGTCTTCGACCATCGCGATCGCGCGGTGATACGAAAGCCCCGGATACCAGGTGGCGCCGAGTTCCATCGGCACCGCGAAGGTCGCGCCTGAACGATCCATCAGCATCACGGTAAAATCCTGCGTCTCCTTGACGAAGGCGGAGTGCGCGGTGCGGTGCAGCGTGTGGGCCATATTCTCGGCCGCCGCGCGGGCATGGTTCGCCAGAACCTGCAGGTTTGTCCGGTCAAACATGGCGTCACTCCGGGAAGGTCAGCAGAAGGTTGAGATGGCGGTCGACCCGTGCCTGCGCTCCCGCGGGGATCGCAAATGTGGTGTCTTCCTGAACGACCACGGCAGGCCCATGGAACGTGCTGCCCGGCATGAGGGTCTGCCGGTCGTGCAGGTCGACCGTCTCGACGCTCGCGCCGGTGTAGACGGGAAGACGGCGCGCCGGGATGGCCGGAGCGTCGATCTCGTCGGTCTCCGGGAGGGAGAGTTTCGGCCCGGCGCCGATGGCGGACAGCCGGACGTTCACAAGCTCGATCTCGCCATCCGGATCGTGGAAATCGTAGAGCTGCTGATGGGTGAGATGGAAGGCCTGCGCGATGGCGGCCGCATTGCCCTCCGTCAGCCATTCCGGCGAGAGAACGACCTCGATCTCGTAACTTTGCCCAACACAGCGCATGTCGCAGGAGAGACTGAGTTCCGCCGCTGCATCGTGCCCCTGCGCCGCAAGCCAGTCGCGCCCCTCTTGCGCCAGTGCCTCGAAGGCCTCGCGAATTCCGGCGAGCGACACGGCCGAGAGCGGGGTGAAGATGGTGCGAATGAAGTCCCCGCGCAAATCCGCCACCAGTCCGCCGAGCGCCGACACCACGCCGGGGCGGCGAGGCGCCATCACACGCTTCATGCCGAGCTCACGGGCAAGAAAGGCACCGAGCATCGGGCCGCCGCCGCCAAAGGGCATCAATGTGAATTCGCGCAAGTCGACGCCCGCGCGCGAGGCGAGCTTCTCGACCTCGACGAACATTTCCGATACCGCGATATCGAGGATCGTCTGTGCCGTCTGCTCGACAGGGCGGCCGAGCCGGGCGGCAAGGTCGCCAACCGCGCGATGCGCCAGTTGAGTATCGATCCGCAGCTGGCCATAGGCCATATCGCTGTGACCGAGCCATCCGCACACCACCATGGCGTCGGTCACTGTCGCGCGCTCGCCGCCACGGCCGTAGCAGGCCGGTCCCGGCGTCGAACCGGCCGATTCCGGTCCGACCCGCAGCACCCCCTGCGCATCGACACTGGCGATCGAGCCGCCGCCGACACCGATCGAGCTGACCGACACGGAGGGGATATGCAGCGGAAATTCGCCGATCAGTTCGCCGGTGCCGAACTGCGCCTCGCCGCCAATGATCAGGGCGAAGTCTGCCGAAGTGCCGCCGATGTCGAGGGTAAGCACCTTGTCTTGGCCTGCCTGACGCGCCAGCCACGAGGCGCCGATGACGCCGGAGGCCGTTCCCGACAAAAGCATGTTGACGCAGGCGCGCTTGCCCTCGGCGGCGTTCATCAGCCCGCCATTCGACTTGGTCAGCATCGGCCGGGCCGGCACGCCGCGGCCCTTCAGCCGCTCCTCCAGCGCCGTCAGATAGCCCGAGACGCGCGGATGGACATAGCCGTTGAGGATGGCGGTCGAGCTGCGCTCGTATTCGCGGATGACGGGCCACACCTCAGCCGAGGAGAAGACGAAGAGATCGGGAGCAAGACGGGCGATCTCCGCCTGCACGGAGGCTTCCTGCGCGGCGTTGCGCCAAGAATGGAGGAAGGACACGACGATACCCTGGGCTCCACAGGCTTTCGCCGCCACGATTGCTTTCTCCACCGCCGCCATATCCGGCGCCTTGGACTCACTCCCATCGGCACGCATGCGCGCGGGAATGCCGAACACCATGTCGCGCGAGATCAGCGGATCCGGTCGCGTGCAGAACAGCGAATACATGTCCGGCATGCGAAGCCGCGCGAGTTCGATGACGTCCTCGAAGCCGGCATTGGTGAACAGCGCGAGCGACGCGCCCTTGCGCTGGATGATGGTGTTGATACCGACGGTCGTACCGTGCACGAAGCGCGTCACACGGGCAGGATCAAAGTCTTCGCGTTCGGCCAGAAGCGTGAGCCCCGTCATCAGCTCGGCGCCCGGATCCTCCGGCGTCGTCAGCACTTTCAGCGAGGCGACGCGTCCGGAATTTGCTTCGAGCGCGCAGAAATCGATGAATGTCCCGCCGATGTCGACGCCGACCTTCCAGTCAGCTTCGCTCCGCGCCTCGTTCGCCGCGATGGCACCATCCATGATGCGTCCCTTCCTGTCTGCCTGCAGGAAGCTGGCACGGCTGGATGGTCCGCGTCCAAGATGGATGATGCGGAACGATATAAGTCTTGCTTATGCCTTTGTCTCGTCACTGCCCAGCACGACGGAACAGGCCGCGCGGATCTGGTCGCGCATCATTTCATCGGCCCGCGAGAGAGCCCGTGTGCGCGAGGTGAGCAGCGCGATCGGAAATTCCGGCCCGTTCGCGAGCGGCCTGATGGCAAGCCCGGCAAACTGGTGCCAGGGCAGCAGCGCGTCGACCAGGGCGATACCCAGGCCGGCTTGGACGAAGCCGACCGCCGAGATGGAGACGTCGATCTCGAGCGATGGCGAAAGCGTCACGCCCTGCGCGCGAGCCGCGTGGGCCAGTTCGTCAGCGGGACGGGTGTTTCCGCGATAGGATATCAACTCCTCCCCGGCGAGATCGGCGAGTCTCAACTCGGTTTTCCCGGCCAGTGCATGCCCGGCGGGCAGCAGGCAAGCGAAGCCGACGCTGCCGATCACCTCCGCATCGATATCGGGAGGCAACCGGTCGTCCAACGCCACGCCGAGGCTGGCATCGCCAGCGCGCAGCATGTCGACGATCGCGGCGATCGGCGCCATATGGGACCGCAGCAGAATATCGGGATGCTGCGCCCGGAATTTGGTGAACGCGCGCGGTAAGATCGCCATGGCCGGCGGCGGCGAGGCCGCGACCCGCACCAGCCCCGTCCGGCCCAAACGCAGGTCGGTGGTCTTGCGGCGCAGGCCCTCCAGCCCCGCCGACAGCCTCTCGGCATCGGCGAAGATCTCGAGCGCCTCCGGGGTCGGCCGCAGGCGGCCCTTCACCCGCTCGAACAGCGTGAAGCCGAGTTCGTCCTCGGTGTGGAGCAGGATCTGGCTGAGCGCTGGCTGGGAAATGTTCAGCATCCGCGCCGCGGCGGTCACTGTGCCCGCGCGCATGACGGCAATGAACACTTCGAGCTGACGGGCCCGCATTGCCACTCCATAGGTTAAGCTTATGGCTGTTATCCAAACCCATCTTTGACGCAATGAAGCGGTGCCGACAAGATCGGCGTCGTCAGGGATCATCCGCTCCACGCTAGATGAGGACGACATTTGGTCGAATAGCCATCATCTAGCTCTTTGTTGGAGCATGATCTTTCCGAAAACCGGTTCCCACTTTTCGGGATCATGCTCTAGGGAGTAACCATGGATGTGATCGTGCTGGGCGGTGGACTGATGGGGACGGCTTGCGCCTATTTCCTGGCCAGGCGCGGCGCGGGCGTGACGCTGATCGAGCGCAATCGGGTCGGCACCGGAGCGACAGTCGCCTCCTTCGGCAACATCCGGCGCACGGGACGCCATCTGTCCCAGCTTCCACTGGCCCACCGTTCGCTCCGACTGTGGGGCGACACCGAAAAGATGCTTGGCCGCGACGTCGAGTTCCGCGCCACCGGTCACATCCGGCTGATCTTCGATGAAGAAAGCCTTGCCGACATGCGGGCCTATGCCCAAGCCGCGCGGCCCTGGGGCCTCGAGCTGGAGGAACTTGGCCCACGCGAGATCCGTGCTGGCTTTCCCGGCCTCGGTCCCGAAGCGATCGCGGCATCGTTCTCGCCGCAAGACGGCAGTGGCAACCCCAGGCTGATCGCGCCGGCCTTTGCCGAGGCTGCCCGCAAGCTCGGCGCGGAAATCGTCGAAGACGCTGAAGTCGACACGATCAGGCACTCGGGTTCCGGCTTCTTTGTTGCCACTTCGAAAGGCGCATTCGCCGCCGAGTGCCTGCTCAACACCGCCGGCGCCTGGGGCGCGCGCATCGCCGCTGAATTCGGCGAGGAGGTCCCACTGGACGCCCGCGGCCCGCAAATGGGCGTGACCGAGCCGCTGCCGCATCGGATCCTGCCGGTGGTCGGCATCTGGACGCGCGACAAGGACCATGGCGCCTATCTGCGCCAGGTCGAGCGAGGCAACATCGTCTTCGGCGGCGCGGCCGAAAGGGTCGCGGTGGACCTCGATCCGGGCCACGCGGCCGCCAACCCCATGCGGCTGCCGATGCAATTGCGCGCGGTCGCGCGGCTGCTGCCAGCAATCACAGAGGTCGCGGTCATCCGCACCTGGTCCGGCTGCGAGGGTTATGTGCGGGACATGCTGCCGGTCATCGGACGCTCGGCGACAACGCCGGGCTTGTTCCACGCCTTCGGTTTCAGCGGACATGGCTTCCAGCTCGGTCCGGGCGTCGGCGACGCCATGGCCGAACTCATAATGACAGGCGGTTGCGAAACGCCGCTGGACGATTTCAGGATCGACCGCTTCAACCGCGCCGCCCTGAAGGGGCAGCTGACTATATCCGCAGGGTGATGGCTCGCGGCCGCGAGCAGTTGGCTGGCTAGCGCGAGGGGCGATGGTCGGCATCGTCTCCGATGCGTCACGGAACAGCAGCGCTCCTTTAGCGGGCCAAGAAAACCAGCGGCCGAATGATATAGGTGATTACTTTTTAAAAAATATTATACCACAAACTGATAGAATTTTAAACAAATTATTCAATTAATACATTGGTAAGGCAATAACTCTGAAAGCTTCTTTGAAACATTTCGGATAATTATTCGCCAGATTTGTCAATTACGTCTGCCGCCTATGCGCGCAAGATGAGTGCTTGTTATATGGCCGCAACCGCTGAACTTATGTATAAACATAGTTCAGCCTTCAACTCGATGTGTCTTATCGCGCTTTAGCTTAATACTGACGGTAAAAGCCGATTTAGAAGCTGATCGACGGCACTTTGGAGAGCGCAAATCTCCACTCTGCCCGCGATGAATGCTGAACCGTAGTCGCTTGCTCAAAATCTTGTTCAGGAGGCAATGGACATGACCGATCGCATCACTTCCAGGACTTCCTCTGAAGTCGAGATCTTTTCGTCATTGTCTTCAGCAGCAGTAACTAACGAGGGCGGGAAAGGACCTGCGATTTTGGCGAAAATGTCGAGGATCCAGGAGGTTGAAAAGATGGCGGACACCTTGAATTTTGGATGTCTAAACGACTTGACCGGCTTTCACCTCGCGTTGGCGCAAATCGCCGTTTATCGAGATTTTTGCCGATCGCTTGCGCCGCTTGAGATCACGCAGAAGCAGTTCGCGGTCCTTGAGATGATATTCCAAAACTCCGATGTTTCGCAGATCGACATTGCACAGGCGCTCGGCACCGATCGCGCGACGATGATGGCTCTGGTCGATCGACTGGATCAGAGGGGTTTTATCGAGCGGCGTCAGTCGCCCCATGACAAGAGGCGGCAAGAACTCAGGCTGACTCCGGCAGGCATTGAAATTCGTAATATTGCAAAAGATCTAATCCACGAACACGAAAAGGCATTGTTCTCTCCCCTGTCCGTGAAGGAAATGGTAGCGCTTGTCGGAAGCTTAAGGAAGATTTATTCCACGTGAGAAGACAGATCACTTCGCCTCGGCATAGATTGAACTGCGCCTAGGCTCTTTCGATGAAACCCCGATGGCATCAGCCACTTCTCTGCGCGGCTGGAGCTTTGGCCAGCCTTCCAATTTTCCGACATAGATCTGGCCCGGCGGTGGATGACCATTCCCAGCGTCGACATAACCGTAGCGCAGGCGCGAATTTCACCCCATTGAACAAGCGTTTGGTCTGTTCGGGCGTCCTGCCTTCCTTCAGCGTGAGCCATGCCAGCAGCCGGGTGCCGGGGCATATCCTCGCGCCCATGCTTGACCAGCCACCAGCCAAGCCGTCCTTTATGCCGGAGCGCATAGAGCGACTCTAAAATCTGACCGTGGTCCCTGTCGCCGATATAGCGTCGGGCGCGAAACCAGGCCGAGACGGCTGCATCCGCGGGACGCGCGACGCTATCGACTTCGTGCATAAGATCGAGGGTGGCTTGCAGACGTGCGGCAGAGATCACGGAACGACGATCAGGCTGAAAACGCCTATAAAGGCGACAGGGCTGCTCCTGACAATTGTTCGCGTGTGTCGGCCTGCCGCCAGTGAGCGATTATCGCGAGGCGACAACCCACATTTGGATCGCGGTCACAACATTTAGGATGTGGCCTGGCCATTTTTTTGCGCCCTGCAGGCTGCTTGCGGCGAGGCATAGAGCTGTGACGGCGCAGCCCAAGCCTCGTCCCCTTCCCTACGTTCGCCGGTGACCAGGGTGCGCATCTGCGATAGATAGGTCTCTATGAAAAAGGCGGTCTGCGACTCCAGCGGCGTATAAGGCCCGGGGCGATAGGCGCGCGAGGCAATCCCTTCGGCGTTGTCTTCCGTGATCTTCTTGTCCTGGACGGTCGTCACGTCCCACATCCAAGAAATCTTGTCGGCGTCCACGGCCGGATCGGCATCCTTGTCGACGAGCCAGGTCAGGATCACGTCGGTTTCGTTGGCGTTGCGCGGAATCATCTGGAACATCGTCAGATAGTCGTTGGGCGCGCTCAGGAACGAAAGCCGGCCGATCCGGAACCCATTCTCGCCGCCGTCATACTTGCCGCGCCCGCCCATCAGGCACGAGACCGGCTGGCCATCGTCGGAAAGCGTGAGGCGGCCCGAGCCGATCGGCTTGCGATGCATGGCATAGGGCATCGTGTACAGGTCGCCTGGCTCCCATACGCCCTTGTGGAACTCGGCGTCGCCGATGACGCTGTGCCAGGCGTCGATCTCCTGCCTCCATTCGGCGGCGTTGTAGTCGTCGCGCATGGCGGTCACCTTCACATGGCCGTTGACGCGGAAATATTCGGGGTGGGCCGGGCGGCAGTGGTAGCATTCGAGGAAATTCTCCAGCACCAGTTTCCAGTTCGCCTTGGTCAGGTAATTCTTGCGCGCGACGATGCGCGCGTTGGCGACCCCGTTCTCGCGCAGAAGATCCGTCAGCCCGGCCGCCGCCGGTTCGATGTCAGGCAGGCTGGAGGCATCGAGGCCGCATATCACCAGACCACCCATCACCTTCGTCGGCACCTTGTGCAGTCCGAGGCTGTCGCCATCGACGCCTTCGGGCAGGTCGCGCCGGGTCTGCAACTCACCGGTCAGCCGGAAGGACCAGGCATGATAGGGACAGACCAGCAGCTTGCCGCGGCCATCCTTGACGCACAGGCGCGAGCCGCGATGGGTGCAGACATTGTAGTAGGCGGCAATATCATCCTCGCCATCGCCATGACGGGCGACGATGATCTCCTCGTCGAACAATTGACGGATGACGTAACTGCCCTTCTCCGGCACTTCGCTCAAATGGGCGACGATGACCCATTGGCGAGGGAACCACAATTCGCGCTCGAGCGCGAAAATGTCCGGGTCGAGGTAGAAGGCCTGCTGCAGCGACCAGTCCTTGCGATGCTCGTCAATCAGCCTGACCACGCGCGCGCGATCGAGGCCGGACAACATCTTGTCGTTTGCATACATGGCGGGCTCCCCGGCTGGCTAATGCCTTTTGATCAGGGTTGCAGCGAATTGCGGCACTCATCAACCATGGATTTGGCAGGCTTCCATCTCAAAAAGTCATGGAATACTCTTATCCTCGATGAAGACGCTCAAAGCCTCGCTCCCCTTGCTCAACGCGATGGTCGCATTTGAAGCGACCGCGCGACGCGGCAACCTGACGACCGCCGCCGAGGAGCTTGCCATCGCGCAATCGGCCGTGTCGCGCCACATCGCCAATCTGGAAAAGCGGCTCGCGCTGGACCTTTTGGCCCGCAAGGGCAATCGCGTCTCGCTGACCGAAAACGGCGCCGCGCTGGCCGAGGCGATACGAGACGGGCTGGGCACGATCCGCGACGCCGTCGCGCGCCTGCAGGAGGCCGATCGCGATTCCCTCGTCATCGCCAGCGGCTACGACCTCGTCCAGGCTTGGCTGATGCCGCGCTTCGACCTTGTGACCTCGCTCGTCACGCATGGCCGTGTCACGCTGCTGACCTCAAGCAATCCCGACGATTTCGGCCGGCCGGAAGTCGGGATTTCGATACGCTTCGGACGCCCCGAGCTTTGGCCTGGCCTCGCCGCCCGCAAGCTGTTCGACGGGGAGTGGTTTCCCGTCTGCTCGCCGGGCTTCCTCGAACGGCACCCTGCTCTGGCCTCGGAGGATCCGGCATCCTTCCTCGACGTGCCGCTGCTGCATCTCGCAGCTCCCGAAGATGCGATCGACAATTGGAGATCCTGGATCGGCACTACGCGGAGCCTGCCCGGTCCGACATTCTCCAGCTATCTGTCGATGATGCATGAGGCGATAGCCGGCCGCGGCGCGGCGCTCGCCTGGGCCGGCTTCGTCGAAGAGCAGCTCAGGCTCGGGCAATTGGTGCGGTTGACCAGGACTCCGCGCCGCCATGCCGATGCGTTCTACATCGTCACCCGCAGGAAGACGACGCCGACCGAACAGATGGTGGCGCAAGCCCTGCTCGACAGCGCGACGACCCGCTGACCTGCCGCCGGTCTCATTCCGCGGCGGTGGCGAAACGCCTGGCGCCGTGGCGCGCGCTCCATGCGGGCATCGAGGCCTCGACATCTTCCTCGCTCGGGAAGGCATCGCGCGCGTAGCGGTCGACCCTGAAGCGCGCCGGATCGACCAAGCGAGGCGTGTCCAGCAGGATCTCGGTGGCCAGCCTGCCGAGGCCCGGTCCATGGCTGACGCCGGTCTCGTTGTCGCCACCCGCGACGACGATGTTCGCGTGGCCCGGCACATGCCCGACCATCAAGCCAACGTCCGGCGTGTAGCAGGGGATGCCCTGCGACCAGTTCGCGACCTGCGAGCCGCGGAGCGGCGGGAAGACTTCCTGCAGCTTGCCCATCTGGTGATCGACCATGGACTGCATCAGCTCGCGATTATGCGGCTGGCCGGGTTCGAGGTCGCTCTCCTCCAGGCGATGCATCGGCGTGTAGTGGCTGCCCGTGCCCCACATGATCGCGCCAAAGGTTTCGCGCAGCCAAAGCCGCAACTCGCGGCACTGGATGGTCGGCAGCGTCGAGGGCAGGCCTCGATCGTCGGTGACCACGCGCGTGGCCAGCACCCGCAGCAGCGGCAGGTGCCAGTCGAGGCTGGCGAGGACCTCGTTGTTCCAGGCGCCCGCCGCCACGACCACGCCATCGGCCTCGATGCTATCGCGGTCGGTTTCCAGCGTGACCTTGCCGCCGGCGTCCTCGATCTTCAGGACCCTGGTCCTGTCGCGCACGACGCCGCCGAGCTTCTTGATCTCGTTGACCAGCACGCCGAGCGCGAGCTTGGTGTCGAGCTGGATGCCATGCGGGTTGTAGGCGCCGGAATGAACTTTCGCCGGATCGACCAGCCCGCCCATCTTCTCGCCGATCTGCGCGGCGTTCAGATCCTGCATCTCCTTCGGCGCATAGGGTGAGCGGAGCACCGGCATGACGAAATCCTCGCGCCCCTGCGGCGTGAGCGCCATGATCAGCGTGCCGTTCGGCCGGTAGCCGATCTCGGTACCCAGTTCATGCAGCATGCGGTAGAAGTCGAGGCCGTATTGCTGCAGGCGAAGGCCTTCTTCGCCGGCCGGGATCATGCCGGCCGACCAATGCGAGACGAAGCCAGCGCCGGCGCTGGTCGTTGCCGCGCCCGGCTCGGTTGCCTCCACGAGCGTCACGTTCTTCACACCCGACTTCAGCAGATGGTAGGCGGTGGAGCAGCCGATGATGCCGCCGCCCACGACCACGATATGCTTGCTGTTGCTTGCTGCCGGCATTTCTCTTCCTCCTTAGATCTTCGCGGTCGAAGAACCGCCAACATAGGTGTCAAGCCACCAGACGATGCGGGCGGCGGTGTCGATATATTCCGGATAGCCGCGCAGGCTATGGCCGGCGCTCGGATAGGTCGCGAGCGCGCTTGGCGAACCCGAGCGCAAGGCCGCGAAATGGCACTCCAGCGCCTGGCCGGGCGGCGTGCTCTTGTCGATGCCGCCGGCCATGACCAGCGTCGGGACCTTGCTGAGCTGCCGGTAAAAGGCGGGGCTGCGGGTAAAATAGGCGCCGCCTTCTTCCCATGGCGAGGATTCCAGCATCAGCGCGTCGAATTCCGGTATCTGCGTCGTGCGATGCTGGCTGTACCAGTCGCCGACGGGCGAGATCGGAATGGCGGCGGCGAAGCGGCCGCTGCGCGTCGGCAGCCATGCGGACATGAAGCCGCCATAGCTGGTGCCGGTGACGGCGACGCGATCCGGGTCGACCAGGCCTTTCTCCACCAGGGCATCTATGCCGCTCAAAATGTCGTCGGCATCGGCGCCGCCCATGTCGCCCTGCACGGCGCGGGCGAAGGCTTCCCCGCGTCCCGTGCTGCCCCTGGGGTTGGGAAAGAAAATCGTCCAGCCGCGCGAGACGAGCAGTGGAGCGGAACGCGTTCGCGCCATCCAGCGGTTGCGATGGGACGAGATCGGCCCGCCATGGATATCGACCAGCAGCGGCGTCGGCCCGGCTGCCGCCAGCGGGCGGACAAGCCAGCCCTGGATTTCGAGTCCGTCGCGGGCACGCCAGGAAAACGGCTCGGCCTTGCCGCGGCCGGCCATTGCGGATTGCGCATCAGACGCCATGAGCGACGCGATTTCGCGCAGTCCGCCGTCGGCGACTTCGGCCAGGAATGGAGCCCGGTCATAAGCCTCCGCGATGAAGAGTGAGCCCGCGGCCCCGACCGGCACGCTGGAGGGCGCCCACTCGCCGCAGGTCAATTCGGTCGACGACCAGCGTTCGGTCACCCCTGCGCTGGAGACATCGCAATCGGCCAGCACCGTCTCGTGGCCGCGGATGCCTGCCATATGCAAGCTGGACGCGGAGCGCCATTCGATCGAGGTGACGTCGATCGAATTGGTCGGCACGACTGCAACCTCGCCGCCGAACGGATCTAGGATCGACAGCTGCCCGGCAACAAGGCCGCGATCGCTGCAGAAGGCCTGGATGAAGGCGATACGGGCGCCGTCGGGCGAGCCGCGAGGAACGCCGATCTGGTCGCGCGGCGTGTGAAGAAGGGTGGCCGATCCCGACTTCGCGTCGATCAGCGAAAGCTTCGCCGCATACCAGCTGCCCTCGCCATGGTCATCGCTGGTCACGGCGGCGATCTTGTCGGCGCCGCACCAGCTCGCTTCCCATACATTGACCGGCGCCGATGTGAGCGGCGCGGGTTTGGCCTTCATATCCCAGATCCAAACCCGGCGCCAAAGGTCCTCGCCTTCGCCCCAACCCACTTCGGGCAGCCATGCGGGCGCATCCGTCTTCTGCTTCTGCGCGTAGCCGCCGTGAATTCCAGCCAGATCCGCGCCGACGCCGGCAACGACGAGCAGCAACCTTTGGCCATCGGGCGCCCAGTCCATCAGCTCGATCCGGCCGGGCACATCCGCCACCGCGGTGCCTTCGCCGCCAGACCAGATCTCGATGCGGTCGATGCCCGCCTCTCCACCGGCGTAGGCGACCGCCAAGCTCTCTCCGTCTGGCGCAAGACTGATTTGCCTGGTCTCCGCATCATTGAGCCGTTGAGGCGATTCACCGCCGCGCCGCATTTGGTAGAGACGGCTGACCGGCGCGCCATCGAGGCCGCCCTCGAAGCTCTGGCCGATGAAAAACATCGCATCGCTGGAGGCGTGACCGCAAAGAGAGCGAGCCGCGAAGACGTGCCCGTCCAGCCCGAAGAGAGCGGCATACAAACCCGCTGCCTCGGCGAATTCCGCGGCGGAGCGGAAATCCCCCGACATCCGGCCGGCAATCGGCGCGATCATCGATCCGGAGTTCCGCACGCTGCTCATCTCGACTTCCCAACACCGCGCTCAACCTGGCGCTATCGCCACGGCAAGCTCACGCACCCAACCATAACGACAGTCGGAGCATTGTCTAGACACCGGTGTACATTAGATTGGGCCAGCGGCCTTGACGGCACGATGGGCGGTTGACCCGCCATGATTGGAACGCGCAGATTTCGAAGCGACGTAACAACCGGACAAAGACGCGATGAACCTTGACGACAAAGTCCAGTCGATCCTGAAGAGCGAAGTCATCTGGGATGCGCATTCCGGCTTCATGCCCGACCCAGCCGCGGACCTGAACAATCTGCGGATCTGGCGCGACGCAGGCGTCGACTATCTTTCCATCGATGTCGGCTTCGATCTCCTGCCCTGGGAAAAGACAGTCGCCACGCTTGCCTGTTTCCGGCACTGGATCCTGGCGCGTCCGGCCGACTACGCGCTCGTCTCGTCGGCCGACGAAGTCCTCGCCGCGAAGGCGCAAGGCAAGCTGGCGGTCACTTTCGACATCGAAGGCATGAATGCGCTGAACGGCCGGGTCGAAATGGTCGAGTTCTACCATCGCCTCGGCGTGCGACAGATGCTGTTCGCCTACAACCGCAACAATCTCGCCGGCGGCGGGTGCCACGACGAGGACACAGGTCTGACCGCATTCGGCCGGCAGGTGATCGACGAAATGAACCGCCTCGGCATGTTCGTGGACGTGACCCATACGGGCTATCGCACCACGATGGACGTGATGGAATATACGGACCGGCCGGTGATCTTCTCGCACTCCAACCCGAAGGCGCTCTGCGCTCACGGGCGCAACATCACCGATGACCAGATCAAGGCTTGCGCCCGTACCGGCGGCATCATCGGCGTCGTGGGCCTCAACCGCTTCCTCGGCGAGGGCCGCACCGATTCCGAGCGGCTGGCCGACCACGTCGAATATCTGATCGACCTTGCCGGCCCGCGCCATGTCGGCATCGGGCTCGACTATGCTTTCCCGGTCGAGGTCGAAGGCATCGAGGACATCATCTCCAGCAATCCGCATTTCTGGCCGAAGAACGAATATCCCGAAGGCAAGACGACCTATTCGAGCCCGGGCCAGACGAAGGAGCTTATCGAGGTGCTGCTGCGCCGCGGCCATCCGGAACGCACCGTTCGCGACGTCATGGGCGGCAACTTCATGCGGCTGGCGCGCGAGATCTGGAAATAGCCGATCGAAATGGCAATCGCGTCGGTCGCGGATAAAAGGCGTCCGGTCCGACGGCACAGGATGCATTTTTTTCACTAGACATATGTGTATAGCCGGGGCAGGCTGATCGAAACGGGGGCCTTTGGAAGGATCTCCCGAAGCCCGGCCGATGCCGGCGGACAATATAAACAAGAGGGGCAGAGCATGATCAAAACCGCAAACATCAACATGACGCGCCGCGGCGTGCTGGCCGGCGCCGGCGCGCTCAGCCTTGCCTCGCTGATCTATTCGACGAAACGCTCGCAAGCGGCGGGTTCCATCCTCAAGGTGCGCTCGTACGGCGATATCCAGACGCTGGATCCGGCCTTTCGCCTGGCCGCGCCCGAAGGCGACATCACCAACGTCATTTTCGCCGGCCTGGTTGTCGCCACGCCCGGTGACAGCTGGGGCTGGAAGCCGATGGCTGTGGAGAAGATCGACCAGCTCGACCCACTCACGATCGCCTTCAAGCTGCGCGACAATATCGGCTTCACCGACGGTTTCGGTCAGCTGACCGCAGAGGACGTGAAGTTCTCGATCGAGCGCATCGCCGATCCCGCCAACAAGTCCCCTTATGCGGGCGACTGGGCGACGCTCAAGGAAGTCGAGGTCAAGGACAAGCTTTCGGGCATCATCCATCTGAACAAGGCGTTCGCGCCGTTGTGGACCTCGACCTTGCCGACGCCGTCGAGCACGATCCTGTCCAAGCGCGCCGTGACCGAGGCTGGCGGCAAGCTCGGTGTGAAACCCGTGGCGCAGTCAGGCCCCTATCTGCTCAAGGAATGGACGCCCAAGCAGCGCACCGTGCTCGTGCGCAACCCGGACTGGAAATACGAGCAGGGCGGCTACGACGAGATCCACGTCCATCCGATCGAGGACGAAAAGACCGCCGAGCTTGGCTATGAGGCAGGCGACCTCGACTACACCTGGACGGCCGTGTCCTCGATCAAGCGGCTGAAGGAAACGCCGCCGGCGGACACCGTCGTGGTCGAGAAGCCGTCGCTGGCCTTCGTCTGGCTCGGCATGAACCAGATCGCGGCGCCCTTCGACAATCCGGATCTGCGCCGCGCCGTGCAATATGGCGTCGACCGCAAGGCCGTGGTGGACGCGGCCTATTTCGGCGCCGCCGCCACCTCCACCGGCATCATCGCGCCCGGCCTGGTCGGCCATCGCGAGAAGAACCTCTACGAATACGATCCCGACAAGGCTCGCGAGCTGGTCAACAAGGCCGGCGCCAGCGGAGTCACCGTCACGCTCGACATCCTCAACAAGGCGGAACGCCTGTCGGCGGCGCAGGTCGTGCAGGCGAACCTGCAGGACATCGGCATCAACGTCGAAATCAAGCAGAATGACAGCGGCACGTTCTGGACGCTGGGATCGAAGCAAAACCCTTATTACAAGAAGCTCCAGATGGTGCTGTCGCGCTTCTCGATGCAGCCTGATCCGAGCTGGGCGACGGAGTGGTACACGACCAGCCAGATAGGTGAGTGGAATTGGGAGCAGTTCAGCAACGCTGAATTCGACAAGCTGGTCACCGAAGGCAAGATCGAACTCGACCCGGCCAAGCGCGACGTCATGTACAAGAAGATGCAGGACCTGATGGAGGAGAGCGGCTGCTACGTCTTCCTCACCCATGAAGTCACCGGCGTGATGTACCGCAAGAGCGTTGCCGCTGGGCTCAAGCCGAATGGCGAGCCTTGCTTCGCGGACTTCAAACCTGCCTGACGTGATGGAAGACAACGGCACGGCGCGGGGCGGAATGGCCGGCTCCTGAGATGCTCCGCTATGCGCTGAAACGGCTGGGCCTGGGCATCATCATCGTGAGCGTCGCGATGGTGATGCTGTTCGCCATGATCTATGTGATCCCGGGCGACCCGGCATCCGTGGCCCTCGGACCGCGCGCCACGCCCGAGATGGTCCAGGCGTTGCGCAGCCGCATGGGGCTGGACCAGCCGATCTGGATCCAGTTCCTCCGGTTCTATTTGTCCGCGTTGCGCGGCGACCTCGGCACCGAGGTGCTGTCCGGGCGACCGGTGCTGGACGTCGTGTTCGAGCAGTTGCCGTACACCCTGGCGCTGATCGCGGGCGCGATCTCATGGTCGGTGCTGCTCGGCATTCCGCTGGGCTGCATCGCGGCGGTGCGGCGCGGCGGCTTCGTCGACCGCGTCATCGGCATCCTGTCGGTCGCGGTCATCGCGGTGCCATCCTTCGTCATCGCGATCTATTCCCTGCTGATCTTTGCCGTCGCCCTGCAGTGGCTGCCGGCCATCGGCGCCGGCGAGCCCGGCAATCTCGCCAGCCAGCTGAAGCATCTTGCCCTGCCCTCGCTCGCAATCGGCGTCGGCTGGGTCGGCTACATCGCGCGCATGGTGCGCGCTTCCATGCTGGAAACGCTGGAAGCCAGCCACATCCGCACCGCGCGCGCTTTCGGCCTGACGGATCGGCGCATCACCTATTCCTATGCCTTGCGTATCGCCATCCTGCCGACCGTCACGCTGCTCGGCGTCGGCATCGGCAATATGGTGTCTTCGGCCGTCTTCGCCGAGATCGTCTTCGCCCGCCCCGGCATCGGCAAGCTGGTCTACGAGGCGATCTCGGTACGCAATTATCCGGTCGTCACCGGCGCCGTTCTGGTGACGACCGTTTTCTTCGTCGTCGTGAACGCTCTCGCCGACATCCTCATTGGTGCGTTGGACCCTCGTGTCAGAACAAGTCTTAATTGACCGGCCATCACGGCAGCGCGTCGCCAAGATCGGCCGCGTGCTTCGGCGCATCGTTCGCGAGCCGCTCGGCGCGTTCGGTCTCACCCTGGTCGTGATCGTCGTTCTCTCGGCTCTCTTCGCCGACGTGCTCAGCAGCTACCCACCGACGAAACTCGCCCCGGCCGAGCGCTTCGCGCCCGCAAGCCTGCATCACCTGCTCGGCACGGACCATCTGGGGCGCGATCTGTTCTCGCGTGTGCTCCATGGCGGCCGCATCGCGCTGGCCATTGCGCTTGGCGCGACCGGACTGTCGCTCATCGGCGGCATCGCGCTTGGGCTCATCGCAGGCTACGGGCCGCGCTGGCTCGACAATCTGATGCTCCTGCTCTTCGATGCCATCAAGAGCTTCCCGACCGTGATGCTGGCGCTTACGCTGGTGACGCTGACGGGACCTTCGCTGCTTGCGGTGCTGATCGTGGTCGTCCTGGTCAACGTGCCCGGCTATGCCCGCATCATCAGGACACAGACGCTCGTGCTGAAGTCCGCTGAACATGTGATGGCGGCGCGCTCGATGGGCGCAAGCACCGCGCGTATTCTCACCGTCCACATATTGCCCAACGTCATCGGCCCCATCCTCATCCTCGCGTCGATGGACATCCCGGTCGTCGTGGCGATCGAGGCCGGTCTGAGCTTCCTCGGCCTCGGCGTCAGACCGCCTCTGCCAAGCTGGGGCGCGATCCTGAACGACGGCTTCGTCAACATCCGCGATTCATACTGGATCGTGGTCGCGGGCGGCCTGCCGATCATCCTCACAACGCTCGGCTTCACCTTCCTCGGCGAGACCCTGCGCGACGTTTTCGACCCCCGGCTGAAGAGGCGCGGATGACCGTCCTCGACGTCAAGGACCTCAGCGTCGACTTCGCCACCGAAGCCGGCACGCTGCAGGCGCTGCGCAAGGTGAGCCTGGAGGTGCCGACGAACCGGATCGTCGGCGTCGTCGGCGAGTCGGGTTGCGGAAAATCGACATTGATCAACGCCATTCTCGGCCTGCTCGCAGACAACGGCAGGGTCACGTCGGGCCAGATTCTGTTCGAGGGCAAAAGCGATCTCGTCCGTCTCGACGGCACAGGCATGCGGGCGTTGCGCGGCCAGAAGATCGCAACCGTCTTCCAGGACCCGATGGGGGCGCTGAACCCGGTGCTTTCCGTGGGCAAGCAGATGCGCGACATCCAGTACCGCTCCGGACTGTCGCGCAAGGCGAAGGACGCGCTCTCCATCGAGATGCTGCGCAAGGTCCGGATTCCCGATCCTGAGCGCCGGCTGGCGCAGTTTCCGCACGAATTCTCGGGCGGCATGAAGCAGCGCATCGCGATCGCCATGGCGCTGCTGATGCAACCCTCGCTGCTGATCGCCGACGAGCCGACAACGGCTCTCGACGCCACGCTCGAAGTCGCCATCATCGAGTTGCTCAAGGACTTGCAGAAGCAGATCGGCTGCTCCGTGCTGTTCATCTCGCATCATCTCGGCGTCGTCGCGGAACTGTGCGACGAGATGATCGTCATGTATGCCGGCGAAGTGGTCGAACGCGGCTCGACCCGCGACATCTTCCACAACCCGCGACATCCCTACACGAAGAAGCTGCTCTCCTGCGATCCGGCAAGGCTCTCGCGGCGCGAGCCGCGGCTGCCCACCATTCCCGGCACGCTGCCGGACCTGCGTAACCGCCCCAAGGGTTGCGTTTTCCAGGCACGCTGCGAGCTCGCGGACGATGTCTGCTTCGCGATGCCGCCCGATACCGCGCTGAGCGCGTCGCACGTCGCGCGATGCTGGCACACCGATGAGACGGCCGGAGCGGCCGCATGACGACAGAACCTCTGCTTTCCGTTTCCGATCTTCGCGTGCGCTTCCGCGTCGGCGGCATGATGAGCGCGTTGGCCGGCCGGCGGACGGAGATCGAGGCCGTCGCCGGTGTCGGCTTCACGCTGGAGCGCGGCCAGACGCTAGCGCTGGTCGGCGAGTCCGGATCGGGCAAGACCACGCTCGCGCGCGCCGTGAACGGCCTGCAAGCGGCGGCTGGCGGTTCGGTCCGCTTCGAGGGCCGAGAGCTGAACGAGCTAACCAAGGCGGAATGGAAGCCGCTGCGGCGCAAGATGTCGATGATGTTCCAGGACCCGGTCGGCTCGCTGTCGCCGCGCCTCAGCGTCCGTTCGCTGCTGGCGGAGCCGTTCGCCATCCACGGCCTGTCCGGCCGCAGCCTCGAAGCCGAGGTGGAACGCCTGCTCGCCCTGGTCGGGCTTCCGCGCGATTTCGCCGAGCGCTATCCGCACCAGCTCTCCGGCGGCCAGGCGCGCCGGGTCGGCGTCGCAAGGGCCGTCGCGCTCGACCCGGTGCTGATCATCGCCGACGAACCGACAGCCGGGCTCGACGTATCGATCCAGGGCGAGGTGCTCAACCTGCTCAACGACCTGCGCGACCGCATGGGCCTGTCGATGCTCATCATCACGCACAATCTGCATGTCGTGCGCCAGATCGCCGACCGGATGGCGGTGATGTATCTCGGGCGCTTTGTCGAGGAAGGCGAGACCGAGGCGATTTTCCGGGCGCCGCATCATCCCTACACGGCGGCACTGCTGTCCGCGAACCCCGAGCCTGATCCGGACAAGGTGCATAACCGCATCGCGCTGCCGGCCGAAGTGCCGTCACTGCTCGACAGGCCTTTGGGCTGTGAGTTCCACACACGCTGCCCGTTCGCGCAAGACATCTGCACAACGCAGGCGCCTGCCCTGTCCGCGGTCGGCTCGAGCCGGCTCACCTGTCACTTCCCGCTCAATGCCGGCCCGAGCGCCGTCGAGGCAATCGCCGCAAGTTAAAGAAGGTCCGTCCGATGAAAGACATCCGCGTGGTCACCGATTTCCCGCGCAAGGTCCGCGAGATCGAAAACCTGTGGATCCCGATGCCGGACGGCGTGAAGCTCGCCGCACGCATCTGGCTCCCGCAGGACGCCGAAGCCGATCCGGTGCCGGCCATCCTCGAATACCTGCCCTACCGCAAGCGCGACGGGACGGTGGAGCGCGATGCGCTCACCCATCCCTATTTCGCCGGCCACGGCTATGCCGGCGTGCGTGTCGACATGCGCGGCACCGGCGACAGCGAAGGCGTCTGCAAGGGCGAATATCTGAAGCAGGAACAGGACGATTGTCTCGTCGTCATCGAATGGCTGGCGAAGCAGCCCTGGTGCTCGGGCGGGGTCGGCATGATCGGCATCAGCTGGGGCGGCTTCAACGGACTCCAGGTCGCCGCCCGCCGCCCGCCGGCGCTGAAGGCGGTCATCTCGCTCTGCTCCACCGACGACCGTTACAACGATGACGTCCATTATCTCGGCGGCGCGCAAATGTGCGACAATCTGATATGGGGCACCACGGCCTGGGCGATCGCCATGACGCCTCCCGACCCGCTGATCGTCGGCGACCGCTGGCGCGAGATGTGGGAGGGTCGCCTCGACGGCAACGGCATCTGGATGCAGGACTGGTTCGAGCACCAGCGCCGCGACGACTTCTACAAGCACGGCTCGATCTGCGAGGATTATTCCGACGTCGAAATCCCGGTCTACGCCGTCGGCGGTTGGGCGGACGGCTATCCGAACCCGATCTTCCGCATGCTTGAAAACTTGCCGGGTGTCCGCAAGGGACTGATCGGCCCCTGGGGCCACAAATACCCGCACTTCGCCATGCCGGGCCCGCGCATGGGCTTCCTCCAGGAATGCCTGCGCTGGTGGGACCAGTATCTCAAGGGCATCGACACCGGCATCGCCGACGAACCCATGCTGCGCGCCTGGATGCAGGAGCCGGCGCCGCCGGCCGCCATCTATGAGGAGCGCCCAGGCCGCTGGGTTGCCGAGCCGTCATGGCCGGGACCCGGCATCGGCGAGCGCGCGCTCGCCTTGTCACCCGGCCGTCTTGCCGAGGGCGCGGGCAGCGACGACGTGCTGACAATCCGCTCGCCCTCGACGGCGGGGCTCTCGTCCGGCGCGTGGTGCGGCTACGGCGTCCTGCCGACCTTGCCGGTCGACCAGCGCATGGAAGCCGGCAACGCGCTCGTCTTCGAAACCGATCCTCTTGAGGAAGCCGTGGAGATCCTCGGCTTCCCGGAATTCGAGGTGAAGCTCGCCTCGGACAAGCCGGTCGCGCTGATCTCGGCCACGCTGTCGCTCGTGCTTGAAGACGGCGCGGCCTCGCGCGTCAGCTACGGCATCCTCAACCTCACGCATCGGCATGGCGATCTCGAATTGGCACCGATGACGCCAGGCAAGGCCGAAACGGTGCGCTTCAAATTGCGCTGCTGCGGCCAGCGCTTCGAGAAGGGCCAGCGCATCCGGCTTGCCGTTGCAACGGCGCATTGGCCGATCGTCTTTCCGGGACCGGAGAAGGCGACGCTGTCGATCCATTGCGCCGGCAGCAGGCTATTCCTGCCGGTGCGCAAGCCGCAGCCGCTCGACAAGACACTCCCGGAATTCGAGGGACCGGAAAGCGCCACGCCGATGGCGCAGGAAGCGATCAAGGCGGGCGAGCCTTTCCGGCGCGAGGTGACCACGGACCAGATCACCGGCGAGACGAGCTATACGGTCGTCATCGACGCCGGAACGGTGCGCCATCCACCCACCGGCATGACCCTGTCGCAGAGACAGACCGAGATCTTCGTCGTCCATCCGGACGATCCGAACTCGGCGCGCGGGACCGTGACGTGGGACAAGACCTATTCGCGCGGCGACTGGAGCGCCGGCGTTTCGGTCTCCGCCACGGTGCGCGCGCTGCACGATGTCTGGCGCATGGAAACGCATCTCATCGCACGCGCCGGCGACGAGGTCGTGGTCGACCGCGAAGAGGTCAAGGAGTTTCCACGCGATCTGAATTGATGCGATCGTGGATGGCAGGACTGCTCAGCCGGGACGTCTCGGCAGCATCTTTTTGGCGAAGGACTCCACCTCTCCTTCGCGAGGAGCTTCGCCCGTGTGCGTGAGCAGGTAGGCCGGCGTCAGGAAGAGACGGTTGCTTACCGGTTCGACGATCTCGAGCGAGTAATAGCCGATCTGCGTGAAGTACAGCACGCGCGCCCGCACGAACGCTTCGGTGGCTTCATAGCCATGCCGCGAAAACATCGCCCGGATGGCTTCGACGCGCGCGTCGTCCTCCTCGTTCACGACCCGGTGCACGTCGGCCGACTGGCGCGACCAGGCGCGCACGGCGAAGTCCAGTCGCGGATTGAAGAGCGTTTCGTCCAGCCAGCACTCGAAGACATTGAGCACGGCTTGCGTGATCGACGCGGCCGGCCGGCCGGCCTGCTCGACGATGAAACGGGTGTTGTTGTTGCGCCAGTAATCCAGCAGCTGGTCGAGCAGGTCCTGGCGGCTCTTGAAGTACCAGTAGAAACTGGAACGTGAGACGTTGAGCTTCTGCCCGAGCGCCAGCACGCGCACCGCCTCCACGCCCTCGGAGATCAACGTCTCCAGCGCGAGGTTCATCCAGTCCTCGCGCGTCACCTTGGTGTTGCCGATCAGACCGGACCGCCGCACGACTTCATCAGCACTGGAATCGGAGAACATAGCGGACCGGCCAAGTTTGAACGCCGGCTAGATAGACCTGAAACCACCACGCTACAATACTTGCACTTGTCCAAGCCACTCCCAAAGATACGGGGCAAGGCCCCGGTCGACGTGGAGACGCGCCCGATGGGGATTCCCGAACCGGTAGAAGAGAACGCCGACGCCGGCAAAAAGGATCGAAGCCGAGCGGCTTGCCGCTCCGGGATCGAGCGCGGTGCCCCTGGCGATCAGGCGATCCAGGTTCGGCCCCTCGATCTCGAAGACATGCAGTCCGGCATCCATGGCCGTCACCGCGAAACCGGCCGCGTGCCAGCCGGCCGCAATGGGGAACGGCTGCTCCGCGACCGCAAGAACGCGGTCGCGCGCGATCCGCACCATGTATCTGTCGCCACTGGCAATTGCGCCGGCGCCGAAGCCCTCGCCAGCAAGCCCCGAAGCCTTCGACCAGGCGGCGAGGTCGCCGCTGACCAGAAGCTGGTTCAGCCCGCCAAACGTTCGCATGCCGACGCTGCTTTTGCTGAGCGTAGCGGTGGCCCAGTCGGGCGCCGCCGGCCACTTTTCGGCAAGGTTACGCATGGAGCCGGCTCCCTTCCGGATCGAAGGCGCAAGGCGCGACGATCATCGCCTGTCGCACGATACCCAGATGTTGAACGTCGATCGTTTCGCCGTGCCGCGCCGCGCCCCGTTCGATGAGCGCCAGGGCGACAGGACGTCCCAGGGTCGGGCTCTGATAGCTGGAGGTGACGAAACCGATGCTCCTGAGCCGGCCCTCGCGCTTCTCCACGCCATGCGCGCCGGTCGCCAGCGGCGCCTCGCCTTGGCGCAGCGCAAGGCCGACGAGCTGGTTGCGGTCCATGCCGTTGCCGGCTTCGGTGAAAAGCGAGCGCCGGCCGACGAACTCGTTGGCGCGCTTGGTCCGCGGTCCGGCGACGCCCAGATCGTGCGGCATGGTGGTTCCGTCGGTGTCCTTGCCGATGACGATGTATCCCTTCTCGGCGCGCAGGATCATCAGCGATTCAAGTCCCAGCAGAACGGCGTCGAAGGCGCGGCCCTCCTGCTGCATCCTCGCCCACAGCGCCTCCGCCCGGTCGGCGCGGATGGAGATCTCGTAGCTGCGGTCGCCGGTGAAGGAGACCCGGGCGATGCGCACCTCATCGCCGGCAAAGCGGCCGGCGGCGACGGCCATATGCGGCAGGCTGGCATCGTCAAATGCTACGCCCAGATCGAGCGCTTCCACGACCTGGCGCGCGTTCGGACCCGAAACGGTCAAGGTGGCGTAGTGCGCGGTGGCATTGTGGATATAGACCGCGTCGCGGCCGAAGCGGTCCTGCCGCCATTCCTCGAGGCGCGCGTGGACCGCGGCGACATGCGAGGACGAACAGGACACGATGAAGCGATGCTCGTCCAGGCGGACCAGGACGCCGTCATCGAAGACGACGCCATTTTCCGACAGCATGAAGCCGTAGCGGCAATGGCCCGGCTTCAGGGTCGACATAGTGTTGTAATAGATGAAGTCGACAAACTCGGCCGCGCGCGGGCCGATCACCTCGATCTTGCCCAGCGTCGAACCGTCGAAGAGCGCCACGGATTGCCGGGCCCGCCGCGCCTCGTCCTGGATCGAGGCGCCGGCTTCACCGCCGCCATAATAGGCAGGCCTCAGCCAGCCGCCATATTCCTGGAACACCCCACCGGCGGCGCGATGGTTCGCCTCCAGCGGCAGCCGGCGGACCGGAGCGTGCATGCTGCCCCGGCGCGCTCCCGCAAGGCTGGCGAAGGGGACAGGCGTGAATGGCGGCCGGTAGGTCGTGGTGCCGACTTCCGCAATGCCGCGCCCAGTAATGTCAGCCAGCAGCGCAAGACCGTTCAGGTTCGAGGTCTTGCCCTGGTCGGTCGCCATGCCGAGCGTGGTGTAGCGCTTCAGGTGCTCGACGGAGACGAAGTTCTCCCGCGCCGCGAGCTCGACATCCTTTGCGGTGACGTCGCTTTGATAGTCGATCCAGACGCGACCCTTTGCCTTGGGTTTCGGCCACAGGCTGACGACGCCGAGCGATGCTTCCGCCCCCGTGCCGCGAGGCGCCGGCGTCGACGAACCGAAGTCGCCGGGAGCCGCGGCGCCGTTGGCCAAGGCATCCGAAAGCGAGACCGTGCCGGCCACGGCGCCGGCGACGCCAATCCCGTCGACGGCTTCGCCGGGAATGAAGGCCGCAAGTTGGTCGCTCCAGGCGAGCTTGCCTTTCGCCTGCGAGAACAGGTGCACGGTGGGTGTCCAGCCGCCGGAGACGAGAACGCAATCGGCGGCAAGCGTCGTGCCGTCGTCCAGCAGGACTCCCTGGACGGCGTTGCGCCCGCGCGCCGCCGTGATCGTGCGCTCAGCCACGACTCGGATATCGGCTCTTCCTTGCGCGCCGCCATCGCGCCGGCAGTCGACCACCGTCACCGAAGCGCCGGCAGCGGCGAGCGCGGAGGCGGGTTCATAGGCGCTGTCGTTGTTGGTCGCGACCACGATTTCCCGGCCGACAAGCACGCCATGCCGGCGCAGATAGCTGAGCGCCGCGTCGGCGGAGAGGATTCCCGGAAGGTCGTTGTTGGCGAACGGCACGGGCCGTTCGATCGCGCCTGTCGCCAGCACGATGCGGCGGAGCCGCACGCGCCAAAGCGTGTCCGGCCTGCCGTCGGAGTGGCGCTGGTTGAGCGCGACCAGATTGTGGTCGTAAAGGCCGAAAGCGGTCGTATCGCTGAGCACGAGCTGGCCATCGCTCTTCAGCCTGGCGACTGTCGCGTCGACCCACGCCTTGCCCTCGACGCCATCGACCTCGCCGGCGCGATGACGCAGCGACCCGCCGGGATGCGTCTTGTCGTCGACCAGGACGACCGAGTGCCCGGCCGCCGCCGCGCTGGCTGCTGCGGCAAGGCCTGCGGGCCCGGCGCCGACCACCAGAACGTCGCAATGATGGTTGACCTGGTCCGAGACCTGACGCGGCTTCCAGTCCGGATCGACGACGCCAAGTCCGGCCATGGCGCGGATGCGCGGCTCGAACAGGTGCCAGTCCGGCCACATGAAGGTCTTGTAGTAGAAGGCGGCGGGCAGGAAGCGGGCGAAGCGATCCAGAACGGCGTTGCGGTCGGTCTCGGCCGTCGGCGAAGCGTTGACGCTCTTGACCTTGATGCCGTCGACGGCCTGCACGGTCGTCGCGCGCGCATTCGGCACGCGGCCGACGGCGCTCTCGACATCGACCAATGCGTTGGGCTCCTCGACGCCGGAGCCCCAGATGCCGCGCGGCCTATGGTATTTGAAGCTGCGGCCGACCACGGCCTGGCCGCTCGCGAGCAAGGCGGAGGCGATCGTGTCGCCTACAAAACCCTCGACGCGCCTGCCGTCGAAGGTGAAGCTCAACGGGCGGTCGCGGTCGATGTCCCTGCCGTCGGTGGTGAGACGGGAAGCGCTCATGCGCCGTGCTCCGCTTCGCCGAGCACGGAAGAGCCCGACACCTTGTGATTGACGCTGTCGCGGCTCATCGCGAAGAACTCGCCGCATGTCATATGCACCCAGATCTCTCGCGTCGGCCCCTTCGGATTGTCGCGCATGTGGAGATAACCGGCCCAGCGCTCCGCGGTCACGTCGCTGCCGTCGGGCCGGAGATTGCCGGCCTCGCCGCCATAGTGGAATTCGCTTTCTTCGCGCGGCCCGCAGAACGGACAGGGAAAGAGCTGCATCTTTTCTACACCTTCAATGGGCAATGCCGGAGCCGGCCGCTTCGTCGATCAAGCGGCCGCGGGCGAAGCGGTCGAGATCGAAGGGCCGGCTGATGTCGTGATGCCTGCCGGTGGCAAGCAGATGGGCAAGCAGGGTGCCGCCTGCGGGAATAGCCTTGAAGCCGCCCGTGCCCCAGCCGCAATTGAGGAAAAGGCCGGGTAGCGGCGACTCGCCGATGATGGGCGAGGAATCCGGGACGACGTCGACGATGCCGGCCCATTGCCGCATCATCTTCAGCTGGCCGAAGATCGGATACATTTCGAGCATGCCGGCGATCACGCTTTCCAGCACCGGCAGGTTGCCGCGCTGGCCATAGGACGGGATGCGGTCGAGCGCGCCGCCGATCACCAGTTCGCCCTTGTCCGACTGGCTGACATAGACGCCGGTGTCGGGCGAGATCACCACCGTGTCGATGATCGGCTTGACCGGTTCGGACACGCAGGCCTGCAGCGCATAGGAATTGACCGGCAGCCGGAAGCCCGCCTTCGCCGCCAGCACCGACGAATGGCCGGCCACCGCCATGCCTGTACGCTCGGCCCGGATTGCGCCGCGCGAGGTGACAACGCCGCGGCAGCGCCCATTCTCGATGATGAAATCGGAAATCTCGCAATTCTGGATGATGTCGACACCGAGACGGCTCGCCGCGCGGGCGTAGCCCCAGGCGACAGCGTCATGGCGGGCGGTGCCGCCGCTTGGCTGCCAGGTGCCGCCATAGACGGGGAAGCGTGTGTCCGGGCTGAAATTGTAGATCGGCACGACGCGACGCACGTCCTCGACCGAGAACAACTCGCAATCGATGCCATTGACCTGAATGGCGTTGACCGACCGCGCGGCGGTTTCCATTGCGGATTCGCTGTGCGCTAGCGTGAGGATGCCGCGCGCGGAAAACATCACATTGTAGTTCAGGTCTGTCGAAAGGCTTTTGTAGAGGCTATGGGCCAGCCCGTAGATCGCCGCGCTTTCCGGGTAGAAGTAGTTCGAACGCACCACCGTCGTGTTGCGGCCGGTATTGCCGCCTCCGATCCAGCCCTTCTCCAAGAGCGCGATGTTGGTGACGCCGTGATTTTTGGCGAGATAGTAGGCGGTGGCGAGGCCGTGCCCGCCGCCGCCGACTATGATCGCGTCGTAGCGCGGTTTCGGATCAGGAGAGCGCCAGGCCTTTTCCCAACCGGTCTGACCGGCGATGCCCTCCTTGAAGAGCGAAAGCGCCGAGTACTGCCTCGTCATGCGCCCAAACCGCCGTCAGAGGCCAGTGACGTCGCTCCACCGCAAGGGCTTGGTCGCCGGGCCCCCAGCTCGAACATGTGCATCGATCGCCTCTTAAGATACCTGCCGTTGGTGCCAAACACCGCAAAGCAGCGCCAAGCACACACTTAGCGTGAATGTACACCTGTGTCCATTCAAAGCTATGAGCTCGCTTTTCGCGCGTTTCACAGATTTTGGGCATTGGTCCACCGAGACCGATAAGCGCCGAAAGCCTTCGTAAGCAGTGTTCCCTGCAAGCTGGACCGCTTTAACTTGGCGCCCCGACACTCACGGTGCCCTGGATGGTGCGATGCTGCTGGGGAAAGGCGGAGTAGGAAGATTTGCGGTAGAATTCCGCATAATTCTCATACGCTTCCCGCGCGACCTGCAAATCCTCGGCCCTCATGACCGGCCTCCAACGAGCCAAATTCTGCCTCGCAAGTTCGACCTGAAGCGGGTCGGCGTTTCAAGGAAAACTCGCACTGTCCCGCTCACGTTTGTAGCATGAACTTTTCCGGGGATCGCAAGATGCGTTCCCCGGACCGCGCTCTAAGTTTTTGTTTTTATGCATGTCGTTGTCCCAGAACCGCTGCACACTTCTGGGCGACATGCATTAAGGACGAACTTTGCCGGCTCAACGGCTTGGCCCGCTCAGACGAGCGGGTCGGGAGCGGTACTTTCGCCGCGTCCCTGCTGCAGGATCATCCGTCCGCGATCGGAAGAGGCGCGGCGGAATTTCGACGCCGCCTGATAGTCGGTGTCATTGTACCATTTCTGGGCCGTGGCCTCGTCCGGAAATTCGAGGATGACCATCCGATCGGTGAAAGTCTCACCCTCGCATGTGGTCACCGGATCGCCCCGCGTCAGGAACTTCCCGCCATACTTCTTCAACGTGGCAGGGGTGAGCGCGGTGTACTTCTTGTAGGTTTCGGGGTCGTGGACCCTCATCGTGCAGATCATATAAGCGGCCATGGCCTCTTCCTTATTTTCGATCGAGCTTATCGCTTTATCGAAGCGCATTCACGATAAATTTCGTTTGTCATCGCCAACTTTTCGCGCATAATCACCAAGATTGGCGGAAATTTTAGCTGAAAGCGTCATGATCGAACTGGACGGCATCGACCATCGCATCCTGCGCGAGTTGCGGCAGGACGGCCGCATCTCGACGGTGGAGCTGGCCGAGCGCGTCGGCCTTTCGCCCACGCCCTGCGCGCGCCGGCTGAAGAGGCTCGAAGAGACGGGCGTGATCCAGGGGTATGCGGCGCGGATCGATCCGGCGGCGCTGGGCCTCGGCGTCTGCGTGATGGTTTCCGTGCGCCTGGGGCAGCAAGGCCCGGAAGGAGCCGGCTTGTTTCTCAACGAAGTGGCGAAACACCCGGAGATTACCGAATGCCTGCTCGTGACGGGAAATATCGACTACCTGCTGCGGGTATGGGTGAAGGACATCACGGCGCTTCGCGAATTCATCAGCAACGTGCTGCAATCGATCCCATCGGTGGCCGAGACGTCGACTATGGTGGTGCTCAACCCCGACGAGACCAATCTCTGATGCATGTCGCCCAGAAGTGTGCAGCGGTTCCCGGATAACGACATGAATCGGAACGAAGTCGGGAAATCCCGATGCCGAAAACCCCTTAGGTGGTCTGGGGCTCACGACGAATTTGTCCGGCAATCGCGAGCGAGTTGTCGGACGGGAATGGAGAGATTGATATGGCGTTCGATATTGTTGGTGCCGCACAAGCGCTGGTGCGCGGCCATCAGGACAACACGCAGTTCGCGACGATCGAGGGATTGTCGGATCTTGTATCCGCCTACAAGGTGCAGGATGCCTATGTCGGGGCGATCATCGGCGACGACCGCATAGCCGGCTACAAGATCGGCTTGACCTCGCACAGCATGCAGAGCATGTGCGGGATCGACCACCCTGTTGCCGGCGCCGTTTTCGGGCGGCGGGTGATGCATAGCGGAGCAAAGCTCTCGCTGAGCGGCTACGGCCATCTCGGCCTGGAATTCGAGATCTGCGCCCGGCTCGGCCGCGATCTCGTGCCGCGCGCCGCGCCCTATACGCGCGACGAGGTCGCCGCGGCGGTCGACGGCGTCTGCCCGGCGGTCGAGGTGGTGGACGATCGCCATGCCGATTATTCTGTGCTGGACGTGCGCTCGCTGGTCGCCGACAATTCCTGGAACGCCGGCGTGGTGCTGGGCAATTTCGTCGCTCCGCCCGCAGCGCTGGAGAAAGTCGAGGCGATCGTCTACCAGGACGGCGCCGAGATCGGCAGAGGGGTCGGCGCCGATGCGCTCGGTCACCCCTATGAGCCGCTGGCCTGGCTGGCCGACCATCTCAGCGCTTCCGGCAGGGGCATGAAGGCGGGCGACATCGTCATGACGGGCAGCATCGTGCGCACGCGTTTCCCCGACAAGGCTTTTTCCTATCGGTTCGACATTGCCGGTCTTGGCAGCGTCGAGGTCAGCGGCGCCTGAGGCGCGGCATTATCGGAGAGGACGGATGGATCTTGGATTGAAGGGCAGGAACGCGCTCGTGCTGGGCGCTTCGAAAGGATTAGGCCGCGCCGTGGCCAAGGAATTGCTGGACGAAGGCGCGCGCGTGGCGATCTGCGCCCGCACCGCGGCGGCGCTGGAGCAGACCGCCCGCGAGATCGGCGCGACGGCGCTCGTCTGCGACCTCGCGAAGCCGGGCGCGGCGACGGAACTTGTAGAGCGGGCCAAGGCGACGCTGGGCGCGCCGGACATCGTGGTGGTCAACACCGGCGGCCCGCCCACCGCGCCCTTCGACGAGATCACGATCGAGCAATGGCGCGCCGCCTTCGACAACCTGTTCATGAGCGCGGTGGAGATCGTGCGGGCGGTGCTGCCTTCGATGCGCGAGAAGAAATGGGGCCGCGTGCTGTTCGTGACCTCCATCGCCGCGAAGGAGCCGATCAACCGCTTCGCGCTCTCCAACTCGCTGCGCGCCGGCATCCACGGGCTGATCAACACGCTGAGCAAGGAAGAGGGAGCCAACGGCATCACCTTCAACGCGCTGATGCCGGGTTATACGCTGACCGAGAGACTGGCGGATGCGAAGCTCGACCTGGAAAAGGTGAGCCAGGCCATACCCGCCAAGCGCATCGGCCGTCCCGAAGAGTTCGCGGCGCTGGCAGCCTTCCTCGCCTCCGACCGCGCCTCCTACATCACCGGCCAGGCCGTCGCCTGCGACGGCGGCGCGCTCTGGTCCATCTGAGGGCGGCTTCACTCACCGTGGAGGCCTATTCGAACGAGTAGGTAAATCCTTCCGGCGACGCGCCGACGGTGACTTTCGCCATCTTCTTGCCCTCGAGCGAGCGGTTGAGCACGCCGCGGCTGAGTTCCGGCAGCAGCGTGTTGGTGAGGATGGCGTCGATCATGCGCCCGCCGGACTCGATCTCGGTGCAGCGCGCCTTGACCAGGTCCATCACGCCGTCGCCGATGACCAGCTCGGCATCATTGGTTGCCTTGAGGCGCTTGGCGATCTTGCCGAACTGGTGCCTGGCGATCGCCTCGATCATCGCATCCGAGAGCGGATAGTAGGGAATGGTCACCACCCGGCCGAGGAAGGCGGCCGGGAAGACCTTCAGCAGCGGGGCGCGCAGCGCGGTGTCGAGATCGTCGATGCCGGTGCGCACCGTGCCGTTCCTGGTGCGGTCCATGATGACGTCGGAGCCGACATTCGAGGTCAGCAGGATCAGCGTGTTCTTGAAGTCGATGCGCCGGCCCTCGCTGTCATCCATCATGCCCTTGTCGAAGACCTGGAAGAAGATCTCGTGCACGTCCGGATGCGCCTTCTCGACCTCGTCGAGCAGGATCACCGAATAGGGTTTCCTGCGCACCGCCTCGGTCAGGATGCCGCCCTTGCCGTAGCCGACGTAGCCGGGCGGCGCGCCCTTCAGCGTCGAGACGGTGTGCGCTTCCTGGAATTCGGACATGTTGATCGAGATCAGGTTCTGCTCGCCGCCGTAAAGCGTCTCGGCCAGCGCCAGCGCGGTTTCGGTCTTGCCGACGCCGGAGGGGCCGCAAAGCAGGAACACGCCGACCGGTTTTTCCGGCGCGCCAAGGCCGGCGCGGCTGGTCTGGACGCGCTTGGCGATCATTTCCATAGCGTGGTCCTGGCCAACCACGCGCTCGGACAGGGTCGCTGCGAGCTTCAGCGCCTTCTCGGTCTGGCTGGATAGCATGCGTCCGGTCGGGATGCCGGTCCAATCCTGGACCACGGCGGCAACCGCATTGCGGTCGACCGACGGCAGGATCAGCGGCGTCTCGCCCTGCGCGTCGGCAAGCTCGGCCATCAGTTCGCGCAGCCGCGCGAGATCGGCGGCGGCTTCATCAGCCGGCTCGGCGGAAGCCGTTTCGGCCTTCGCAACCTTGGCTTTCGAGGACTTTGCCTTCTTCGACTCGGCAGCCTTGCCGTCGCCGGCCTTGCCGTCGCCGGCCTTGCTCTCGCCAGCCTTGCTCTCGCCAGCCTTGCTCTCGGGCGCCTTTTGTTCCGGCGCCTTTGCCGCGCCCTCGACGCTCCCCGTCTCCGCGGCGGCCTCTTCAACCGCAGCCTCGTCGAGCGGCACGCCCTCGCCGCGCAGCTTGGCGCGCAGGTCGAGGATTTCGCTCACCAAAGCCTTCTCCCGGTCCCAGCGCGCCTGGGCAGCGGCCAGACTGGTCTCGGTTTCCGCCAGCCCGGCGTCGACACGAGCCTGCCGGTCGGCGACGTCGATGCCGATCGCCGCCTCGCGGCCGATGATGCCGCTCTCGACCTCGAGCGCCTGGCGGCGGCGCAGGATGTCCTCGACCTCGGCCGGCGTCGCATGTTGTGAGACCGCGACGCGCGCGCAGGCGGTGTCGAGCAGGCTGACCGCCTTGTCCGGCAGTTGCCTGGCCGGGATATAGCGATGCGAAAGCGAGACCGCCGCCTCGATCGCCTCGTCCAAGATCTGCACCTTGTGGTGCTGCTCCAGGACGCCGGCAACGCCGCGCAGCATCAGCACGGCCACGGCTTCCGAGGGCTCGTCGATCTTGACCACCTGGAAACGGCGGGTCAGTGCCGGGTCCTTCTCGATGTGCTGCTTGTATTCGGCCCAGGTCGTGGCCGCGATGGTGCGAAGCTCGCCGCGCGCCAATGCCGGTTTCAACAGATTGGCGGCGTCGCCGGTGCCGGCCGCGCCGCCGGCGCCGATCAGCGTGTGCGCCTCGTCGATGAACAGGATGATCGGCACCTCGGAGGCCTGAACCTCGTCGATGACCGCCTTCAGCCGCTTTTCGAACTCGCCCTTGACGCTGGCGCCCGCCTGCATCAGCCCGACATCGAGCATGCGCACGCTGACGTTCTGCAATGTCGGCGGCACGTCGCCCTGGGCGATGCGCAGTGCAAAACCCTCGACCGCCGCTGTTTTGCCGACGCCCGCCTCGCCGGTCAGGATCGGGTTGTTTTGCCGGCGTCGCATCAGGATATCGACGATCTGCCTGATCTCCGGATCGCGGCCGACGACAGGGTCGATCTTGCCGTCG
Organism: Mesorhizobium sp. B2-8-3; assembly: GCF_006440815.1. Taxonomy (NCBI): domain Bacteria; kingdom Pseudomonadati; phylum Pseudomonadota; class Alphaproteobacteria; order Hyphomicrobiales; family Phyllobacteriaceae; genus Mesorhizobium; species Mesorhizobium sp. B2-8-3. The sequence continues at coordinate 91,462 of NZ_VFTW01000002.1, forward strand.
CGGGCGCGTTGGGTGAGGTCGGTTGCGTATTTCGCCAGCGCCGAATCCCCGCCCGGACCGCGCTTCATCGGCGTCTCGGTAGCGGCCGCGGCGGGCGGTGAGCCGGCTTCGAGAGAGCCTTCGGTGACGTCTGCGAAGCGGGAAACGACACCGTCCGCGTCGATCTTGTCGAATTCGGCGCTGATCTTTGACACCAGGCCTTCCAGCACCGGCGTCTTCAGGCAGGCAAGCAGGATATGGGCGCTGCGCACCTCTTCCACGCCGAACTCCAGCGTCGCCAGGTTCCAGCCTTCCTGGATGGCGTGGAAGATGTGGTCGGAGAATTCCTCCACCGAGGTGGCGCCGTAGGGCAGCTTGTCGATCGCACGGGTCATGTCGGCCGTCAGCCGGCTGGCATCGATACCGGCGTCGGCGACGATCATCTGCACATCCGAGCGCTCGGACAGCACCAGTTGCTGGATGAAATGGACAAGCTCGACATAAGGATTGCCGCGCAGCTTGGCCGTGTCGGCCGCGGCCTTGAAGGCGCGCACCCCCGTGGCGTTGAGCTTGGCAACCAGTTCCTTACGCTTGAAACTCTGCGATGACCGGCGCTGTTCCATCGAACCTGCTCCCGCAACCTGCCGACCGTACCCTGCCATATAAGCTGCTGCTTGACAAAGCCGCGTGGCGGATAAGGTTTTTGAATCTATCCGGGCGGCACCGCCCGGTTACACAAGCCTTGCAAACTCGCTGCAACAAACACCGGATTGCTGCCCGGGCTATGCGAGCCATTTCACATACCGGGTCTGGCAATCGCGCAATGGGTTTGGCCAAAGAAAGAACGGTCGCGTTTAGCTTCCGTTAGTTTTTGCGCAGGTGCTCAATTGTCGTCGCGTGAGGCCGGTGATAACGTTGCGTCACATAGGGGTCTCAGGGCCGCTGGCTGGGGGTTGGTGTGATTGATCTCGCACTCTGGCTGAATCCTCTGAACGGTGAGAATCCGTCGGGAGAGGACTTGCGCAACGACCCGGCCTTTCATGAGCTGGAGCGCTTGACCGAGCCTCAGCTCAAAGTTGTCCATGACGGCAACAGCAAGCCGGCGTCGCAGTCCAGTCCAGTCGACTGGGCGGCGGTGCTCGAAAGGGCCGAAGAGTTGCGCACCCGCGGCCGGGACCTGCGCCTGCTGGTCATCGTCGCGCGGGCCTTGGCCAACGAGGAAGGGCTGGCCGGCCTCGCCCAGGGGCTGACGTTGATTGCGCGAACTTTCGAGCAGTACTGGGACACGATGCACCCGTCGCTGCGGACGGGCGCGCCACGCGAAGCTGCCTTACGCCGCATCAACGCGCTGCTCGATCTGCAAAACGGCCAAGAAGGCTTGCTGGCGAACCTCAGGCAGGTGGCCTTCTTCTCCCCGCGCGCGATCGGGCCGATCAGCGGCCGGGACCTGGAACAGGCTGCGCTCGACGAACGCGTCATGCTCCAGGAAGCAGCCTCTGGCCTCGGGACCGCCGAAAAGGCGGCGCTGACGAGCGCCCACAACCAGCTGTTGAACCGCGTGCGCACCGGATGCGCGGCGCAAATCGATCAAGCAGCCGATGTAATGACGTCGCTGCTGGCCGACGCGCGTGCCGCGATCGCCGCGCTCGAGGCGGTGGACACCGCACTCAACGCCCGCATCGAAGGCCATGGCGCCACCGTCCCGGAATTGAAGAAGTTCCTGCAGCGTTTGCTGACGACGCTGGAGCGGAATTCCAGTGGCGGCGCCACGGCGAACGGCGCCGCGAAGCCCGCTCCGCAGGCGGCGGCGGAATCAGCGATGCCCGCCCGCAACGGTCATGGAGCCGAGACGATGGCAAGTGTGGCAAGCCCTGTGGACGCGAGCGCCGGTCTGCCGGACCGGATCAACTCGCGCGACGAGGTCGTCAAATGCCTCGACCTCGTGGTCGCCTTCTACGACCGCACCGAACCGTCCAGCCCCATCCCGCATCTCGCCCGGCGCGTGCGCCGGATGGTGCACATGGATTTCGTGGAACTGATGGAAGATCTCGCCCCGTCGGGGCTGAAGGAGTTCCGGCAGCTTGCCGGCGTCCCCGATCCCAAGAAGCCGGCCCAGAAGGATGAAAGGTAGAAAAGCATGCCAGCAGAGAGCAAAGCGAAGGTCATCGAAAGAAACCGCGCGCCGCGCGTGCAGATCGCCTACGACGTCGAAACCTACGGCAGCCCGACGACGATCGAACTGCCGTTCGTCATGGCCGTGATGGCCGACCTTTCGGGCGCTTCGCAGACCAAGGAAGCGTCGAAGTCGGTGCTTGACCGCAACTTCGTCGAAACCGACGCCAACCGCTTCCCGAAATTCATGGAAGCGATGGGGCCGCGGGTGAAGGCGCGGGTGAAGAACACCCTGCCGCAGGCCGAGGGCCAAGAGCGGGATGAAGAGCTCATGGTCGATCTCACCTTCTCCAAGATGGGCGACTTCGCGCCGGACAAGGTCGCCGAGCAGGTTCCGCAACTGGCCGAAATCCTGAAGATGCGCCGTCAGCTCGAGGAATTGCTTGGCTTCATGGACGGCCGCGTCGACGCGGAAAAGCGCATAGCGCAGCTTCTGAACAACGAGCCGCTGCTGAGCAAGATCGCCAGCCAGGCGATGGATGACGGCAAGGGCGAGGAGTAAGTCATGGCCGAACAGCAAAAGACCGCACCCGCCACCGCCGAGGCGGAAGCCATCGATCTTGGCGAATTCAGCGGCCTCCTTGAAAAGGATTTCAAGGTCAAGAAGGACGACAGCGAGAAGCTGCAGCAATTGGTGCGCAACCTGGCGCTTGCCGCGCAATCGCGCTCCGAGAGCACGACCATCTCGTCCAATGCGATCAAGTCGATCAAGTCGCTGATCGCCGGCATCGACAAGATGCTGACGACGCAGGTCAACGAGATCCTGCACGCGCCGGAAGTGCGCGAGATGGAAGGCACGTGGCGCGGCCTCTGGTACCTGATCAACAACACCGAGACGGACACCAAGCTGAAGATCCGGGTGATGAACATCTCCAAGGAGCAGCTGGCCGACACGCTCGAAGATTATGAAGGCCAGATGTGGGACCAGAGCCCGATCTTCAAGAAGGTCTACACGGACGAGTATTCGATGCTGGGCGGCGAGCCGATCGGCTGCATCATCGGCGCCTATGAATTCTCCAACCATCCGCGTGACGTCGGGCTGCTGCGCAACATTTCCGGCGTCTGCGCCTCGGCGCATACGCCGTTCATCGCTGCCGCCTCGCCACGGCTGTTCCGCATGGACAGCTGGCAGGAACTGCCGAACCCGCAGGACCTGCAGATGATCGTGAACAACCCGGCTTATGCCTCATGGCAATCGCTACGCGAAAGCGAGGATGCCCGCTACATCGGCCTTACCATGCCGCGGGTTCTGGCGCGCCTGCCCTATGGCTCCGAGACGGTTCCGGTGAAGGGCTTCACCTTCGAGGAGGAGGTGGGCGGCGACCACAACAAATATGTCTGGATGAATGCCGCCTTCCCGATGGGCGTGAACATCAACCGCAGCCACAAGCTCTATGGCTGGGGAACGCAGATCCGCGGCGTCGAGAACGGCGGCACGGTGCTCAACCTGCCGGTGCACGCCTTCCCGACCGACGACGGGTCGATCGCGATGAAATGCCCGACGGAAGTCGCCATAGACGACCGGCGCGAGGCGGAACTGGCGAAGCTCGGCCTGATGCCGATCCTGCACCGCAAGAACACCGATCTCGCGGCCTTCATCGGCGCGCATTCGCTGCAGGACGACGAGACGCGCGCCGGGCGTCTGGTCGACCCCGACGCCCAGTCGAACGAACGGCTGAGCGCCAACCTGCCCTACCTCTTCCCGGTCTCGCGCTTCGCGCACTACCTCAAGGCGATCGCGCGCGACAAGATCGGCTCGTTCAAGGAACGCACCGACATGGAGACCTGGTTGACCGAATGGATCAACCGGTACGTGCTGGCCAACCCTGCCTTTGCCGACGACAAGGCGCGCGCCAAGCGCCCGCTTGCCGCGGCCGAGGTCCAGGTCGACAGCGTCGAAGGCCGGCCCGGTTACTACAATGCCCGTTTCTATCTGCGTCCGCACTACCAGCTGGAAGGCATCAACGCCTCGCTCCGGCTGGTCTCGGAACTGCCGTCAGTGAAGGGCTGAAATCGCAGTCATCTTGTTTCGTTTGAAAGCGGTGGAGAAAGACAATGCCTGATAGAGCCGATGCGCCTTCGATGAAGATCGACGGCTTCCTGAAAGTCCCGGATATCAAGGGCCCGAGCAAGCGCGACGGCCATGAGGACGAGATCGAGATCCATGGCGTCGATTACAAGATGATCGCGCCTTACGATCCCAATTCGCTGTCGCGGCGCGGCCGCGTGTCGATGGGAATGATCAAATTCTTCAAGCACTACGACAAGTCGTCGCCCTACCTGAAGAAGGCGCTGTTCGAGAACAAGGCGCTGGACGAAGTGGTGTTCTCGGCCCGCCGCACCATTGACGGCGAGACCAGCGACTATCTGGTCGTGACGCTCACCGACGCCTCCGTCATGGAATACGACATGCGGCAGGCCCACGACGAGGCGGACCTGATCGAGGAAGAAGTCAGCTTCGCCTACAAGAAGATCAAGTTCGTCTACGACAAGGACGACGAGATCGAAATGGACGTCTATGTCGGCAAGTGAGGCCAAGCGGCCTGGCGCGAAAGCGCAGCTTGCCGGCAGTTCGCGGGCAAAGCGCGAGGCGGTCCAACCCTCCCTCTGGGACCGCCTCGTCAACGACTTGCCCGGGCTGACGTCGGAGATCGACGGGCTGCGCCGTCTGCTGGAAGAAGAACTCGGCGCCGAGCGCGTCGAGGCTCTTCTTGCCGGCAGCGCGCGCGTCATCGATGCCGATGCCGAACTGACATCCGAGCAGAAACGACGATTGCACAGACTGGTCTTCCAGACCGAGCATCGCACCGAGATCGAAAGCCGCGGCGTGGTGGTGTCGGCGCGGGTGCTCAGGGAAGCGGTGCGGCGCGACATCGAGGCCCTGTTCAACACCGAGCGTTTCGAGTCCGTACCGATGCTCTCCGACGCCGAGCACGAACAGCCTTTGGATGAGCTGCCGCCGCTCGCCGACTTTCCGGAGGTGCGCCGCAGCGTCGTCAACTATGGCGTGCCGTCGTTTTCCGGCCGCTCGTCGCGGGATTTCGACCGCGACACGCTGGCGCGCGAGATCCGCGCGGTGCTCGCCACTTTCGAGCCGCGCCTCAAGGAAAGCGCTACGACCGTCAACGTCACGCTTGGCGACAAGACCGTCGGCCTCAAGATCGAGATCGACGCCGTGCTGATCATGACGCCGACGCCGGAACGCATGCGGCTGCGCACCACGATCAATCTCGACAACGGCCTGGCGCGAACCGAATTCCGGGAGACCTGAGATGGATCGGGTCTTCGTGGAGTATTACGAAGAGGAACTGACCCATATCCGCGCGCTGGCCGCGGAATTTGCCGACATGCATCCGGCGGTCGCCCGCAACCTTTCCCTCGACACCGTTCCCTGCCCCGATCCCTATGTCGAACGGCTGCTCGACGGCGTCGCCTTTCTTGCCGCGCGCACGCGGCTGAAGGTCGACGCCGAGCGCTCGCGCTTTTCGCGCGCCGTGCTCGACGTGCTCTATCCGGACCTGGTAACGCCGGCGCCGGCGACGGCGATGGCCGTGCTGAAACCCGGACAGCAGGTGCAGTCGATGATCGCCGGCCATGCCGTGGCGCGCGGCACGCGGCTGGTTTCCGGCCTGCATCCCGGGCTCTCGACGCGCTCGACCTTCACCACCGCGCAAGAGGTCACGCTGTGGCCGATCACGATCAATTCGGTCAGCTATTTCCAGGACCGCAGCGCGCTGGCCGCCGCCGGCATCGCGCCGGTCGGCGGCGTGCGCGGCGAAGCGGCATTCCGCATCGCGCTTACCCGGACCGGGAAGGGCAAGCTCAGCGAATTGTCGCTCGACCGGCTCGATCTCCACTTCGCCGGGCGCACCAAGGCGCCGCTCATCTTCGACGCGATCTTCGGCGCCTGCTCGGCCGTCGGCGCGCGGGCGGAAGGCAAGACCAATCCGCTCACGGCGCTGCCCGAGCCCGAAATGATCGGCATAAGCGACGATGAAGCGCTGATGCCGCGCACCCGCCCTACCTTTGAGGGATACCGGCTGCTGCGCGAATATTTCCTGATCCCCGAGCGCTTCCACTATGTGCGCGTCGCCGGCCTGCAGCCTGTGGTGCGCAAGTGCGATGGGGCAATAGAGATCATCTTCCTGTTCCGGCGTCCGGTGCCGGAACTCGCCGATGTGGCGGTGGCCGATTTCGAGCTGTTCGCAACGCCGATCATCAATCTCTTCGAACGCGAGTGCAACGTCATCGAGATCGACCCGCGCCGGACGCGCCAGGTGCTGCATGCCGACCGCACCCGGGCACGGGATTTCGAGATTTTCCGGGTCACCCGGGTGGAAGACGCCGACGCTGAAGGCAGCGAGGCGATAATCCCGGAATTGTTCAGCCTGGGGCAGAACCGCGGCAGCGGCTGGGTCTATTCGACGGAGCGGCGCCCCCGCCGAGCCACGGAGGACGAGCGGCGCGACGGCCTGACCCGCACCTCCTACACGGGCGACGACGTGTTCCTCGCCGTCTCGCGTCCAGCCGGAAGCCAGCCCAACCGGCCGCTGAAGCGGCTCGACGTGATGGCGCTCTGCACCAACCGCGACCTGCCGATCCTGGACGATACGCCGGCGCTGACGCTGGAGACCGCCGATCCGGTGGAAGCGGTGCGGCTGCTCGGCGCGCTGCGGCCGCCGCAGCCGGCGATCCCGGCGGCGCTGCCGGCCGGCGCCGAAGGCGAATCCCGCGCCGACAATCTCGCCTGGCGGCTGGTGGCGCAGCTCTCGCTCAACTTCCTCAGTCTCGCCAAGGAAGGTCGCGGTGTCGATCCGCTGCATGCCTTGCTCGACCTCTACGCCGATCGCGGCGATCCGAGCCTTGCCCGCAACGTGCATTCGATCACCCGCATCGACTCGCGGCCGGTGATCGAGCGGCTCAAGATCGACGGGCCGATGTGTTTCGGCCGCGGCACCGAGGTGACGCTGCATGTCGACCAGTCGGTGCTGGCGGGCCAGAGCACGCTGCTGCTTTCGGCCCTGCTTGCGCGGTTGTTCGCTCGCCACGCCGGGATAAATGGTTTCGTGCGGACGCGTACGCGGTTGCTGCAGAAGCAGGAGGATGTGCCATGGCCGATGACGCCCGGCAATCGCTACCTGATCTAACGCGGCTGGCCCCAACCGAAGCGGAGCCGCTGTCGGAGGGGTACGATTTCTTCGAGCTGCTGCGCCGCCTGGAGCAGCGGCGTGGCTTGTTCGGGCATTCCGGAACCGCGGACCGTGAGCCGGCAAGGATCGGCCAGCATGTGCGCCTGAGCTTCTCGGCGCGGGACGTGATCAAATTCCAGGATGTGGGCGAAAAGGCTCCGGCGCGGGTTACCGTCGCCAATCTCGGCCTGCTCGGGCCGGAAGGGCCGATGCCGCTGCATCTGACACGCTGGGTGCTCGACCGGCTGTCGCAGCGCTGGTTCACCGGCGCCGATGCCGAGCAGACTAGCGACACGACCTTCGTCGACTTCGTCAACATCCTGCAGCATCGCATGATCGCGCTCTATTACCGCGCATGGGCGGACGCGCATCCGGCGGTTCAGGTCGAACGTTCGGTCGGCGGGCGCGTCCGCGCCATGCTGGAAGCCATGGCCGGGATCGGCCTTCCCGGCACGCAGGATCCCGAGCTCGACACGGTGCGGCTGCGCCAGGCCGGATCGCTTGCAAACCAGGTCGACGGCGCGGAGCGGCTGACGCTGTTTCTCGCCACCGCCTTCAAGGTGCCGGTGCAGATCAAGGAATTCGTCGCCGCCTGGATCACCATTCCGGCGGCGCTGCAGAGCCGTGTCGGCAAGGCCTATGCGACGCTCGGCGGCGGCGCGACGATCGGGCCGCGCGTCTTCAGCCGGCAGAGCCGGATCGAATTGCGCGTCGGACCGCTGAGTCTCGACGATTTCAGGTCCTTCCTGCCCGGAGAACGGCGCCTTGCCCTGTTCAAGAAGGCAGTGCGCGACATGATCGGCGAAGCGCTCGATGTCGATCTGCGCATCGTGCTCGCGCGTGAAGCCGTGCCTTCGCCGAAGATGGGAACCATCCAGCTTGGCCGAACCTCCTGGCTTTCGCGGCCCGCCGAAAAGGGGGACGCCGACGATCTCAGGTTGCGCACCATCGTCGGCTGGCGACCGGAAATGGCGGAGGCAGCCGCATGAGCCTGCTGCTGACGATGGAACAAGGCCCGCGCTCGCAGGCGGTCAGGCAGACCCGGCTGGACGAGGGCGAACTGGTGATCGGCCGCAGCGCCGATGCCGGCTGGCAGATCGACGATCCGGACATGTTCGTTTCACGCGCCCACTGCAAGATCAGCGGCGGCCGCGACGGCTATTACGTCACCGACACGTCGAGCAGCGGATTGTTCATCGACGATTCCGACAGCCCGCTCGGCACCGGCAGGTCGACGCGCCTGCAAAGCGGCATGCGGCTGCGCCTGGGCGACTATGTGCTGCATGTCGAGGTTCAACCCAGCGCTGGCCACACCTCGATCGGTCAGGCGCCGATCGCCAACGCCGCGCCGGCATGGTCGCCGCCGCAATCGCGGACGCCACCCAGCATCGGCGGCGACGACTTCTTCTCGGCCAAGGTCGAGGAGGAGCCGCAGCGGCCGCGCCCGGCAGGGCTGCCAGATCCGTTCGAGCAGCCTGTGCCCGGGGCTTACGATCGCGCCTCGAGCCAACGCAGCTCGCCCGCTTTCGACGATCCGTTCAGCCTCGATCCGGTGGCGACGCCGGCCTCGAGCGAAGAGCCTGACGCCGCCCGGGCGGACCCCTTCGGCTTCGGCGAGATGCCATCGCGCAACGATATGCCCGAGCCCGCGCCGAAACCGTCCGGCTTCGACGATTTCAGCTTCGGACCAGCCGCGACGCCCGCTTCCGGCAGCAGCGCCGACGCAACCGGTCGCAACGAGCGGCCCGCCGAGAAGCCGAAGGCCGCCCGTCCATGGGAGATACCGGCGCAGGCGGCCGACCCCTCAGCGCCACCACCTCGCCCTGTTCCCGTGCCCAAGCCATCGCGTCCGGCGCAACCGGCGTCCAGCGACATGGCGTTGCGCGCCGCGTTCCTGCGCGGCATGGGCGTCGAGGAGGCCGATTTTCCCGGGCGCGATGCGGTTGCCGAAATGGAAAAGTTCGGGCGGGAATACCGGCTGATGCTCGATGGCCTGATGCAGCTCCTGCGCAAGCGCGCCGAAGAGAAGGGAAGCGCGCGTGTCGCCCAGACCATGGTCGGCGCCTCCGAGGTCAACCCGCTCAAATTCCTGCCGACGGTCGAGGATGTCATCGTCACCATCATCGCGGAACGCAGCCCCGGCTTTCTCTCCGGCGAGGCGGCAATCGGCGACGCGGTCAAGGATCTCGCGCAGCATCACGTGCGCGCCTGGCGCGGCGTGCAGGCGGCGCTGCGGCGCATGATCGACCGTTTCGATCCGGCCGCGATCGAAGAAGAGCTCAAGTCCAATTCCGCGATCGGCAATCTGCTCGCCGGCGGGCGCAATGCCAAGCTGTGGGAACTTTACCAGAAACGCCATCGCGACATCGCACAGAGCGCGGAATCGAGCTTCCTGGGCGAGATCGGCGCAGACTTCAGGGATGCATATGAAGAGGAGTAGGGACATGATCGACAGACGCGAATTCATCATTGCCATCGGCGCCACGGGGCTGCTTGCGGCTTGCCAGAGCGGCCCGCCGAAACCATCGGTCATCTCCGTCAACGTGACTGGCGGCGCCGGCATGAATCCGGGACCGGGCGGCGGCGACCGACCGGTGACGGTGCTGGTGATGCGGCTTGCCAGCACCGGCAAGTTCAACTCGGCGGATTATTTCGCGCTGCAGGGCGATGCCGGCTCGGCGCTCGGCGCCGACCTCATCGGCTCGGACGCGATCTCGGTTGCTCCGGGCAAGACGGCGGCAAAAACCATCACGGTCGAACCGAACGCCACCGCGCTCGGCTTCGTGGCGCTGATCCGCGAGCCTGGCGGACGCAACTGGCGCACGACCAAGTCGGTGTCGCCGGGCTCGAAATTCACCATCAACGTCAGCCTCGGCAAGGGCGGCATCTCCGCTTAGCAACGTGGCAACCAGGCGGCAGGGCAGTGCAGAGAGTAATGGCATGAGCGACGCAAACAGGGTGCTGTGGTCGGAGGGCCTGTTTCTCAGGACCCAGCATTTCCAGCAGCAGGACCGGTTCTTCGAGGGGATGGTGCGCGGCGCCTTGCAGGCCGGCCAGTTCCATACGTTCGGCTTCCAGCAGCTGACGCTCGACCAGTCGCTGCTCGATGCCGGCCAGGTCTCGATCGTGTCCGCCCGGGGCATCTTCCCGGACGGCACGCCCTTCTCCATCCCGGAACTGATGGACGCGCCGAAGCCGCTGCCGGTCACGGCCGACACCGGCGCCGGGCCGGTGCTGGTGGCGTTGCCGCTCGAGCCGCCCGGCGGCGTCGGATTCGATCCGGCGCATGCCGCATCGACGGGCGCGCGCTACCACGGCAAGATCGTCGCGGTGCGCGATGCCGTGCAGGGCGGCGCCGATCCCGAGGAAATCGAAATCGCCCGACCGCAAGCGGTGCTGCTGGCGCCCGGCAAATCGGTCGGCGGCTACACCGCGCTGCCGGTCGCCGACATCACGGGCGTGCGCGCCGATGGCGGCGTCTCGCTCGACCAGTCCTTCCTGCCGCCGACGCTGATCACCGGCGCCGTCCACTGGTATCGGCAATTGCTGCAGGAGGTCGTCACCGGCCTCGACCAGATCGCCGAGGCGCATGGCAAGATGGTGATGGGCGGGGCCGGGCGCAGCGTCGAGGACCTTTTGATGCTGCACCTCGCCAACGCCGCGCGGCCACGCCTTGCCCATATGCTGGCCCAGGATGTCTTCCATCCGGCCGAGCTTTATCTTGAGCTTGCCGGCCTCGCCGGCGAGATGGCCACCTACGGCTCGAGCTCCAGGCGGCTCGGCGAACTGCCGGCCTACGATCACATGGCGCCCGGCCCCGCCTATATGGCGCTGGCCGACGCCTTGCGTTCGCTCATCCTCAGCCTGCGCTACATCGAGCCGAAATCGCGCGCGCTGCCGGTCATGCGGCACGCGACCAATGTCTGGAAGGTGCGCATCGACAACCCGAAGCTTTTGGTCGCCAGCCGTATCGTCATCCGCGTCGGCTCCGAGCTTTCGGAAGACGCGCTGCGCAAGATCTTCGTCAACCAGGCGACGGTCGGCTCGGCGGATCAGTTCGAAGGGCTGTGGAAGTCGCGCCTGCCTGGCATTCCGCTGAAACCGCTTCATTCGCAGCCGCGCGAGATCCCTTATGACGGCGACCGGCTGTGCCTGGAGCTCGACCAGAAGAGCGAGCATTGGGCCTCGCTGCTCGACGCCCCCGGCTTCGTCATCGGCGTTTCCGGTGTGCTGCCGAGCGAGCCGCAGGTCGACTGCTATTCGGTGAACAGGTGAGGCCATGAGCCGGGATGATCCTTTCGGACTGTCGGAGGATCGCGAGCGCACCCGCATCCGGCTGACCGGCGCGGCGCCCCGGCCGATGGCGCCGCTGGCGCCGGGCGCGCCGGTCAAACGGGCGCGCTCCCATCCCAATACGCTGATCAACATCTTCGCGCCGCTGCTCGAATTCGCGCCCGAGCTCGAAAGCGCGCTGGCGCCGGAGAACCCGGAAGTCATGCGCACGCGCCTGCTCGACGAGTTGGTGCGGGCCCGCGACGCGGCGGTTGCGGCCGGTTCATCGCTGGAGCGCGCCGACCAGGCCGCATGGGCGGTGGCGGCGCTGCTCGACGATCTCGCGCTCAACACGCCATGGGGCGGCGCCAGCGCTTGGCCGCGCCAACCGCTTGTGGTCATGCTGCGCGGCGACGTCGATGCCGGTACCCAGTTCTTCACGCGGCTCGACGAGCTGGAGCGCCATCCCAACCGCGACCGGGAAATGTTGGAGCTGCAATATTATTGCCTCGCGCTCGGCTTCCGCGGCAAGTATCGCGTGCCCGGCCGCGCCGGCGACCGTTCGCTCAATGCCGTGCGCGTGGCGGCGGCGCGCTTCCTCCGCAACGCGGACGCGGAGGACGCGCCGCTGTCGCCGAACTGGAAAGGCGTGATCGCCTCCGACGAGCCGCAGCGCTTCATCGTTCCGATCTGGGTGATGGCGCTTGCGGCGATCGTCGTCGCCGCGGCTGCCTATATCGGCCTGTCGATGGGCCTGAGCAGCCAGGCGGTCGAGCTCTCGGCGCTGGTGCGCACGCTGCCGCCGGCCTCGCGCGGCGACGTCACCCGCGCCGCGCCACAGCAAGATGCGCCCGAACCGCCGCAGCCCGTCGATTTCGCGCTGCTGCCCGAATTCAAGGCCGAAGCGCCGGACAACCTCAAGGGGGCGCTGAGCGGCACCGAAAGCGTCTCGCTGGCCAAGCTGATCGTCCAGTCCTCCAATCCGGAGCTGTTCCAGTCTTCGCGGCCGACGCTGACGGAAGGGTACGAGCCGCTGATCGCAGCGATCGCCAAGGTGATCCTGGACAACAAGGAGCTGATCGGGAAAATCACCGTCGTCGGCCATACCGACAATGTGCGCCTGCAAAAGTCCAATCCGTTTGCCAGCAATCAGCGTCTGTCGGAAGCGCGCGCCGAAACCATAGCCAAGCTTCTGGTGCAGGCCGGCGTGCCGCAAGAGAGCATCTCTTCCGAGGGTCGCGCCGAAACCGATCCGGTGGCCGACAACTCGACGCGCGAAGGCCGCGCGCTCAACCGCCGCGTCGAGGTTCTGGTCGAGAAGAGGCTCTGAGATGTTCATCCTGCGCTTCCTCTGGGCCGTCATCACCTCGCGATTCCTATGGACGCTGATCGGCATCGCGCTGCTTTCGCTGTTGATCTGGGTATTCGGCCCGATCGTGCAGGTCGGCCCTTACGCGCCGTTCGAATCCGACAATGTGCGCATCGCCATCATCGCCGGGCTGATCATCCTGTGGCTGATCTGGCTGATCGTCGCGCAACGCCGCGCGATCCGCGCCAACCGCATGTTCGTCGCCGAGATCGCGGCGCCGGTGGCCGAAAAGCAGCTCACACCCGGCGAGGAGAGCGTCGCGGCCGTCGGCGCCAAGTTCGGCGAGGTGATGGCCGAGCTCAAGCGGCGCAGGCTCGGCGGCAGAAAATTCCTGCGCGAGATGCCCTGGTATGTGATCGTCGGGCCGCCGGCGACGGGCAAAACAACGGCATTGCGCCAGTCCGGCCTCAATTTCCCGATCGACCTCACCGACGATCTGCAGGGCGTCGGCGGGACGCGCAATTGCGACTGGTTCTTCTCGGAGAACGCGGTGCTGATCGACACAGCAGGCCGCTACGTCCAGCAGGAAAGCCAGCCGGATGTCGATGCGACGGAATGGCTGGGCTTCCTCGATCTGCTCAAGAAGCACCGGGGCCGGCGTGCGCTCAACGGCGTCATCGTCGCGCTGTCGATCGACGCGCTGTCGGAGGGCGACGAGGCGATCAAGGCGCATGGCAGAAAAATCCGCCGGCGGCTGGCGGAGCTCAACGATCGGCTGGAGATCCGCCTGCCCGTCTACCTGATGCTGACCAAGGCCGACCTGATCAAAGGCTTCGAAGCCTTTTTCGGCGGCTTGTCGACGACGGCGCGCGAGCAGGTGTGGGGAACCACTTTTCCGCTCGACGCACGTGTCAACGCCGGCACGATCCAGACGGAACTCGCCAGGCTGGCCTCCGAGCTGGAGCGGCGGCTGGTGCCGCGGCTCGAGGACGAGGACAAGCTCGGCCAGCGCGCCGAGATCTTCCGTTTCCCGGCGCAGCTGGCGAGCCTCTCCGAGCCGATCCAGGTGCTGGTCGAGGCGATGTTCGGCGAAAGCCGCTACGAGGAGGCCGCCTGGCTGCGCGGCCTCTATCTGACTTCGGCGACGCAGGAGGGCGCGCCGATCGACCGGCTGACCGCCGCCCTTTCCTCATCCTTCGGACTGCCGCCGCGCCGCGCCATGCCGGCGGCGCGCGTCGAGAAACGCAGCTTCTTCCTCAGGAACCTGCTCACCGAAGTGATTTTCAAGGAAGCCGGCCTCGGCACGTTCGATCCGCTGGCGCAGCGCCGCCGCGCCTGGATCTGGCGCGGAGCCGCCGCCGCCTGCGCGCTCGCCGCCTTGCTCGCTGGCGGACTGTTCACCTGGTCCTATCTCGACAACCGCAATGCGATCACCGAGCAGGCCGGCCAGTTCGAGGCGTTGCAGCAGCCCCTGACCGACGTCGCCGCCATGCCGGCCGCGGTCGAGCAGCCGACCATGGACGGCGCGCTGGCGGCGATGGACGCGGTGGCGACGGCCCGCACCGCACCGCCGGACGCGATCCACAACCTGCTCGGCCCGACGGCTTCGGCCGAGCTGGTGCGCGCGCAGACCGATACCTACGACCATGCGCTGCGCAACGTGCTGGAGCCGCATATGGTCGCGCTGCTGGAGGCGACGATGTGGCGGCAGATCCGCGATCCGGATTTCATGCTCGGCGCGCTGAAGACCTACCGGATGATGACAGGCCTGTCGCAGATGGACACCGATTTCGTCCAGAACTGGTGGGTGAACAGCCTGCCGCAATTCGCGCCTGCCGCCCCCTTCCCAACCGCCGACGCCGAAGAGCACCAGCTTGCCGCGATCCGCCGCATGGCCGTCGACGACAGCTACATCGCGCCGGACAAGGAACTGGTCGCCGAGGCGCTGAAGACGGTGTGCACAATCTCGCTGCCGGAGCGCGCCTATAAGCAGCTCCTGGCCGACCCGGAAGTGGCGGCGGTCAAGGAATGGGTGCCGGCCAATTTCGCCGGGCCGAACGGCGCCAAGGTGTTCGCGCGCCGTTCCGACAAAACGCTGCGTGTGGGTGTGCCGGGCCCCTACACCTATGCCGGCTTCCACGACGCGATCCTCGACCGGGTCGAGGATGTCGCCGGACAGGCGGCGCTCGACCGCGCCGTGTTTGCCGGCGGCTGCTCGGAGAATTCGGAGACGTCGGTCTCGGCGCTGTCGGAAGACATCCTGAAGCTCTATTACGATGACTATATCGCGCAGTGGGATTCGTTCCTGCGCGACATGCGGCTGGCGCCGCTGACCGACCTCAACGTCGCCAGCGAGAACCTCAAGGATCTTTCCAGCGCCGACTCCGCGCTGAAGCGCCTGCTGACCGCGGTGGTGCAGGAGACCGACCTGACCCGTTCGGACGATGCGGCGGCCGACGACAAGAGCGGCGGCGCCGCCAAGACCGGCTCGAAGCTGCTCAGCAAGCTCGGAAAGCTGGGCAAGGTGGTGAAGACCGGCGCGAAATTGCTGCCCCGCGCGGGCTCGGCCGACCAGGTCGACATGACCGGCAGCCTGGTGGCCGAGCATTTCAAGCCGCTCAAGGGCACGATCGCCCAGGTCGACGGCCAGCCGCCGGCGCTCGACGCCGCCGTCGTGGCGCTGACGGCGCTGTCCAATGTGCTGCAGACCGTGACCGCCAACCCCGATCCGCAGGACGCCATCAAGAAGCAGGGCGGACTTGCCGAACTGACAGGCGCGGTTGCGAGACAAGCGCAGATCCTGCCCTCGCCGATCAACGACTGGCTGGGCGGCATCGCCGGCGACACGAGCGGCCTGTCGCAGAAGGCCGTCACCAATGAGCTCAATGCCATCTGGCGGGCGGACATCCTGCCCTTCTGCCAGGCCGCGCTCAACAACCGCTATCCGTTCAGTCCGGAGAGCGCGGTCGACGTCAACGTGCGCGACTTCCAGCGCCTGTTCGGGCCGACCGGGCTGATCGACGCCTTCACCAACGACCACCTGATCAACTACGTCGACACCGCCAGCGAGCCTTGGAAATGGCGCGCCGATTTCGGCCTGGACCCGGCGGCGTTGGCGGCCTTCGAGCAGGCGCGCCACATCCGCGACGATCTCTTCCCCGGCGGCACCGGCCCTGTGATGAATTTTACGCTGGAGCCGAAGGACCTGTCGCCCAACGTAGCCAGGGTGACGCTCAACCTCGATGGCCAGAACCTCGTCTACTACAACAATGCGACCAGGCCGCAGCCGATGACATGGCCCGGCAAGGACGGCACCGGGGTGATCTCGCTGGCCTTCCAGCCGGTCGACGGCTCGCCTGAGATAATGCTCAACGAGACCGGCAGCTGGGCATGGCTGAGAATGCTGCGCGGCGGCCGCTTCAACGCGACCAAGCTCACCGACGTCTACAGCCTGCGGCTCGGCACCAAGGGGATGTGGGCCGATTTCGAGCTCAAGGCGGCCAGCGTCGAGAACCCCTACACGCTCGAAATGTTCAAGAAGTTCACATGTCCACCGCAGATCTGATCCTGCCCGGCTTCTACGGCAAGATTCCGGCGACGGGGGATTTCGTTTCCGCGAATCTGCCGCGAACCTTCATCGACCGCTGGGACCGGTGGATGTCGATGGAACTGCGCGCGCGACCGGACGAAGGAGAGTTGGATTCGCGTGTCTGGCGCTTCATCGTCAAGGGCGGCATTTTCGGCGACCAGCCCTGTGCAGGCGCCTGGCGCATGAGCGAGGATCGCGTCGGCCGCCGTTATCCGTTCGCCATCGTCCGACTGGGGCCACCGCCGGAGCCCAGCGACCCGTGGTACGATGCCGTGGCCTCGCTTCTTCAGAACTGCGTCGATAACTCCTGGGCGCAGGCCCGAGTGGCCGAAAGCCTTCAGATTTTGCCACCTCCGGGCGCCGCCGCCGCGGCCGACAAGATCGCATTCTGGAGCGACGACTGGGAGGTTGCGGAGTTCGGTTTCGTCGACATCCACGACCTTGCCAAAAATGCCCTGCCCGCCATGCGTGCGGGCACGGCCGGAGACGGCGGAGTCCACGGCGATGGGTAACACGGTCTACGCCGAAAAGATGGGCTTCTTCCACCAGGCAAGCGGCGGCAAGGGCGTCGCGCCGGGCGACGTCTGCCTCAGCCCGCCGCCGCCGCCGGCGGGACCGGTGCCGGTTCCATATGTCAACATGCTTTCGGCCAGCGATCTCATCAAAGGCAGCAAGAGCGTCAAGGTGCAGGGAACACCGACGGCGCTCGAGAACTCTTCCGAAGTGGCGCTGAGCACGGGCAACGAAGCGGCCACGCCGGGACTGGGAGCCGGCGTGATCACCCATCGCATCAAGGGCAAGGGCTCGTTCAAGCTCTGGTCGTTCACGGTCAAGGTCGAGGGCAAGGGAGTCTGCCGCCACGGCGATCCGATGGAGCAGAATACCGCGAGCCCGCTGCCGAACACGGTCGATGTGTCCGCCATGGTGGACTTCTCGGTGGTGCTCGGCAAGGATGCGATGAAGGAAGACTGCCCGCGCGACTACAATTACTCGGAGGACTATACCCCCACGACCGAGACCCAGCGCGCCTCCGTGCAGGGGCAGGCCTGCTGGCAGTGCAAGAAGGACCGTGCCAACATCCTTCGTCGGACTCCAGGGCCAGCGAAGGACAAGGCGCTGAAGGCCATCGACGCGAAAATCAAGAAGCAGACCGACGGCAAGGTCACGATGATCGCCGATCACCAGCCGCCGCAGAAGGTCGCATGGGAGATGGGAGCGTGCCATGATGCGGACAACTTCGCCCAGCGGATGCGCGACCTTCCGTGCCAGCCGCATTGTCATGCCCATAGCATGCAGCAGTCCAGGGACATGCGCGAGCTTGATCGCCGCGAACTGTACGACGCGATGAATGCGAACATCAGGGGTCTCAATATATAGAGATACGAAATGATTTCGGGAAAGCATCAAGAAATATACAATCAGTGGACAGCTGAATTGAAGAGTGCCGTTCCACCTTTGCTGAAATGGTGGAATGATCTACACGCACATGAAGTCAGTAAGGGGCTTGTCGACGCTCGCTGGCCGGCAGGACCCGCGAGTCATCCTCGCATCATTGCCCTGTTTCGGAAGTACTACTTCGAAACGACAAGGCTGAACGATTTGCTTTTGCGCGGTGAGCCGCAACAGGGGAACGAGATGTGGGGCTCCGACGCCAAGCAATCATCCGAGGAAAGCGAAGGGGCTGGGCCGGTCCCGCCGGTGACACTGCTGCTCTCCTGGCTCGACGATACCGAGCCCGAGCTGGCGGACTTCATGAGGAGGTTCGACTTCATTCCCGTCGGGGAAGATCCGGAATTCGAGGAGTGCTGAGCGATGGCGCTGCTTGTCAACCACAACATCAAGAACGGTACCTACCGGCTGTTGCGAGCGCCCGGCGACGTCCGAGGCCGTACGAAAGAGACGGCGGCAACGGTCGGCACGGCCGGCCATCGCGACCTGTTCGCCGCCTATCTGCTCGATTTCGTGGACGCGTTCGCCATCGCCTCCGAGACCTGGAACGCGAGTGTCGAGGAGCGCACGGAGACCGGCCTGCCGATCGACGAGGCAATCCTCCGAACGATCGAGGCCAACGGGATTGCCGGCCCCGCCGGCCACCCGAGAGTGGTCTGGCTCGTGCGTAAGTACTGGCTCGCGTGCGACGAGGAAAACCGGCGCTCCGAGTCGAGCGCGGTGCCTCCCGAGGTGTTTCTTCTCGAGTGGCTGATCCAGGGCGGCCACGACGATTATGCGACGCTGCTGACCGCCATGCCCTACTGGCCGATCGGCCTCGACGAACACGGCAATTGGTGCTGAGCGATGGCGTTTGCGGTCGGAATCGAGAATCACACGCCCTTCGCCGCCGCGACACACGTTCAACTCGACGCCGACGGCCAGGAAGTTCTGGTCGTCATGTTCTCGGCAACCTTCGATGCGCTCGACGGCGCACCGGCATTGGACATCTGCGAAGACCAGATGCCGGTCGCGCTCTGGGATATCCCTTTCGGCGATCCGGCCAATTCCTCCATTCGCTACGAAGCCGATATCGCGCCGCATAAGCCGGCCGCCGAAATCCTTATCAACGGTTCGGCGCACGCGCCGAACGGCCGACCGGTGGCGGAGATGCAGGTCGGTTTTCGCGTCGGTGGCTTGCAAAAGGTGCTCAACGTCGTCGGAGACCGCATCTACGGCGCTGGTGGCTACAGCGCGCCGGCTCCGTTCCGAACCATGCCGATCGTTTACGAGCGAGCCTATGGCGGGACGCTGCCAGATGGCCGGCTTGACAGACGCAACCCGGTCGGTGTCGGCTATCACCATGCCTCCTCCGCCGATCCGGCAGTGCGCACACAAGCCCCAAATGTCACCTATCCCGCTGAGCCTTATCTCAGCCCTTCCGATCGACCGAAACCGGCCGGTTTCGGCCCGCTCGGGCGGGGTTGGACGCCGAGACTGCCGCTCGCCGGCACCTATGACCAAGGCTGGATCGACACGCAGTGGCCACTGCCTCCCGGAGATTTCGATCCGCGCTACAATCTCTGCTCCCCGGCGGACCAGCACCTGCCGGCAATCCATGGCGGTGAGACCGTCACGATCATCGGCATGACTCCGAACGGCCGCTGGGATTTCCGCCTGCCTCGCGTCGTTGCGCCTGTGCGGCTGATCTATGACGATCGCGTCGAAGAACGTCCGATTGCCGCGGACACGGTGATTGTCGAGCCGGAACTGTGGCGCGTCACACTGAAAGCGCGCTTTTCACACGTCACAAAACGGAACACACCGGCGCTGCGGGAAATCGTCTTCGGCCATGTCACGCCCGCCCTTCTCGTGGCCCGGCGCAAGCGCAAGACCTATCTCAGCCCGCGCGGCGGCGACGGCACCCTCGACCGCGCTGTGTGGCAGCCATGAAGCGGCCGCTCTACCTCGCCGGCGGCGGCGCCGTCACGCCCGCCGGGTTGAACGCGAGGCAAACGATCGCGGCGATTCGGGCGAGCCTTTCGGCCTTCGACGAAATCACGCTCGCCGAACCGTTCGGGGTACCTCAGATTGTCGCGCGCATACCCGCTCACCGGCATCTGCGCCGCAACGAAGGCGAATGGCTGGTCAACATGGCCGCCCGCGCCATCAACGAAGCACTCGGCACTGACGGGCCGGGTGTCGCGGCGGCAACCGCGCTGCTCATTACAACGCCGGAGAGCTTTCGCAACCATCCGGGGTTCGCGGATATTCCGGCACGCGATTTCCTGGCCGCCGTTGTCGATGCGACGGGCATGAGGTTCCATCACACCTCGCGCGTCGTTGATGGCGGCGCGGCCGCAAGCGTGGGGCTGATCGAAACGGCGCTTGCGCTGATGGAGGAGCAAGGCGTGGCGCAAGTGCTGCTCGGCGGCGTCGACAGCCTTGTCAACCACACCGACCTCGGCCGGCTCAGCCGGGCCGGGCGTTTACAGGGCGCGAACAACGCCCAAGGACTGGTTCCGGGCGAGGCTGCCGTCTTCGTGCGGCTGCTGCGGGAACCCGACCGCGAGCCCGTCGTGGCCGCTATTCATGGTATCGGCATCGCCCAGGAGACAGACAGCGTCCTTTCCGAGCGCTACAGTCAGGGTCGCGCCATGCTCGGCGCGCTGCGCGACGCCGTTTCGGGATCGGGACCATCGGAACCCGACATCGACTTCGTCGTCTCGAACGGCAATGGCGAGCGCTACCACGGCTGGGAGATGCTGATTGCCCGACCGCGCTTCTATCGCACGCACCGCACCCTGATGGCGACGGCCTATCCGGCGATGACGATCGGCGACACCGGCGCGGCCAGCGGCGCGCTGGCGCTGATGCTGGCCGCCGACAGTCTTGTTCAGGATTATGCGCCGGGATCGATTGCCATGTGCGAAGTCGCATCCGAAAACGGATTGCGCGCAGCCGCCGTCGTAGCGCGGATCAACCGCCGATAAATTACAGCCATGCGGGAAACCGCCGCGTCCTTCGCCAGTCGGCCAGCGGCGTATCGGTTGCCGCTATGGCGGCGCGCAACGCGTCGAGCCGCAACCGGCGCATCGAACGGAAAGGCCTGCGACCGCGACCGCCTCGTCCCTCGTCCCACCAGGCAGCAACGCGATCGGCGACGGGCAACGGGCTGTCGTTCAGAGATTCGAACGCCTTTCCCAAATCGGCCGAGTCGATCGTGAAAAGATCAGTGTCGTTGAAATCCACATCGAACAGATCGCGCATCGCCAGCCCGGCGGCAAAGGCAAGTTCCGGCTCGCGCATCTTCTCTATCAGCCAGGGCACCACTGACAGATCGCCAAACAGGCCGATCGAGGCGGTTGCCGCCGCACGCAGCAGGGGCTGGCCGAGACGCGCCTGCAACCAGGCTTTCGCGGCCTTGGGCGGCGTTGTCAGGAGGCGCATCTCGATTGCCGCCTCCGCCTGGTCTGTCTCCGTCAGCACGATCTTGTCGATCACTGGGTGCGCGGACCGCGCCTCGCCAAGCAAGCAAGCAGCGAAGGCGGCCGCAAGACGTTCTTTCGCCGTCTCGCCATCAAGGCCAGCCAGGACTGCCGGAAGCACGTCGCGCCGCCTGAGCCCACCGGCGAGCCGAACGGCGCGCCGGCGCACAGCGGCGTCGGAATGGCTCACCAGATCCTGCAGGCGCGGTCCCGGATCGATGCGATGATGCCAGAGCGCGGCCAGCCCAAGGCAGCGTAGCCGCGCATCGCGTGCGTCCAGCCATTGCGCGACGAGCGGCCGCAGGTTTTCGCGTGGCGTGCGCGCGATCGCGGCGGACAGGCTCGATACACCGGCTTCACCCAGGCTTGCACCGGCGTCGATTGCGAAGGTAACCAGTTTGGCATCGCTCCAACGCATCGCCACAGTGCCAAGCACGAAAAGTTCGCCCGGTTCGGCATAATCGGCAAAGCGCGCTTGAGCAGATTCCCAGCCGGCCTCGCCGGCTGCCATGAGCCCTTCGAGGTTAGCCTCAAGGCGCTGGTCGATACGGCCGATGTCGGTCTCGTCGAGGATTGGACCATCGATCTCCCGACGACGGCGCAGCCAGAGGAAAGCCGCGTCCTCGGAATGCTGGTCCACGATGGCCGCGATGGTCACGATGCGGTGCATCGATTCGCCTCAGTTGAGATGCACAGCCCCGCCGCGAATGCGGTTGGTACCGCTGGCCTGGCTGGTCAACTGGGTGCCACGAATGGTCACGCGGCCATTCTTCTCCAGAATGATCGATGCCAGGCCGCAGCGCAATTCTATGCGCTCATCGCCGGTGATGACGATGCGCTCGCCGTCACGCACAACTTGCAGCTCCCTGTTCTTATGAGCCGGATCAACGATGCGTCCAACGACCAGCGGCCGCGTCGGGTCACCCTCCTCGAACAGAAGGGCTAGTTCCGAACCAATGGCCGCGACGTCCAGTTCGGTCAGGCTGCGCGCCGCAATCGCGGTCTCGTGTGGATTGCCGACGAAGACCACGAGTGGCGCTCCGCCTTCGAAACCGATAAGCAGGCCGATCACGACGCCGTCGATACGCTCCAGCACTTCCATGATGATGCCCTCAATTGTTGTTGATCGTGCTGCCCTTGACGATCACGTCGCCGTCGGCCTTGACGGTGATCTTGCCGCTGCCCTTGAGGGTAATATCCTTCCCGTCAGCGACAATGGTGCCGTCCTTTTTCATCGTGATCGACGCTGAGCCGCATTTGAGCGTGATCGAATCCCCTGCCTCGATGACAAGCTTTTTGCCCACCTTGATCGAACTGTCCTCGGCAATGTCGATGCCGCTGCCCTTGCCAACTTTGAGCGCATGTGCCCCGCCGACATCGGTCCCGTCATCCGCCCCGATCTTGGCTGTTCGTGCCTTGCCTATCTGGGAGGACTGTGCCCCTCCGACGGTGAAACTCTGATCCGCGCCGACATTGACGGTTTGCGCCGCACCGACATCCCAGCTATCCGCGGCGCCAATACTGTGGCTTTGATTGATGCCCACGGTCACCGACCGTGTCGCACCAATCGTGTTCGTCTGCGAGGCGCCGACCGTTCGCGCTTCCGCAGCCCCGACCGTGTCGACGCGCGCGATACCCACCGTGACCGTCTGGTTGAGCCCCACGGTCTGCGAATGGTTGGCATCGATGTTTTCGGTCGAGTTGGCGACGACGTGGATCGTCTCGTTGGCCATAACCGCCAGCGAGCGGTTCGCGCCCACCGTTTCGGTGTCGTTCGATCCGATGTTGGTGGTTTGGTCGACGCCGACCTTGACCGTCTTGTTGTTGCCCACGTCCTCGTCGAGGTTGTGGCCGACGGAGTGCTTGGCGTCGTGGTCGATGCGATCGGACTGGTCGTGCTGGACCGTCTTGTTGCGGTCGTGCTTGATCAGCAGGTGGTGGTCCTTCTGGGCCTGGAAGTTGACCAGCTCGGAGCCCGCCTTGTCCTCGAACATCAGCTCGTTGTAACCGCCGCCGCCTTTCGAGGAATTCGACTTCCAGCCCGATTGCGTGGCGTTGCCCGGCAGGCCATAGGGAGGCATCTGCGAGGCGTTGTAGACGCGGCCGGTGATGATCGGCAGGTCCGGATCGCCTTCGATGAAATCGACGATGACCTCCTGGCCGATGCGCGGGATCTGGATGAAGCCCCAACCGCTGCCGGCCCAGGTCTGCGAGACGCGCACGAAGCATGAGGAGTTCTGGTCCTTCTTGCCGAGCCGGTCCCAGTGGAACTGCACCTTCACGCGCGCATATTTGTCGGTGAAGATTTCCTCGCCCGAAGGTCCGACGACGGTCGCCGTTTGCGGCCCGCGCATGATCGGGCGCGGCGTGATGCGCTGTGGGCGATAGGGCAGTTTAGTGGGCGCCACGCCGAGCACCACCTTGAAATTCTCGCTGTGGGCCTCGTTCTGGGTCCGGTAGCCCGGATCGAACAGCCGGTATTCGGCGCTGACCACCAGATAGTCCTGGTTCTGGTCGTCGCGCGGAAAGCTCTCCAGCGTGAACTTGCAGCCGGAAAAAAGGCCGCGCACCGTGCCAACCGCCGTGCTGTGCTGATGCACGGCCTGAAGTTCCTCGCGGCGGATCCCCGCTATTTTGTCGCCCCGCCCGACATCGAGATGCGCGCCAGGCTGACGATAGTTTTCGCCCGAGGCCTCCTTATGGGCGAAGGGCTGGGCGGATTTCGCCATCAGATCGGCGCCGGGCTTCTCGAAATCATAGTCCGTATGGGCGTAGGCGCCCGGCCGCACCGCGCTGCCAGGTATCCATTCGGTGATGTATTCGACATCGCGCCGCGAGGCGTGGCCCTCGAAATTGTAAAGCACCTTCTCGTAGCCGGGCGCCGGCTTCAGCTTGCTCATCGCATCGCAGAGGATGAGCGTGTGCTTGCCCTCGTCATGCTCGAAGAAATAGAAGATGCCTTCGTGCTCGAGCAGCCGCTGCACGAAATCGAGATCGCTCTCGTCGTACTGAACGCAATATTCGCGCGAGGGGTAGGCCCCCTGCAGCCGCTTCTCGAATTTGGCGGTGCCGTATTTCGAGAAGATCTTCTCGACGATCTCCACCGCCGTCATGTTCTGGAAGATGCGGCAATCGGTGGTGTTGCCGAGGAACCAGAACCATGGCCTGACGGTTGCCTCATAGAAGGCCAGCCGGTCCTCGATGCGGGTAAGCTTGAAATCCGACACAAGGCCGCTGAACCAGCGCTTCGGATCAGATTCGCCCTCGACCGAAACGACGCCGCCCAGCATCTTCAGCGGATCGACGTCACGATTCTTCGAGACGAAGCCGACCGTATAGGCGAAACAACGGCTGATCTCATCGCGGCCGACGAGATGGGTGAAGGTCAGGTCGGCGCCAGCCGGCGTCTGTACAACCGTGGCACGTTCGTTCGGCATGGGTCGTGCCCCTCCTCGACGCGGCCGCCAGTGTGATGGTTTGAAGCCCCCGCTCTATTAACTGCGTCACGTTCGGGAGCGTTCGAATTCACCGCACCGTACGGCTGCAAGCCTAGCACATGTTTGAGGGAGGCCAAATAACAGCGACGGCTAAAGCGCGTCGCGCTGAAACGGATTCAGGCGACGCGCTTTAGGTCCTTGTTTTGATGCACGTCGTTGTCCCAGAACCGCCGCACACTCCTGGGCGACACGCATTAAACCGCGCCCGCGCGCCGGTGTGAAACACTCCTCTCCCGCTCAGCTTGCAAGCTGCTAGAATGCCGGAGCAATTCCGGAAAAGGCGCCTGGCGGCTTTCTGACTGGAATTGCGCGAAAGATAAGCATTTGTTGACCAAGTTCGGCGACGCTTCCGGATGTTCATCTCTCTCCAGATCAGCAATGTCGACAGGCTGCCGGCCGGCACCGCCGCCAGCTACGCCGCCCGCGACCGCAGCTTCGAGATCGGCCGCGAGAATTGCGACTGGACGCTGTCCGATCCGGACAAGTTCATCTCGGGCCGGCATTGCGAGGTCCGCTATCAGGCGGGTTCGTTCTGGCTCTACGATGTCTCGCGCAACGGCACTTTCATCAACGGGTCCAGCCAGCGCATGGCTGGGCCGCATCGGCTGACCCAGGGCGACCGGCTGCTGATCGGCCGCTACGTCGTCGGCGTTTCGATCGAAGACGAACGGGCCGCGACCGGACATCCGCAGGCTAGGACGGGATCGACGCAGCGCGAGCTGCCGCCCTCGACCGGCGGCCCCCTGGATCCCGGCCATGAGCCGTTCTTCAATCCGGCGGAGCAGCGACCAACCGGGGCAGCGCCCGTCTCGACATCCTCGGCGCTGCAGCCCGGCCCGGCGGTTCCGGCCAACCGGCCCGCGGAGGCGGACGCGATATTGCGGGAGATCGCCAAGGCGGCGGGCATCGCGCCGGAGTTGCTGCAAGCGCGTGATCCGCACGATGTCGCGGCCGAGATCGGCTCCGTGCTGAGGACAACTGTCGAGCAACTGTCCCTGCTGCTCAAGGCGCGCGCGGCGGCAAAGGTGCTCGCCAAGAGCTCGAACCGGACGATGATCGGCGCCGAGGACAACAATCCGTTGAAATTCGTGCCGGGCATCGACGACATATTGGAGATCATGTTCGCCAAGCGCAGGGCCGGCTATCTCGACGCCAGGCATAGTGTCGAAGACGCGTTTCGCGACCTGAAGGCGCACGAAATCGCGACCTACGCCGCCATGCAGGCCGCGCTGTCGCGGTTGCTCGACGACCTGTCGCCGGAGGCGATCGCCAAGAAAATTCCGCCGGCATCCTTCTCGTCCAGGAAAAGCCAGGCCTGGGATGCGCTTGTCGCGACATGGCGGACGATGGAAGACAAGCACGAGAACGGCATGCTGGATGTCTTCCTCGCCTATTTCGCCGAAGCCTACGCCAAGGCCGACAAGCAGAAATAGCCTGGATCGGCACGGACCGCGCCGGCTGTATGTGACGGTTCTCATAGAAGAAGCCGCCTCTTCGATCATCTTGCTTTCCGATTTCAATCGGCGGCCCCGTTTCAATTGAATGCCCGGGCGATTAGAATGAACAGGGATGCTTGCCTGGCGGGCAACGCGGCGTGGCTTGGGGCGTGTGCAGCAATGTCATGTTTCGGCGAGATGTGCCTTTCCATGCGGCCCGCCGAGGCTCAGCCTGAAGCGCGCTTTGCCGGGCAAAGACATGCTCGTTGCAATTCGACGGCGGGTCGTCGCCGATGAGCTCGAAGGACGATCCCTCCAGGCCGCTGGACAAAACCGTCATCCGCGCGCCGCGGCCGAAGCAACGACCGCTCGCGGCTGCCGAGAGTTCCGGTCCGGAAGGCGTTCGGTCCGCTCCATCGCCTTCCCGCGAATCGACGGTGTTCGATCCCGGCGGCGGCCGGCAGATGCCTACGGGCTGGTCGTCTGGAACGGTACTCTTTCAGGGACCTACCCCGGGAGCAGAGGCCAATGCGGCGCCGGGGGTGCAGCAGGATGCCCTGCTCGACGCCGCCGGCGGCGTGAGATACGCCGCGGCTAATCCGATCCTTGCCGCCGCGGCGCCGCTGCTGATGCTTCTCGGCCAATTGCGGCTGATGCCGGTCGAACGGCAAGCGGCGCCCTTGGCGGAGCATATAGCCGAAGCGATCGACACCTTCGAGCTTGCAATCGCGAAAGCCGGCGTAGCCGAGGAAGACGCGCGAATCGCGAAATTCGCCCTTTGCGGAACCGCCGACGACCTTGTCGGCAATCTGCCATGGCCGAGCAAGGACAGCTGGCTTCAGCACAGCCTTGTGGCGCAGTTCTTCCACACCCAGCCGACGGGCGCCGGCTTCTACGAAGCGCTGAACAACGTCCTCGCCAAGCCGGAAGCGCATTACAACCTGCTCGAACTGATGCATGCATGCCTTTCGCTGGGTTTCGAGGGCCAGTATCGGGGGCTTGCGGGCGAGCGAAACACGCTCGAACGTGTCCGGCGCGACGTCTACGACACGCTGCGTTACTTCAAGCAGCGCGCCGGCGACGACATCTCGCCGCGCTGGCAGGGCATGGCGGCGGCGCTGCCGAAGCCGAGGGCACGGCTGCCGCTCTGGGCGGTCGCGGCCGCCGCGGCGACGCTGGTGACGGCGGCCTTCTTCGGACTGCGGGTGCTGGTCACCGATGAAGGCGATGCGACCGCCGGCGAGTTGCTGGCGCTCAATCCCTCGACGCCCGTCACCATAGAGCGCGCCAGCGTGGCGGCGCCCACTGAGCCGGCGCAAGCCAGCCCGCCGCCGCCCGTGGTTCCGGACACCACCCAGATCGACCGCATCCGCGCCGCACTTGCCAAGGAGATCGCCAGCGGCGGACTGAGCGTCGGCGAGAAGGGCGAGTTCATCGTCGTCGAGATCAACAACCAGCTTCTGTTTGCTCCCGGCCAGGCGGAGCTGAAGCCGCAATTCCAGCCGATCGCGGCCGCCATCGCCACGGCGCTCGACGCCGAACCCGGGCCGATCAAGATCGTCGGCCACACCGACAATGTGAAGCCAAAGAAGTCGAGCACGTTCAAATCGAATTTCGATCTTTCCGTCGCCCGGGCGAAGGCCGTCCAGGCGCTGGTGGCCACGCAATTGAAGGACCCGTCGCGGCTCAGTGCCGACGGCAAGGGCGAGGACGAGCCGATCGCCGACAATGGCACGGCGGACGGCCGCGCCAAGAACCGCCGCGTCGCCATGATGATCCCGAAACAGGAGACCTTGCAGAACGGCTCCGCGGAGAACGGCAACTGATGCGCTGGACGCCGCGGATCTTCAGCCTGCTTGCGCTTGCCGGTTTCTCGGCGGCGGTCTGGTATGCCGGGCCGCTGGTCCGCTTCGCCGACACACGCCCGTTTGCGCCTGCGTGGCTCAGGGCTACGATCATCGGCGTCACCATACTGGCGCTCGCGCTGTTCTACGGGGTCCGCTTCTGGCAGCGGCGCAAGGCGCAAAAGGCGCTCGAAACGGCCATCGTGCGCAGCGACGAGCGCAACGACGATTCACAGGTGCTCGAAGCGCGCATGAGCGAAGCCATCGCGACGCTGAAGCGGACGAGCGGCAAGCGCAATTTCCTCTATGACATTCCCTGGTACATCGTCATCGGCCCGCCCGGCGCCGGCAAGACGACGGCGCTGGTCAATTCCGGACTGAAGTTTCCGCTTGCCGGCTCCGGCAGCGCGCAGCCGGTGGCCGGCGTCGGCGGCACGCGGTCCTGCGACTGGTGGTTCACCGACGAGGCGGTGCTGATCGACACGGCCGGCCGCTATACGACGCAGGAGTCGGACCGCGAGCGCGACAAGGCAAGCTGGCTCGCCTTCCTGGGATTGCTCAAGAAACACCGCACCAGGCAACCGATCAACGGCGTGATCCTTGCCATCAGCCTTGCCGACCTGATCGGCTTCGACGACCGGCAGCTCGACGCGCATGTCACCGAGATCCGAACCCGCCTGCGCGAACTGCACGAGACGCTGAAGATCCAATTCCCGGTCTATCTGCTCTTTACCAAGGCCGATCTCATCTGCGGCTTCATGGATTATTTCGGCGATTTCGACGAGGCACGCAGGCGCAAGGTGTGGGGCGCGACATTCCAGACGGCCGACCGCACCAGGAACATGGCCGGCGAGGCGCCCGCAGCCTTCGACGAACTGGCGAAGCGGCTCGCCGAAGAGATCGCCGACCGCCTGCAGGAAGAGGCCGACCCGGTAGCGCGGATCACGCTGTTCGGCTTCCCGGCGCAGTTCGGCGCGCTGAAGGCCCGGATAACACAGTTCGTCGGCAGCCTGTTCGACACCTCGCGCAGTCAGGTCAATGTCAGCCTGCGCGGGCTCTATTTCTCCTCGGGCACCCAGGAAGGGACGCCTTTCGACCAGGTGCTAGGCGCGATCGGCCGCAGTTTCGGCAGTGCTTCGCAAGCGCATCTCTCCGGCGCCGGCAAGAGCTTCTTCCTGCATGATCTGCTGGTCAAGGTGATCTTTCCGGAATCAGGCTGGGTCTCGTTCGACAGGGCCTCCGAGCGGCGCGCCAGGCTCGCGAGGTTCGGCGGCCTCGCCGCGATCGCGCTGGCGGCTTTGGCGGCGCTCGGCATGCTGGGCCTCAGCTTCTTCGCCAACAAGCAGCTGATCGCCTCCACAAGGCAGGCCATGGCGCATTATCGCGACAGCGCCGATACGCTGCTGAACAGCACGACGGTGACCGACGTCGACCTCGAAAACGTCATCGGTCCGCTCGACCAGTTGCGCAACCTGCCGGCCGGCTTCGAAAACGGCGACCAGGCAAAGCCGATCGAGGAGACGTTCGGGCTCAGCCAGCGCGAGAGGCTGTTGTCGGCCTCCAAGACCGCCTACCGGCAAGCGCTGGAGCGAACCTTCCGCTCGCGGCTGCTGGTGCAGGCGGAGCGGACGATCCAGGCTCGGATGGCCGACCCCGTCGCGCTCTACGAGCCTTTAAAGATCTACCTGATGCTGGGCGGCAAGGCGCCGAAGGTCGACGACGAACTGGTTGTCTCCTGGATGAAGCAAGATTGGGAGGAGAACCGCTACCCCGGCGAGAACAACCGCGAGGGCCGCGCGCAGCTCGAAAAGCACCTGCGCGCCATGCTTGCGCTCGACGACGCCTATGATCCCGTCTTCGAGCTCAACCAGCCGCTGGTGGAGGCCGCGCAGCGCTCGCTCGGACGCATGAGCCTCACCGACCGCGCCTGGGCGCAGATCAAGTCGGCGGTCTATGCTGCAAGGCTCAAGGACTTCTCCATCGCCGCGAGAGCCGGTCCGGAAGCGCAGTTGCTGTTCGAGCGCACGGACGGCAGCGAGCTTGCCGATCTTCAGGTCACCGGCCTCTATACGCGCGGCGGGTTCAATAGCTTCTTCCTGCCGCAGCTGTCGCGCATCGCGCAGATGCTCGTGGACGATCAATGGGTGCTTGGCGGCGGCGGCGAACAGGGCGGCATCGACCAGGACCTGCCCAAGCTCGGCCCCGAGCTCATCGACCGCTACGGCAAGGAATTCGCCGCCGCCTGGAACGGCGTTCTCGACCAGCTGAAGCTCAAGGCGATGCTGAAGGACAAGCCGCAATATCTGGCGCTCTCGGCCGTCGCCGCGCCAGACTCGCCTCTCGACCAGCTCTTCACCGCGATCGCCGATGAAACCGCATTGACGAAGGACAGCGCCGCCGAGGGCGATACCGGCACGGCGCAGCAGGACCCCGCCAGCATGGCCAAGGGCCTCGCCCGCATCGGCCTCCAGATCGCCGGCGGCAAGTCGCAAAGCCGCGCCGGCGCAAGCTCGGCCGTCGCGCAGAATGCCGGCGCGAGCGTCGAGGCGCAGTTCCGCTCGTTCCAGGCGCTGGTTGGCGGGGCCGCCGGACACCGGCCGCTCGATGCGCTGACGCAGAACTTCCACGACATCTTCCAGAGCCTGAAGCTCGCGGCCGATGTCCCCACACAGACCGAGCGCGTCAACGCCAACCTGCAGCTGCAGATCTCGACATTGCGCGCCAATGTCTCGCGCCTGCCGAAGCCGCTGGCGCGCATGGTCAACGCAGCGGCGGACGAGTTCGAAGGCAATGTCGCCGAGACCTCAGTCGCCAACCTCAACCAGAACCTCGACCAGACGGTGACGCGCGCCTGCGAGGAGGCGGTCAATGGCCGCTATCCTTTCACCCGCGACGGCACAGACGAGATCTCGATGGCGGATTTCACCAAGCTGTTCGCGCCGGGCGGGCTGATGGACCGTTTCTTCGCGCAGAATCTCGCGCCGCTGATCGACATGACCGGCCAGGAATGGACCTGGAAACAGGACGCCCGCTCCAGCCGCGATCTTGCGAAGTCGACCTTGAAGGCGTTCCAGTCGGCCGCGGAAATCCGTAGCGCCTTCTTCCCTTCCGGCGGCTCGGTGCCTTCGGTCTCGATCACCATCACCCCCACGTCGGTGAACAGCGAAGTCGACAGCGCTGTGCTCAATGTCGACGGGCAGACGGTCCAGAGCGCCCAGGCCGGCAACGCGCCGAGCATCGTGACATGGCCGAGCGGCGCCGCTTCCGGATCGGCGAGCCTGAGCCTCATGCCGGAAATGCCCGGCCGCGAGTCCGCGCTCAAATTCGAAGGGCCGTGGGCGTTGAAGCGGCTTTTCGACAAGGCGACCATCACCGGCGACGGCGCCAATACGGAAGCCCGCTTCGTGATCGGCGGACGCGATGTCGCCTACACGATCCAGGCCGGCTCGGGCGCCAATCCCCTGCTGCTGCCGGCCTTGTCCGGCTTCAGCTGTCCGAAGGCGTTCTGACATGGCTGGAGCGAGCCTTCATTTCGGTACTCTAATGTACACGCTTGTGGCAGAGTGGCCTGGGCACGCGGCCCGTGGTTGGTCACAGAGGACGCCTGCTGAGCGCTTGGTGGCAAATTGAGCACTGTCGCCCTCCCCATCGAAAGCTTCGGCGTGAGCCACAAGGGCTGCGTGCGCGATCACAACGAGGACAATTACCTCATCGAACCGCAGACCGGGCTCTGGGTGGTGGCCGACGGCATGGGCGGGCATGAGGCCGGCGAAGTCGCCTCGGCCAGCATCGTCGACCATCTGGCAACGATCGGCATTGCGAGCTCCGCGCCGGACCTTCGCGCCCGATTCGAGGACCGGCTCAGCCGCGCCAATGCCGAGATCCGCGACATATCGCGATCGCGCGGCATCACCATCGGCTCCACTTTCGCGGCCCTGCTTGCCATGGATGGACGTTTCGCCTGCCTGTGGGCCGGCGACAGCCGCATCTATCTCGTGCGCAACGGCTCGATCTTCCAGGTTTCGAAGGACCACACCGAGGTGCAGGAATTGCTCGACCGCGGCATGATCAGCGCGGAGGAAGCGCGCACCTGGCCGCGCCGCAACGTGATCACGCATGCGGTCGGCGTCAGCGACGAGCTCGATATCGATTTCCAGCAGGGCGAGCTGATGGCGGGCGATGTTTTCGTACTGGGCACCGACGGACTGACCGCGCATGTCAGCGACGCCGAAATCGAGGCCGCGGTCAAATCCGCCACACCGCGGGCGGCCTGCCAGATCCTGCTGGACATGGTGCTGACGCGCGGCGGAACCGACAATGTGACCATTGTACTCGTGAAGATCGGCGGCGGGCGCAACGGCGCGCTCCATCCGGATCGGTCCGCAGTGGAGGGCCAGGCCAGATGAGCGACGACGACAAGACGCGGATTTCGACGAACGTCATCTATACCGGGGTGGGCACGCAGCTCAGCGGCATTTACGAGCTCGACGAGAGGATCGCCTCCGGCGGCATGGGCGAAGTCTATCGCGGCCACAACATCCAGACCGGCGACCACGTGGCGATCAAGATCGTGCTGCCAGAATTCGCGCGCGACCAGACGATCCTGTCGCTGTTCCGCAAGGAGGCGTCGATCCTCAACCATCTGTCGCATGACGCAGTGGTGCGCTACCACGTCTTCACCATCGATACGGGGATCGGCCGTCCCTATCTCGCGATGGAGTTCGTCGACGGGGAGTCGCTGTTCGACGTCATGCGGCGCGGACCGATGCAGGGGAACGATGTGCGCCGGCTTTGCCATCGCCTCGCCTCCGGCTTGAGCGCCGTGCATCAGGCGGGCGCCGTGCACCGCGACCTCTCGCCGGACAACATCATCCTGCCCGGCGGCCGGGTGGAGCGCGCCAAGATCATCGATTTCGGCATCGCGCGCTCGGCGACCGTCGGCGGCGAAACGCTGATCGGCGGAAAATTCGCCGGCAAATACAACTATGTTTCGCCCGAGCAGCTCGGTCTCTATGGCGGTGATGTCAGCGAGCAATCCGATATCTACAGCCTTGGGCTGGTGCTGGCCGCGGCACTGCGCGGAAAGCCGCTCGACATGAGCGGGTCGCAATACGAGGTCATCGAGAAGCGCCGGACCGTGCCGGACCTGTCGGATATCGATCCCGATTTCCACGACCTGATCTCGGCCATGCTGCAGCCGGATCCGCGCGACCGGCCGGCCAGCATGAGCGAGATCGCCCGGGCGACGCGTGGCGAGGATCTCGAGGCGACATTGCCGCCGCCGGTGTCGTTTGGCGCACGCGAACGCTCCGGCTTGCCGCGCGCCGGGTGGACGGCGCCGCCGGACTCCAAGCCCCAGCCGCCGACGCCTCCCGGCGAGCCGCGCTTCGTCGAGCATGTGCGCCCTGCATACCTGTCGGAGCAATGGCCCGCACCGGCTGCCGCTCCGGCGAGCGCATCTGCGACCGCACCGGCTGCGCCGCGAAAGGCTTCACGGATACCCGTCATCGCCGGCGGCGTTGCGGCGCTGGTGCTGGCTGGGGGCGGCCTTTATTTCAGCGGCGTCCTGGCGCCCCCGCCGGTGACGGAAAAATCCACACCGCTGGCACCGAAGCCGGTCGCCGAAGCCGCCAAACCAGTGGCCGAAGCGCAGCAGCCGGAAGCGCCGAAACCCCAACCGCAGACGCCGTCCGCGCCTCAGCTGGAATCGCCGAAAACTGACGGCGCCGCCACCGTCGAGAAGCCGACGCCACCCGCCGCTCAGCCGAAGAGCGAGGCAAAAAGCCAGACGCCTCAGGTCGGGACCAAACCCGTACAACCCCTGGCGCAGCAGTCGCCGGCTGCCGCACCAACGGCCGCCGAAAGCCAGAAGCCGGCGCAGCCGACGAGCGAACCGGTGGTCAAGACGCCGGAACCGAGCCAGGCGGCCGAGAACAAGCCGGCGCAGGAGGCGAATCCGCCGGCAGCCAAGCCCAGCGTAAAAGACCTCGTTGACATGCTTTCCAAGCTGCCCAAGCCGAACGCTTCCCCGCCCCCCGCTCCGGAGAGTCCGGCGCCGGCGCAGCCGACCACCCCGCCGGCCGAGCCTAAGGCACAGACCCCAACAGCCAACCCGCCGGAAACGCCGACAGCGCCAGCACAGCCGGCCCAGCAACCGCAGCCGCCGGCGACCAAGCAGCCGGACACTGACGTCGCCATCAATGTGCCAAAGCCGGCGCTTCCGTCACTGGAAGAGGACACGGCCAAGTGGAACGACCAGCGCTCCTGGGTTCGCGATTTCAGCGGCGGCAGCTGTTTTTACGCGAACGTGACATCGGGACCCGGCGCTTCCCCCGCGATCGAGGGATACGGGACGGCGGTCCAACCCTTCGAACAATTGCTCAGCGATTTCCAGACGAGGTTCCATATCGAGCCGGACATCAGCGTGCGCCTCATCACGCTCTCCCAGTGCGGAGTGCCCACTTTCCTTCGCTTCCTCGACCGGAGCTCGGCCGCGAAGCCACAGCTTGTCCTGGACCGGACATCGGTCCCGGACGGCTCGCCGGTCAGCGGCGCGCTCTATACGGGCGGCGGGCTCGTCTCGAACATCATGCTGATCGACCACAAGGGCGTGGCGTTCAATCTCGACGACCGCATGGTGCCGCAAACCGACAAGGTGACCTTCAACATCCCGATCGGCCTCGCCGCCGCGGACAAGGCAGCCGGCAAGGCGGTGCCGCAGATCATGCTGGTGATCACCGGGCCCAAGGACATCCAGGCCGCCATGTTCTCCAGGCCGACGCCGGCCTCGGAGCTTTTGCCCAGGATCCTCGAGGAGATCGAGGCCGACGGATCGCAGTTCTCCGCCACGGCCACCTATTTCCGGCTTGGCGGATAGCATGAACGCCGATGAACCTTCGCACCTTGCGTTCTTTGCACCAGCCCCCGCCACGCAAGCAGCGTAGCCGGCTCCGATTGCCGTTCCCGGGCCGCATGACGCTTGCCGCGCTTGGCGCGGCGCTGTTCTCGATCCTTTCGCCCGGCAAGGCGCATGCCGAATTCACCGTCTGCAACCAGACGCTCGACGTCGTCAATCTCGCCGTCGGACAGAAGGTCGACAATGCCGACCAGACGGACGGCTGGTGGACGATCGGCGCCAACCAGTGCGTCAACGTCATCCGCGAGGAACTGACCAACCGCTATATCTATCTCTACGCGACGGACGTCTTCGGCCACGCGATCCTCAACGGCTCGACCGAGATGTGCATCGACCGGCGGCGCTTCTCGATCCGCGGCATCGACGAGTGCTGGCAGCGCGGCCATATCGCGGCGCGCTTCGTCGAGGTCGACACGCTCGAGCAGGTGCGCTGGACCTATTTCCTGACCGGAAACAGCCCGTGACGCACGCGATCGACACGAGCTTCAGACAGAAGAAGCAGGCGCGCCTGGCCGCGCAACGGCGCAAGCTTTGGCGGCGGGCCCTTGCCGGCCTTGCCACGCTCGCAGTCGTCGCCTTAGCCACCGGCTTCTATCTGACCAGGGACTACTGGTCGTTCGGCGACGAGGACGAAGAGCTGCATCCCGTCGAGGACATGGAAGACGTGCCGCCCGACGCCTCGGTCTATGTGCCGGCGATCATCGATCTCGCCGGCGATCCGATGTGGATCACGCTGGCGCCCGATGCCGACACTGCGACAAAGGGCAAGACGGTAGCGCGTCCAGCCGAGCTCGACAGTTCCGGGGCTTCGCCGCAGATCGAAATCCTGTCCGACGTGATGCTGAGCGCCAGCGAAAAGTTCATGACGACGATCCCGTCGACGCAGGAGGATTTCGCCTTCTTCCAGGCACAGCGGCAGGCCGCTCCGAAGCCTTCGGCAACGGAGCCGGAAGATGCGCAACCGGCCCCACCCGCTCCGGCCGCGGCGCCGGACGATCAACAGGGCGATCCGCGAGGCGACCTGCAGAATGATCTCCAGGCGGCGCCGGACGAAAGCGATGCCGGCTCGGCGCCCAAGGCAGACGCCGACGATCCAGAGGCAGGCTGGGGCGAGACCATCGACCAGGGGGAGGCAGCACTCCCGGCTTTCACGAAAACCGCGATCGAGAACAACACGACCGTTGCGACCGTCGCCAGCGAATACCAGCGCTTCGAGGCGACCGAGGACACTTTCGTGAAGATCCTCAACGACCGCAGCCTGGACAGCGTGGCGCTCGACGCGCATTTCTCCGCCGACGACGCGAAGCTCGCTGGCGAAGCGCTGAAGACGCTGTTCAACCGCGACGGGCTGGAGCCCGGCTTTGTCGTGGCCATGCGCGGGTTCCGGCCGAATCGCGAGACGACGACCATGTCGCTGATGCAGGTCTCCATCTACGCGAGGAACGTCTATGTCGGCACGCTGACGCGCAATGCAGCCGGCGCCTTCGTGTCGGGCGTCGACCCCTGGGTGCGCGAGGACCTCTTCAACTATTCCGGCGCTTCCGACCAGGGCGGGCCCAAGCGGCAGTACCGCCTGCTCGACGCGATCTACTCGACCGCGGCGCGCAACAAGGTGCCGACCAGCGTCATCGGCGAGGCGATCATGTATCTGTCGCGGGGACAGGACCTCGACGCCTTCGCCAGCGAGGACCAGCGCCTGGTGCTGATCTATTCGCAGACGCCGCGCGGCCAGGGCGAGATTTCGGGACGGGTGCTCTATGTCGGCGTCCAGGGCACGGACAAGAGCCTCGACTGTTTCGTCTTCCAGCAGAGCGACGGCCAGTTTGCCTGTGTGACCGGCGACGACCAGGTCCGCTCGCTGACCGTCACCAACGGCATGGTCACGCCGGTCGCCGGGGTGATGACCTCGACCTTCGGCCCGCGCAAGCACCCGATCCTCGGCACGGTTCGAATCCACAAGGGCGTCGACTGGGCGGCGCCGGTCGGCACGCCGATCATGGCCGCCTTCGACGGCGAGATCTCGTTCCAGGGCGATGGCGGCAGCTATGGCAATCTGGTGAAGATCACGCATGCCAACGGCCGCGAGACGCGCTACGCGCATATGCAGAAATTCGCCATCGCCAGCGGCGTCGGCACCAAAGTGAAAGCTGGCGACGTCATCGGCTATATCGGCACAACGGGGCTTTCGACCGGCCCGCATCTGCATTTCGAGCTCTACCAGAACGGCGAGGCGATCGACCCGCTGGGCACGGTCACCTCGGTCGCTATCGCCGTGTCCGTCAGTTCCGGCGGCTCCGGCGATGCCGCGGTCGAGACGCTGACCGACCGGATCGTGCATGTCGAAAGCGGCGGCAGCGCGCGAGCCAAGAACCCGCTTTCCTCGGCAACCGGCGCCGGCCAGTTCATCTCCAAGACCTGGATCCGGATGATGAACACCTATCGGCCCGACCTCGCCCGCTCGCTGTCGACGGCCGATCTGCTTGCGCTTCGCTACGACGCCACGCTGTCACGTGAAATGGTGCGCAACCTGGCGCGCGAGGGCGAGGCCTATCTTCGCGCCCGCGGCCACCAGATCACCGCCGGACGCCTCTATCTTTGCCATTTCCTCGGCATGGAAGGGGCGCATCAGGTGCTGGCGGCGCCGGGTTCGTCGCAATTGACTGCGGTTCTCGGATCAGCCGTCATCCAGGCCAATCCGTTCCTTACCGGCAAGACCGCCAGTTATGTCGTGGACTGGGCCGAGCGGAAAATGGGGCAGAGAGCGCCGCGCGTGGTCACCGACCAGGGCCAGCCGACGACAACCACGACCGAAGTCCGGCAGACATCGCCGGAGTTCGAGAAATACAAGCAGGCGATCACCGCGTTGATAGGTTCGATTCAGGATACGCTGGAGCCCGGCTAGTTCTCGGTTCACCAAGCAACAGCGTTTTTCGACGCGCGGTGACTAGTTTGACGAACCTGCGCATGGACGGAAACCGCGCTGCCTGCCTGAATTGCGCCGCACCATCCACAAAATCTCCATTAGAATTCACTCATGTTATGGTGATCCGTAAACAAATATCGTTAACGGTTCGGGTAAGTGGCGAGGCTCGCATCTGAGGCTGGAACATTTCAGCGAATTCGACGTTGCCCGCCATGGTCAAAAAGCAATCCAACGACAACGGTTCATACTTCGAATTCGACGTCATGCGCGAAGCGTTCAAGCGCTGGGTCGACGAAGACAAGGTTCCTGAAGATCAATGGCGGCCGCGCGCAACGAAGCTGGTCCGTATCGTGACCGGAGACGATTATGTCGACCCCAACATAGTCGAATGGATCATGCGTAAAAAGCCCCAGCGCTGAAGGATCGGCGCTAATGCATGTCGCGCAAAAGTGAACTCGGTTTTGCGACAACGACATGCATCAAGTAACGACCTAAAGCGCGTCGCGTGAATCCGTTTCGACGCGACGCGCTTTAGGGCTTTGGCATGTACGCTGTACCAGCATGACCGAATATCAGGTTGCGCTAATATCGTGAATGAGTGGTAAATCGCTGCACGGTCCAATGCCGCGGAGGCTTCGGCTGTGCAAGACCGCCCGGCTTTGCGGTGGGCGGTGCACTCAAGAACCGATCGACGATGAGAGCTGGTCTGTCGGCAGCGCCCGCATCGGCAATTCGCTATGAACTGACTGGCCTGGGCCGGCCGCCCTATTGCGTCCTGATCCGCATTTCCACCCGGCGGTTGACCGGATCGTAGGGATTGGCGACGCGCGGATGCGACTTGCCCAGGCCGATCGGCTCGAGCCGGGTAGATTGAACGCCGTTCGCCGCCAGGAAGGCCGCCACCGATTGCGCCCTTCGCTGCGACAGGTCCTGGTTGTAGCGATCCGTACCGGTCGCGTCGGTGTGGCCTTCGACGACGAAGCTGAACGTGCTCAGCCGGTTGTCCTTCAGCGCCTTGGCGAATTCGTCCAGTTCCGTGCGCGCGGTCTGGTCGAGCTGGGCCGAATCCAGGGCAAAATTGATCATCATGTCGAGACCGGCCTTTTGAGGCGGCGCCTCGTTCTTCTCGGCCTTGCTCTTGCACTCTTCCTCGGTGCCGACGCAGATGCCGCGTGACGCGCCAAGATTACCCTGGCCGGCGAAGTATTTTACGATGTCTTCCGATTTCTGAAGCGGATCGGCGTAAACGTGCGTTGAAAAAAGCACGGTCGCCAATGCCAAGGCTGAGCTGCCCCACCGCATGACCGTCTCTCCTGTTTGAGCGGGTTTCGCTGGCGCGGACCATATCAAATCTTGAAACGATTGTCTGTGACCAAGCGCACGTTGCCAACGGCCACCACCTGCTAGAAGCTAAGGCTTGACCGGCTCTCGGCTAAAGGCTTGAGTGCTTGTCAGCTGGCTCTCGGGGTGTGGCAGCCATGGCCAACGAACTCGGATACAGAACCGCAAGGGATCTGTTTCTTGCCTGTCCCGCGATCGCCCGGGACATGAAATTGCCTGCCGCCAACCAACCCCCGCTGGAATTCTGCCGCGCCCTGCTCGCCGGACGCGTGCCGGAGGAGGCTGTCACGTTCTGCGCCTATCTCCTGCCCGATCGCGCCGCGGTCTGGTGGGGGCATGAATGCCTGAGCCATCTCTCAGAACTCCTTGCCGATAGGGACCTCGAATTGCTGGCGCTCGTCAACGATTGGGTCGGCGAGCCCGGCAATCCCCGCCATCGAGCGGCGCTCAGCAGTGCCGTCGATCCGTCGCCAGCGACGCCGGCTGCATGGATCGCGCTGTCGGCGGCATGGCGTGACCCGGCCTTCGACATGCTATCGACCGGATTTCCCGCCGCCCACGCCGTCAACGCCGGGATCCTGGCGGGGCTGGCGCGCGTCTCGACCGCGGACCGCTTTGGCGTGCTTTCCGCCTTCGTCGACATGGGCATCCAGATGGTGGAGATGGAGGCGCAGCGGCAATCTGTCGACGCGTATTAGGGGGTTTCCGGGCTCACTGGCAGCCATCTTGCGCCCACCTGGCCAAAGCGACCTTGAAGCGGGTACCAAGCGGATGTTGCAGGCGCAGGACGGAGACGTCATTGGCGGCGAAATTCTTCGCCTGCTCGCAGAGGCGGGTCTCATTCCACTCGTGGCAGCCGTCGCAGTGCTTGCCCTGCCAGACCGACTTGTCGAGGCCTTCGACCGGACTGAAAAGCGGTTCCCCCTTGATCAATTGGGCTATGCTCTTGCCGTCGATCGCCGGGTCGCCGAACTTGACCGGGCGATCGAAAAGGATCGGGCCGTCCGTCTCCAACTTCGGAATCTTTTCGCGCAGCGCATTGAGCGCAAGCTGGTCGTCGGTCTGGCCGGACGCGGCGCCGGTGTTGCGCGTCTCGGAGCGCGCTTCGGCCTGCGGCGCGCTTGCCTCGCCGACGATCAGCGGCGCATTGAGATCGACCCTGTGCAGGACGACCTCGGTGGTCAGCGAGACGTTGATCCAGGGGCGCTGCTTGCCGGCGGTGGCCTTGAAGACGTCGCTGGTCACCCTGTTCATCGCTTCGGTGATGGAGACGTTGGATTCGCCGACATGCTGGAGCAGCGCCGTGGTGAAGGGCGAGTGGTCGCCCGACCCGTCATAGGCAAGCTGGTTCGGGCTGGCGGCGAAGGCGACCAGCGTGCCGGCGCCGCCATTCTCGATCGGGATTTCGGCAAGGCCGCTGCTTGCGCCTTTGATGCCGGCGGCCTTCGCCAGCACCTCGGCAAGCGGGTTGTCCCGGCATGCGTCCAGGAAAACCAGTCTTATGCTCGTCTCGCGCGACATCTGGCGCAGGATGAAATCGACCGAGACGGCCTCGAAATCGAGCGAGGTCTCGTCCTCGAGCGCGGCATCGACGGGAAGCAAATAATTCTTGCCGGAGACCTGCAGGCCATGGCCGGCATAGAAGAAAAGCGCGATGTCGGCGCCCCGCACCTGCTTGGCGAACTGCGCGACCGTAGCCTGTGTCTGCTGCTTGGTGAGGTCGAAGCCGGAGACCACCTCGAAGCCGAGGTCCTTGAGCCGATCGGCCATGGCCTGCGCATCCCGCGCCGGATTGAGGAGCGGCGCCGCGTGCTGGTACTGCGAGTTGCCGAGCACCAACGCAATCCGCCGCTCGGCGTTCGCGGCCGTCAACGTTAGGAGCAAGGCCAGCGCCACAAGCACAGCGGCGCGAAACACGTCACCGCAAAAGGCGATTGGAGCGGAACTCACCGCCACCTCAATTGGCGAGCTTGCTTGCGGAGAATTCGATCCGCCGGTTGAGCGCCTTGTTCTTGGGCGTATCGTTGGCGGCGACAGGCTTGTCCTCGCCATAGCCGGCCGAGCTGATCTGGTTGCGCGGGACGCCGTCCGCAACCAAAGCATCGGCGACCGCCTGGGCGCGCCGTTCGGAGAGCGCTTTGTTCGCCTCGGGCGATCCGTCGGAATCGGTGTAGCCGGACACCTCGACCTTGAGGGCCGGGCATTTGCCGACGACACCTTCCACCTCAGCCAGCAGCGGACGGCTCTTCGCGTCGAGCCTTGCGCTCGCCTGACGGAAATAGATGGCGCCGGTGCGCGAGAGCACGGCAAACCGGTTGAGGCACTCCTCGTCACTGAAATTGGCTTTCGCGGCATCGGTGGCGACGGGGCCGACCTCGGCGGTGCTGGCCGCGACGGTCTGCACGGCGGCCGGCTTGCCGCCGTCGGCGGTGAAGACGAAATCGAACGACACCGAAGCGGTCGGCACGATGTTGGTCACGTTCGCCGCCTGCTGCAATTTGTCGATGTTGGGCAAGAGCCCGAAATCCTCGACATGGACCGCGACGGGCGCCTCCGAAGCGACGGAAACCTGGGTGTCGCTGATCATGGTGACGACGACGCTTGCCTCTAGATCCTTGTCGACGCCATGCAGGCTGAGGCGGAACGGCAATGTCGTCTTCACCCGGCGCTTGGTCGGCAGGTCGGCGAACGCCGCGGGATCTACTTTCGCCGCCACCTCGGCCGTTGGATAGGCGAAGGTCTCGAAAAACAGGAAGCGCATGCGGACATTGCGCAGGTCGACGCCCGTGTCGACGGAATTGAGGTCGAAGCTGATCTTGGCATCGCCGGCGGAACTCAGAGTGCCGGTGATGTTCCTGATCTTGTTGGTCTCGACGATCGTGTTCTTCTTGACCGACTGGTAGGTGAGCACCGAAGCGGACGGATCGAGCGTCCAGTTGGGCGCGGCGCTCGCAGCCTGCGATCCGAAGACCAGCAGCGCGGCAACGATCAAGCCAAAAGCCGCGGCCTTGGTTAGCATTTTTCGCCAGAATGCAACGACTTCGAACATGGAACGCCCCCGCCAGGACAACCCGATCTCGATACCGGCGCGTGGCAGGAGCATAGAGCACTTGCCCTTGCTTGGCGAGCGGTTCCATCGGGAAGCGAGAAAGGTGGCGCCAGTCGCCACACGTCGAAAAAAGCATCGCGCGTCGAGGACGCTATCACCACCCGCCACCGCCACCGCCACCGTTGCCGCCACCACCTATTGGCGCAATGACGGGTACGGTTTCGTTCTTGACCGGTTTGACAATCTTCTTGGCGGTCACTTTTTTCTGCTTGACCACCTTCGGGGTCGTCGTCACGCGAACGTGCTTGGTACGATGTTTCGTTGTCGGCGCCGGCTCGACGCTGGGCGCCATAGTCGTGCACCCTGCAACCGCAAAGGATAGGAATGTTGCGATGACCGCCTGCTTCAATGCCCTGCCCACCATTGCCTCCCTTGTTGATCAGAACAGGTCCCGACGCGGATTGGCTTGCTCCCAGACGGCTCTAGCCGTCTTGATCAATTGGTCATCGACCGAGCCGCCGGCAGGGATTTTCGATTTGAGTTCCGAGCGCAGTTGCTTGAGGGCCGCAGCTTTTGGCTTTGCGCCAAACTGCGCCAGCGTCGACCGAGCGCTCGGCAGTTCGTCGCGAAGATCGAGTCCTGCCGCGAACGCCAGATAGCGGACGGCGACCGCCTGATCGGATTTTTCGCCTTTCTGCATTTCGATAGCCGCGCGATCATATGCCGCCGAGTAGTCCCCACGGTCCGTCGCCAGTTCGAACAGCCTCTGCGCCTCGGCAGGATTCCGGTCCACACCATCACCGTCCCGGTACATACGCGCGAGGCTACCGGGTGCGTAAGGCTGGCCAAGATCCATCGCCATATTGAAAAGCGCCTGGGCCTGTTTGGTATCCTTCTCGACGCCGCGTCCGCTAAGATAATTGCGGCCGAGAATGTTCATCGAATACATGTCCTGGCGTTCGACGCCCGCCTTGAGGAAGGCTACGGCGCGAGCCGGGTCGGCGGGCACGCCATTGCGGCCTTCGGTGAAGATCGCGGCGAGATCGTTCATGGCATAGGTGTGGCCCATGGCTGCTGCCTTCAGCAGCAAGTCCAAGCCCTTGCCGGTATCGCGCTCAACGCCGAGACCGTTGAAAAGAGCACGGCCCCAGGCCGTCATGCCATAGGGATCACCCTTGTCGGACGCCTTGGCATAGAAGCCATTGGCTTTCTTGGGATCCACGGCCGTCCCTATGCCGGACGAGGCGATATAGCCAAGCTCGAACACCGCGCGGACATGTCCCTTGTCGGCGGCTTCCTCGATCGCCTTCTTGGCCTCGTCGACCTTGCCGGCGGCGAGCAGAGCGCGCCCGAGCTCGTAATGGAAGCGCGCGACATCGGGATAAGCCTTCACCGCCGCCTGGCAGGCCTCCACGGCTCCGGCGCCGATCTCGTTCGGCAA
Source organism: Mesorhizobium sp. B2-8-3 (assembly GCF_006440815.1). Lineage (NCBI taxonomy): Bacteria > Pseudomonadati > Pseudomonadota > Alphaproteobacteria > Hyphomicrobiales > Phyllobacteriaceae > Mesorhizobium > Mesorhizobium sp. B2-8-3. The sequence continues at coordinate 135,335 of NZ_VFTW01000002.1, forward strand.
CAGGCCGGGGACGACTCCCTGCAGGTCCAAAGGTTCGCCGGCCCGCGTGTCGCAAGGATCGACGCTCGGCGACAGCTTCATCGTTGCCGGCTTTGACGGTGTGTTGTCGGCTATGATGTCGAAGCCAACGATCAACGGTTTTGCGGCGCCTATCTGCGGTTCGTAGCGCAGTTTATCGACTTCATCGGCCATCAGGCTCGATTGCGGCGACAAGGTGCGATCCGGCAGGGACAGCGTTCCGGTTGCCGGATAGCTCGCGAGCTTCAGGCTGACGCCGGGATCCTTGGTCGGGACATCCAGTTTCAGCGGCACAGGGCCGACGCCGACAGGTATCTTGACGTCGCGGTTGTCGATCGCTTCGGCGGCGCCGGCGATGTGGATGCCCCGCTCCACCACCTCCTGCTTCTGCTCGGACTCCAGCGAGGCCACAAGCTGCTTGCCCGCGGCGCCATCGCCGTTCTTGACCCGGAACACCAGTATGCCCTGCGATCCGCCGCCCCATTCGTCATGCGTCGCATAGGCCAGCATATCGACCTGATCCTCGGCGTCGGCGCCCTTCGGCACATCCATCTGAAGCCGCGGCAGATCCTTGCCCTCTATCGGCTCGCCCGTTGCGACCGGCTTGCCGTCCAGGATCAGGCGCCCCAGGGCCGGCGGCCTTTCGATGCTGATGCTGACGGCGCCGCCGTCGACATCGACGGGCACCGGCAGGTCGAGCGCGACCGGTCCGACGCCGGACGGCACGGTCTTCTCCAGCACCGGCGGCAAAGCCGGCCGATTGGCGCGGCGCATCAGCACCACCTCGTCGATCAGCGAGGAGTTCTCCCAAGGAACCTGCGCGCCCTTGGTGGCTTCGACCACATCGCGGCGCACGGCCGCCATCACCGAGCGTATCTCCTGGTTCGGCGCCAGGGCGCGGCGGGAGAAGGCGGATGAAAACGGACTGAGGTCGCCGGAGCCGTCATAGGCGACCGCGCCGGGCTCGGTGGCGAAGGCTATCAGCGTGTTCAGCGAACTTTTCACCTGCGCAAGGCCGGTGCCGCCGGCCGCGATCAACTGATCGCGCAGCCAGTAATCCTTGCGCGGGAACGGGTTGTTGCGGCAGGCATCGAGGATGATCACCTGGATCTTCGATTTGGCGCGCAATTGCTGCAGGACATCGTCGAGCTTGACCGCCTGGACCTCGATGTCGGCCGCAGCCTTGAGCGACGCATCGACCGGGATCAGGAAATTCTCGCCGCCAATCTGAAAGCCGTGTCCCGAATAGTAGACGACCGCAAGATCGGCGCCGTCCGCCGCCGCGAGATAATTGCGGAATTCCTTCTCGAACTGGAGCTTGGTCAGATCCTTGGCGACGAACACATCGAAGCCGGCCAGCCGGAACGTGTTCGACACGTCCTCCGCATCCTTGTCGGGATTCTTGAGGGCCGGGATTTCGCGGTATTCGGAATTGCCGATGACAAGCGCAACCCTTCGATCGGCATGCGCCTGCACCGTCGTGAGGCCCACGAGGATCAAGGCTGCAATCAGCGCGCAGCGTCGCAGCATGGCAAAATCCTTAACCGCTATGACCTGTCGGCCACAAGAACGCAGCTTGCGACGCGGAGGTCTGTTAAAGAGTTCACAATCCGCCCAGGCAGGATGGAACCCTTGCACTAACGACAGGATGCATGCGTATCGTCCAATCCGCCTGAGATTACCGCAGGCGCTTCGGCACCGCAACGACAGAACGGATTCGCAACAACGAACCGTATCGCGATCATCGACGTGCTCCCAGCCCGACCATTGCCTCCGCGCCGCACTGCGCGTTTATTAAAAGCGCCGAAAGCAGCAACCCGAGAACCAGATGCTGATAGAGACGAAGCTCCAGCCGCCTCATTTGCGCGACGCCCTGGTCCGGAGGCCGCGGCTGCTGCGCACGCTGGACGCCGCGACGGCGGGTAAGCTGACGGTGGTGACGTCGCCTGCCGGTTTCGGCAAATCGACCCTGCTCTCGCAATGGGCGGCCGGCATATCCGGCGGCATCGCCCAGGTCGCCTGGCTGTCGATCGACCGGCTGGACAATGATCTCGCCCGCTTCCTTAAATATCTTGCCGCCGCCTTCCACCGCGTCGACCCCGATATTGCCGGCAACGCGGAATCGCTGATCGACTCCAGCCCGGTGACGCCGGTCGATTCCATCCTCACCGCCATCATCAACCAATTGTCGCGCCGCGCCGCGCCGATCTACCTCGTTCTCGACGACGCCCATCTGATCGTCTCCGGCGAGATCGCCGCCTGCATCAACATGCTGGTCGCCTATGCGCCGCCGGCCTTGCGCATCGTGCTCGCAACCCGCGGCGAGCTGCCGCTCGAGCTCGCCCATATGAAGATGAAGGGGCATGTCGTCAGCCTCGGCGACAGCGACCTGCGCTTTTCGCTCGAGGAGACCGAGGACTATCTTGCCAATGTCTGCGGCCTCGACCTCGCCGTCTCGGCCGTGGTGGCGCTCCATCACAAGACCGAAGGCTGGCCGGCCGGCCTGCAGCTGGCCGCATTGGCGCTGGCGCATGAGGGCTCGAGAGAAGCCTTCATTGCCGAATTTTCCGGCAGCCAGCGCGACGTGGCGATGTTCCTGACCCACGACGTGCTCGCCCGGCAGGCGCCCGAAATCCAGGATTTCCTGCTCAGGACCTCGATCCTCGACCGCTTCTGCCTGGGCCTCGTCGAGGCGGTCTGTCCCGGACGGGACTGCGCCTCGGCACTGGCGACCATCGAGCACTCGAACCTTTTCCTGATCGCGCTCGATTCCTCCGGACAATGGTTCCGCTATCACCACCTGTTCTCCGAATTCCTGCGCAACAGGCTGGATGCCTGGGCGCCGGAGGCACGCAGGGACCTGCATCGCGCCGCAGCCGCCTGGCTGGCGGCCCGGGGCCATATCTCCGACGCGGTCGACCACGCGCTTGCCAGCGGCGATGCCGACCATGCGGCGCGCCTGGTCGAGGAATGCGCCATGCCGCTCACCATGCAGGGCCACATCCCCAAGCTGACCGAGTGGCTGAACCAGCTTCCCCCGGACCTCATCGCCGCCCGCCCTCGCCTGCTGCTTGCCCGTGTCTGGGCGCAGTTCCACATGAGCCGGCCGCGCCAGGCGGTCCGCATCCTCAAACAGGCCAAAATCCTGGTCGGGCAGCTTTCCGAGCGCGGCGAGATCGACCGCGCGACCACCCGCTCGCTCAAGGCCGAATTGCAGACGCTGACGGCCGGCGTCGTCAGCGCCACCGACCGCTCCCGCACCGCGATCCGCGTCGCCTCGCGCTGGCTGGCGGACTTTCCCGAAGACGAGCCTTTCGCACGCGGCACGCTCGCCAATATCTGCGCCTTCAGCCACTATTCGCTCGGCGAGCTAGACGCCGCGCGGCTGCGCAGCCTCGCGGCGCGCGACCATCACGCGGCCGCCAATTCCGTCTTCGGCATCGTCTATTGCGACCTGTTGCTGGGGCTGGTCGAGATCTCCGCCGGCAACCTCGCCGAGGCCCACCAGTTGCTCGACCGCGCCTGCCGGCTCGCCCGAGAGCGCCTCGGGTCCGGTTCCTACACGGAAGCGATGACGGCGATCTTCCATGTCGAGCTCGCCTATGAATGGAACGACCTGCAGGGTGCCGAGCGCATCCTGCACCAGCACCGGCAGATCATCGAGGAATGCGGGCTCGTCGTGCACGAGATGGCGTGCAAGCTGCATCTGGCGCGCCTCTCCGCCGCGCATGGGCGGCATGACGAGGCCATCGTCTTCCTCGAACGCGCCGAACGGCTGGGCATCGAAAAGCGCTACCGCCGGCTGACGGCCGCCGCGCTGAACGAGCGGGTGCGGCTGCTGTTGTCGCGCGGCGACGTCCGTGCCGCGCGGCTGGCGCTGCGCTCGCGCGGCATCGAGCCTTCGGCCGAAAGCCGGCCCGCGCCAATCCATCCGCTCGACGAATATGCCCATATCGGCGCCGCGCGCGTGCTGATCGCCGAGGGCCACCCGGCGAAGGCCATCGCCGTGCTCGACCGTATTGCCGAACGCATGCGGCGCGATGGCCGCCTGCGCGGCTTCATGCAGGTGCGGGCACTTGTCGCGATCGCCGCGCACAGCGCGGGCGAAACGCTGCTGGCGCTGGCGGCGGCGGTCGACGTCGTCACCCTGGCGCTGCCACAGAACGCATTGCGCTCGCTGATCGATGAGGGCTTGCCGATGCGCGAGGTGCTCGAATTCGCCCGGGCACGAATTCCAGCCTGGTCGCGCAATTCCAGCACTGCCACCTTTGTCGACACGCTTCTGCGCGAACTGGGCAAGACCGCGCCCGAACGCGCGCGCCCGATTGCAATCGCTGGCAGGAAGCAGATGCTGAGCAGCAAGGAAACCGATGTCGCCGCCCTGCTTCTGCGCGCCTACACAAACCGCCAGTTGGCCGAGACGCTGTCCATGGCGCCCGACACCGTGAAATGGCACCTGAAGAACATATTCGGCAAGCTCGGCGTCTCAAGCCGGACGGAAGCCGTCCTCAAGCTGAAGGAAATCGGGCTCGACGCCGCCACGGAGCGGCAATTGGCGGGATAGAGCGGGTCACCGTTTCACGGAAACGGTGACCCGCTCTATCCCTTTAATTTTACGCAATTCCGTACGGAAAACCGTCCACACTTTTCCTGGAATTGCTCTAACCACCCGAAAGGGTGGGCTCAAAAAGACCACCCATTACCCGAAGGTGTCGGGACAGCGCTAATGTAGCGGGCCATCATCCGGTCGAAATACGCTGGGTGGGAGCCGCATGGCGACGGGTTTCGTTTTTCACGAACTTTATCTTTGGCACAACACCTGGAACTGGAACCAGGTCTTTCCGCCGAGCCTGACGGTTCAGCCCGGCACCCATGCCGAAAATCCCGAGACCAAGCGGCGTCTGCGCAACCTGTTGGAAGTGAGCGGCATCCTTGACCATCTGGTCGCCATCAAGCCGCGGCGCGCCACTGTCGAGGAACTGTCGCGGGTCCACACGCCGGCGCATATCGCCAGGATCAGGGAGATCAGCGACCGTGGTTATGGCGACGCCAGCTTGCTGACGCCGCTCGGCGCCGGCAGCTATGAAATCGCACTCCTGGCAGCCGGCGGCGCCATCAAGGCGATGGAGGCCGTCATCACGGGCCAGGTGGACAACGCCTATGCGCTGATCCGTCCGCCGGGCCATCACGCCACCGCCGATGTCGGCATGGGCTTCTGCCTGTTCTCGAATGCGGCGATCGCCATCCGCCATGCGCAGCAGCTGCACGGCCTCACCCGCATCGCGACCGTCGACTGGGACGTGCATCACGGCAACGGCACGCAGGCGATCTTCTACGACGATCCGAGCGTGCTTTCGATCTCGCTGCACCAGGACAATCTGTTCCCGGCCAATTCCGGCGCGATCGGCGAAAATGGCGAGGGCAAGGGCAAGGGCTTCAACATCAACGTGCCGCTGCCCCCGGGGTCTGGTCCCGGCGCTTACGCTGCGGCGTTCGAGCGCGTGGTGATCCCGGCGCTGACGCGCTTCAAGCCGGAGCTGATCGTGGTGCCCTCGGGCTTCGACGCTTCCGGCGTCGATCCGATGGGGCGCATGCTGATGAATTCCAGCGGCTACCGCAGGCTGGCGCGCATGCTGCTCGACGCGGCGCGCGAGCTGTGCGGCGGGCGCCTGGTGATGACGCATGAGGGCGGCTACTCCGAAATGTACGTGCCCTACTGCGGCCTGGCCGTGATCGAGGAGCTTTGCGGACACCGTACGGGCGTCGAGGACCCGTGGGATCAACTGATGGGACAATGGGGTGGAATGTCGGCGCAGCCGCATCAGACGGCGATCATCGACCGGGCGGCCGAACTGGTCAAAAACATAAACTGACAAAAACCTATAAGGGGAATCGAGATGAAGCGCAGTTCGAAACTCACCACGCCGAATGTGGTTGCCGGCTCTCGCCGCAACTTCCTGATCAAGGGCGGACTTGCGACCGCCGCGACGCTGACCGGCATGCCGGCCATGCTGTTTGCGATGAACAACGAGGCGCGCGCCGAAGGCGACCCGATCCCGGTCGGCCAGTGCGGGCCGACCACCGACTTCGCCGCGCCCGACGGGATAGAGTTCAAGAACGGCCTGACGCTCGCCTGCGAGGAGATCAACGCGCTGGGCGGCATCCTCGGCCGGCCGCTCGAACCTTCCTTCGAGGACACCGCGCAGATGGGCGACGCCACCAACGTGCAGGCGGCGCAGCGCCTCGTCGACCGGCATGGCGTGCACGCCATCCTCAACGGCTACAATATCGGCTCGGGCGCCGCGATCCAGGAGGTCGCCGCCGACAACGGCATCATCTACGTCCACTACGACACCACGATCGGCCACAACAATCTGGTGAAGTCCAACCCGGACCGCTACTGGGGCTCGTTCCAGGGCGACCCTGCCGAATACTGGTACGGTCCCGGCTTCCTGAAGTTCCTGCAGGGACTGGAGGAGAACGGCGAGTGGAAGCGCAAGAACAACAAGATGGCGGTGATCCTGTCGGCCGGCGTCTATGCCTCCAACATCGCCAACGCCGTCAAGGAGCAGGCCAAGAGCTATGGTTGGGATATAAGCCTGTTCGAGACCGTCAGCGTGCCCGCTTCGGAATGGGGACCGACGCTGGCCAAGATCCGCCAGGATCCGCCAGCGGTGATCTGCATCACCCACTTCCTGCCTGCCGATCTCGGGCAGTTCGCGCTGCAGTTCGCCTCCAACCCGACGCCGAGCCTGGTCTATATGCAATACGGCCCGTCGATCCCGGCCTTCCGCGATATCGCCAAGGAGGCGGCCAACGGCATCATCTACGCGACCGTCGTCGGCGCGCTGCAGGACGAGATCGGCACCGCCTTCGAGAAGCGCTACAAGGAAAAGTTCGGCCCGAACGCAGGCCACAATTCCGGCGCGCAGCCCTATGACGGCGCCTATGTCTGGGCGACTGCCGCGGCGCTTGCCGGCGGCACGGGCGAACCCGGCAACAACGACCAGAACCGCAAGGTCGCGGCCCGGATGAGCGCGATGATATGGCGCGGCGTCACCGGCACGACCCGTTTCATGCCGCTCGAAAACGCCGCCTACACCTATCCGACCCAGGTCAACGATTCATCGCTCGGCATGCCGCATCAATTCCTGCAGATCCAGGACTACACCAAGGGTCCCGGCCTGATCGCGCCGGCCCCTTACGGCACGACCAAGTTCATGATGCCGCCATGGATCAAGGCCTAGCCGGATGACGGGAGACGCCGCCGCGACGCCATTGCTGTCGTGCAGGCATGTCGGCAAGTCCTTCGGCGCGCTCGCGGCCGTCCGCGATCTGTCCTTCGATGTCGGGGCTGGAGAAATCCTCGGCATCGGCGGACCGAACGGCGCTGGCAAGACGACGCTGTTCGAGGTGATATCGGGGCTGAACCCGGCCACCACCGGCGCGATCGTGCTCGACAGCCAGGACATCACCGGGCATGCGCCCGAGCAGATCTGCCATGCCGGCGTTGCCCGAACCTTCCAACTCAATGCCGGCTTCGACAGCATGACCGCGCGCGAGAACGTGCTGGTCGGCGCCTATTTCGGCCGAAGCAACCGGGCCGTGCCGACGCTGCGCGCCGGCCGCGCGGCGCATGAGGCCGCCGATGCCGCGCTTGAAATGCTGGGCATCGCCGACCGCGCCGACAAGGTCACCGGCAAGCTGCCGGTGCTTGACCGCAAGCTCTTGATGATGGCGAGCGCCATGGCGACGAAGCCGAAACTGCTGCTGATGGACGAGCCCGTCGGTGGCCTGACCGCACGCGAGGTCGACCGTGTGATGGACGCAGTGCGCGCCGTCAAGGCGGCGGGCGTCACCATCATCCTCATCGAGCATGTGATGCGCTTCCTGGTACGCCTCTCCGACCGCATCATGATCATGCATCACGGCGAAAAGATTTTCGAAGGCCTGCCGACAAAGCTTCTCGACGACCGCACCGTCGTCGACGTCTATCTCGGCCAGGGCGCCTCCGAGCGGCTGCGCTCCTTCATGGAATCCACGCATGGCTGAGGCGGCGCTCGAGATCGTCGACGCCAGCGCCGGCTATGCCGGCCGCATCGTGCTCGACGCCATCAAATTGTCGGCAAGGAAGGGCGAGCTCACCGCCATTGTCGGCCCCAACGGCCATGGCAAGAGCACCCTGCTCAAGGCGATTTCCGGACTGGTGCCGGTGACGTCGGGCGAGATCCGCCTCGACGGCCTGCGCATCGACCGCCTGCGCCCCGACCAGATCGTCGAACGCGGCGTCATCCAGGTTCCGCAGGGCGACCTGCTCTTTCCGGCGATGACCGTGCACGAGAACCTGCTGATGGGCGCCTACGCCAACAGCGGCGGACTGGCCGAGCGGCTCGACTTCGTCTTTGCGCTGCTGCCCAAGCTGAAGGAGCGTCGCAACCAGACCGCCGGCACGCTTTCAGGCGGCGAGCGGCGCATGTGCGGCATCGGCCGCGGCCTGATGGCGGGCGGCGAGGTGCTGATGCTTGACGAGCCCTCGCTGGGACTGGCGCCGATCGTCATCGAGCAGATCTACGAGGTCATCTTCAACCTAAGACGCGAGGGCCGCACCATTCTTCTGGTCGAGGAGAACGCCGAGCGGATCGCCGAGCATGCCGACATGATCCACCTGCTCGACAATGGCCGCATCGCCTGGTCGGGCCTGGGCGCGGAACTGATGGCGCGCCCGGAAATCGTCGAAACCTATCTCGGAGTGTGAGCGATGGACGTCCTGATCCAGATCGTCGCTTCCGGCCTGACGCTCGGCGCCATGTACGCGGTCGCCACCATCGGCCTGTCGCTGGTCTACGGCTCGCTCAACATGCTCAACATGGCGCACGGTGCCATCCTGACGCTCGGCGGCTATATCTGCTACGCGGCCATCGTCCATGCCGGCCTGCATCCGGTGCTCGCGCTTCTTGCCGCAGCATTCGTCTGCGCGCTGGTCGGGCTGCTGATCTATTTCAGCGCGGCGCTGCCGTTGCTCAGGGCCGAGAATTTCGAGACCAACATCTTCATCGCCACGATCGGCATCGGCAGCGTCATCGAGAACCTGATGCTGAAGGGTTTTGGACCCTATCCGATCCCGCAGCCGCTCGCGGTTGGCGGCCAGGTCGCCATCGGCAATGTGCACATACCGCTGCAGAACGTCTTCATCCTCGGCGTCGCCATCGTGCTGATGGTGGCGGTGGCAATCCTGCTGCAGCGCACCAGCGCCGGCCGCGCCATCCGCGCCACCTCGATGAACCGCGAAGCGGCGCAGCTTATGGGCGTCAGGGTCGGCCGCGTCTATGCGCAGGTGCTGGCGCTCTCCGGCGCGCTCGCCGCCGTTTCCGGCATCTTGATCAGCTCGATCGCCACGCTGACCCCGGTGATGGGCGGTGACCCGATGCTGAAAGCCTTCATCGTCTGCGTGGTCGCGGGGTTGGGCAATGTCTACGGCGCCGTGATCGCGGCGATCGCGCTTGGGCTGCTCGAGGCCGCCACCCAATATGTGCTCGGCGTGCGCTGGAGCTTCGCCACCTTGCTGCTTCTGGTCATCCTCGTGCTCATCTGGCGGCCCTACGGCCTGTTCGGCAAACAGCAGGTGGTGCGCCTATGACATCGATCCGCCGCGACATCCTGATCGGTATTATCTGCCTGGCTCTCGCCATCGCGCTGCCGCTCGCCATGCCCGGGCGCTACGTCATCACCCAGTCGACGCTGTTCTTCATCTGGGCGATCGTCGTGGTGCAGTGGAACCTCGTGCTCGGCATAGGCGGCATCTTCTCGCTGGCGCAGATGGCGCTGTTCGCCACCGGCGCCTACGCCACGGCGATGCTGGGCTTTTACTGGAAGGTGCCCATGCTTGCCGCCATCCCGATGGCGGGTGTCATTACCGTCGTGATGGGCCTGCTGATCGGCCTCGCCTGCCTGCGCCTGCGCGGCCCCTACGTGGCGCTGCTGACGCTGGCGATCGCGCAGGTCATGTATGTGCTCATCGTCAACGACACCGACTGCTTCACCACCGTCGGCGGCTGCATGCCGCTGTTCGGCGGCGTGCGCGGCATCGGCCAGTTCGGCGATATCGGGCTACGCGCGCTGTTCCCGTCGAAATGGTACATCGCCCACTATTATGTCGGGCTGGCGCTGCTGGCGGTCGCGGTGACGATTTCGATCGTCGTCATCCGGGGACCGCTCGGCCTGGCCTTCCGGGCGTTACGCGACAATCCGGGCTACGCCATGTCGCGCGGCATCAGCCGTTTCAAATACCAGCTGTGGATCTTCGCGGTCTCCGCCTTCTTCACCGGCATCGCCGGCGGCTTCTACGCCATCCATTTCCGCGTCGTCGGCCCGACGGTCTTTTCCTTCTCGACGCTGCTGTTCCTGATCGCGATGATCGTCATCGGCGGCCTGGGCTCGATATGGGGCCCCCTGCTCGGCGCCGCCGTGCTGATGCTGGCCGACGAAGGCATGCGGGAGTTGTCCGACTACCGCAACATCGGCCTTGGGCTGCTGCTGGCGGTCTTCGTCATCGCATGGCCGAACGGGCTGAACGGCTGGCTGCAGCGAAGCCGAACCAGCCGCAATTGACGACGGTTTTCATCGCCGCCATCGGCATTCGCGACGGCAAATGCGCGATCCCGACGATGACGCCCGGTCTGGACCGGGCATCCTCTGTCACGCTCACCCGCCTGGGCGGCATTTATTTCCCGGCGTAAGTCGGCTTGCCGTCCTCGCCCTTCTTCCATTCGTAGATGACATAGTCGGGGCGCGTGATATCGCCCTTGTCGTCATAGCCGATGTCGCCGATCGCCGTCTTCCACGGGCCGCCTGCCTTGATGGTCGCGGCGACCTTCTGCGCGTCGTCGGCCGAGCCCGCCTTGTTGATCGCGGCGGCGACGATCTGGACCGCCGCGTAGGAGTAGAGCGTGTAGGCTTCCGGCTCGAAACCCGAGGCACGGAACTTTTCGACGATGTCCTTTGCCGCGGGGTTTTTCCGCGGGTCCGGCGAGAAGGTGTTCAAGGTGCCGATAACCGAATCGCCGGCGATCGAGGCAAGCTCGTTCGAGACCATTCCATCGCCCGAGAACAGCGTCGCCTTCAGACCCTGATCCGCCGACTGGCGCATGATCAGGCCCGCCTCGGTGTGGAGACCGCCGAAATAGATCAGCGTGACGCCGGCCGCCTTCATCTTGGCGATGAGCGCGGAGAAATCCTTGTCGCCGACATTGATGCCTTCATACATCACCTCGGTGATGCCATCGGCGTTCAGATCCTTCTTGGCGACATCGACGAGGCCCTGGCCATAAGGCGTCTTGTCGTGGACGATGGCGATCTTGGCGTCCTTGAAATTCGCGGCGATATAGTCGCCCGCGACCTTGCCCTGCTGGTCGTCGCGGCCGCAGGTGCGGAAGGTGTTCCAAAGGCCGCGCTCGGTATATTGCGGATTGGTCGATGCCGGCGATACCTCGAGCACGCCGTTTTCGGTATAGACTTCCGAGGCGGGGATCGACACGCCCGAGTTGAAGTGGCCGACCACATATTTCACGCCGTCCGCGACGAATTTGTTGGCGACCGAAATGCCCTGCTTCGGATCGGAGACATCGTCGCCGATCTCGATCTTGATTTTCTGGCCGAGCACGCCGCCGGCCGCGTTGATGTCGGCGGCCGCTTGTTCGGCGCCTTTCTGGAACTGCGCGCCGAAAGCCGCGTTCGGACCGGTGATCGGCCCGGCGACGCCGATGACGATGTCCGCCCAGGCGTTGCCCGCGAAGGCGACAAGCGTGGCCACTGCTACCGCCGACAAAAGATATTTTTTCATATGAGACTCCCATTTTCGTGGTGGGCACTGGTTGCGGCTTCGATGCGATGCCCACGTCCGACGCATCGAGCTGACTTGAATTTGGGCGGGCCGGTTTTTGCCGTTGGGCAAGGTCAGGCCCAGGCGAGCGGGTCAGGACATGAGGCCGGAACAGGCCCCGTCACCAGAGATGTCTTGCCTTCAATCCGCACCCAAAATGCCCCGTCTTCAGGGCATATTGGCTGCAAGCGAAGTGGCATACGATGACCGTAAGACCCAGATTTGGTGATCGATTTTGCAATGTTTCGGGAATGCGTCGCTCGCCTGTTAATTCGCGGACGCATTGTCGCGCGGATCGGCGCCGGACGAGGCCTCGCGGCGGAACAAGGCCGGACTCTTGCCGGTCCATTTGTGGAACGCGCGGTGGAATGCGCTCGGCTCGGAAAAGCCGATGTCGGCGGCGAGATCGGCGACGCTGCGGCTGCCGTTGAGCAAGGCCTCCATCGCCAGGGCCCTGCGCATCTCGTCCTTGATCGAGCGATAGTTCTGGCCCTCGGACTGAAGCCTGCGACGCAAGGTCGGCACCTGCATGCGCATGCCGGCGGCAAGCCGCTCGAAGCTCGGCCACGCCGCCGGCGCAGTGGCGTGCAGGCGTCCGCGTATGGCCGCCGAGAGCCCCTCGTCATGGCGGTAGCGCACCAGAATGTTGGCTGGCGCCCTGCGCAGGAATTCGCGCAGCGCGCAGGCGTCGCGGATGACCGGCAGCTTCAGGAATTCGGCGTCGAAGACGAGGCGGCTTTCGGGCTGGTCGAAGCGCACCGGCGCGCCGAAGAACAGCCGGTAGTCGCTCCCCGTCGGCGGGATATCGCATTTGAAATCCACCCAGCGGATCGGGAGACGCCGGCCCACCAACCAGCAGTTCACGCCGTGGACGATGATCCAGAAGGTGCGATAGGCGAAGGCCGAGCGCAGCGGCCCGGAATCGCTCAGTCTGATTTCGGCGAGCCCATTGCCGACGGTCAGCTCGCCATGCGGATCGTCGAGCACGGCGCGCAGGAAGCGCAGGCCCCTGCGCAAAGCGTGTTCCAGCGTCTCGGTGGTGAGCAGCGCCTGGCAGAGCAGCGCGAAACTGCCGGCCCGCATCGGCCGGGCGCCTTCGCCGAAGAATTCGTCATCCATCTCCTGCGCGACGGCGTGCCAGAGCGCGCCATATTGTTCGGCCGAGATCGGCTCGGAAATCACCGGCGGCAGCCCGACGCGAGCCAGCAGAGGCTCCACCTCGACGTTGTGGCGGCGAAGGCATTCGAGCGTGTCGTCCATGAAACAGGGGGCGATCATCCGGCGCTGCATCGCGTAGGGCTCCGTCCTCCTTCTGCCTGCGTTCGACCTGGCTAGCGCTCGCCCCGATCGAATGTGGCGGCGCCGACACCCTGTTGGCGCAGCGCGGTCCTGGCGATCTTTTCCGTCGGCGTTCGCGGAAGTGGCGTGTCGGTGATCTCGATATAACGCGGCACCATGTGGCGCGGCGCCATCGCCCTGAAATGCGCCAGCAGTTCGGCCGCCCCCAGCGTGGAGCCAGGCCGCCGCTGGGCAACGACCATGATGTCTTCCTCGGTGAACTCTGACGGGATCCCGAACGCGGCGCTTTCGACGATGTCGGGGTGCTTTTCGGCGAGGGTCTCGACCTCGTAGGCGGAGATGTTCTCGCCGCGCCGCCTGATCGCCTCGTTCAGCCGGTGCTTGAAATAGAGCCAGCCATCCTCGTCCAGGCAACCGGCGTCGCCGGAGTGATACCAGAGGTTCCGGAGCGTCTGCACCGTCTTGGCGTCCGCCCGGTAGTAGCCGGAAAACATGCTCCAGTTCTTGCGCGGGCGCGATACGATCTCGCCGACGGACCCATGCGGCAGGGGCCGGTCCCGCTCATCGACGATCGCCACCTCCCAATCGGGATGCGGGCGGCCGCAGGAGCCCGCTTTCGTATCCCCCACCGCGTCGAGGGTGACGAAACCTGTCTCCGTCTGCCCATAGCCGGTGACGAGCCGCATGCCGAAGCGCCGCTCGAACGCTTCCCTGTCCGGCACCATGGGAATGCACTGGCATATGCGCACCGGGTTGGCGCCGTCGCCATCGGACAGCGACTGGCGCGACAGGATGACCGCCATGGCGCCGAGCAGGTTCGTCGCCGAGGCGCCGCTTTCGCGCACCTGGTCCCAGAACCGCGACGCGCTGAAGCCGTCGACCAGTGTCGTGCGGGTGCCGTAGATCAACGGCAGGTAGACGCCGAACATCTGCGCGTCGGTGTGGAACAGCGGCAATGCCGAGAAATAGCTGTCGCCGGCCGTGTAGCCGAGATTGAGCGCCATCGCCGCGGCCCAGGAATAGCAGTGATGATGGGACATCAATGCGCCCTTGGCCGGACCGGTGGTGCCCGAGGTGTAGAGGATCGCCATCGGGTCGGAATAGTGGATGTCGGCGAGGTCGAAATCCGGCTGCCCGGCCATGCATTCCTCGAAGCCGACGATGCGGCCGATCTGGATGCCGGCCGCCCGGGCTTCGCTCGGATCGACGCCGACCAGGATGAGGGTGCGCAGGTCCGGCAGGCGGCCCTGGACCCTGGCGAGCTCGTCAAGCGCGTTGGCGTCGGCGACCAGGACTTCGGCGCCGCAATTGTTCAGATTGTGGCAAAGCAGGTCGCCCTTCAGGCCCGGATTGCTGGGCACCTCGATGGCGCCCAGGCTCGATACCGCGAACCACGCCGCGACCAGCTCGAAACAATTGGGCAACAGCATCGCCACACGATCGGACTTGCCGATGCCAAGGGCGCGAAGACCTCGCGCCAGCCGGCCTGAAGCGATCTGCATCTCCTCGAAGCTGGCGGAACGTCCGCAAATGTCGATGAACGGGCTGTTGCCCAGGCGCTCGGCCTGCATACGCAGGATCTTCGGTAGCACCCGGTTCTCCAGATCGTCGTCATGCTGGCCGGGGATGTAGAAAGAAGGGGCGCGTTCGAGCATGGTCATGGATCAAAAATTCTTTGCCCGCGCCTGCGCATCGGGGGAAAGGAAACCGCTCACCGTGGCCCTGGTCTCGAGCGCCATCGCATCGGCCAGGGAAGAGTGGAAGCCGTTGTTGATGGCATGCTTGATGTCTGCCACGGCTCCTTCCGGACGCTCCGCTATCGCCAAAGCGAGTTTTCTCGCCTCGTCCAGCAATTGCGCCTCGGGAAACAGTTTCCAGGCGATGCCGACTTCGAGCGCTTTCCTGGCATCGTGCTTCTCGCCCAGGATCATCAGTTCCTTGGCGACCTGCGGCCCGGTCTGCTTGGTCAACAGGGCGGTGACGCCACCGGTGACGAACAGCCCGTAGGTGACTTCGGGGAAGAACCAGCGCGCATTGTCGGCGAACAGCGTGAAGTCGCAATTCACCGCCCATTCGAGCGCACCGCCAACGCACCAGCCATGCACAGCAGCAATGACGATCTTGCGCGACTGCATGATCTGCAAAGTGATGTTCTGGATGGCGTCCACCCAGGCCTGCGTCGTCGCCTCGGAGGTGGTCTGGGAGTCGAGATCCTTGAGGTCGTCGCCGGAGCAGAAGGCGCGCCCTTCGCCGTGCACAATGACGGCACGGATCGACGGGTCCGCATCGGCGCGCGCCAGCGCCTCGGACAGGTCGTCGACGAGCTGCCTGTTCATGGCGTTGAGCCGCTCGGGACGGTTGAGCTTGACCCAGGCGATTGCGCCGTCGTGCCTGGAAATGACTGCGTCCATCTTGGCATCCCCCATCTTGGCGTCCTCTTCAAACGATCATCGGTTCGGCGTAAGCGCCCCAGACCTCGCGCAGCGCGGCGCAGATCTCGCCAAGCGTCGCCTTCGCCTTCACGGCCTCGATGGTCTTCGGCAAAAGATTGATGTCGTCGGACCTCGCCTGCTCGGCGAGTTCCTTCAGCAGTTGCTGGACACGGGCGTTGTCACGGTCCGCCCGCACCGCTTGCAGGCGGTCGATCTGCAGCTGCGTGCACTCTTCGTCATAAGGATGGATGTGCACTTCGGCCGATCGGCTCGTCTCGTCGACGTACTGGTTGACGCCGACCGAGATCTTTTCGCCGGCATCGATCTTCTGGAACGTGGCGTAAGCCGAGTCCGCGAGCTTCTGCTGGAACCAGCCTTCCTCGACCAGTTTCACGGCGCCGCCGCGCTCGTCGACTTCGTCCAGCAGCTTCCAGATTTCTGTCTCCATGTCGCGGGTGAGGCGCTCGATGAAATAGGAGCCGCCGAGAGGATCGATCACGGAGGTCACGTTGATCTCGTCGCGGATGATCTGCTGGGTGCGGATGGCCAGCTTCATGGCCTCTTCGGTCGGGATGGCGAAGGCTTCGTCGAGGCCGTTGGTGTGCATGCTCTGGCAGCCACCCAGCACGGCACCGAGCGCCTGGATGGCCGTGCGCATGAGATTGTTATGGTGCTCGACCTTGGTCAGGCTCATCGCCGCGGTCTGCACATGCACCCGCAGCCGCATGGACTCCGGCTTCCTGGCCTTGAAGCGCTGCGCCATGATCTTGGCGTAGACCCGCCTTGCCGCCCTGAATTTGCAGATTTGCTCGAAGAAGTCCTGGTGGCTGATGAAGAAGAAGGACAGCCGGGGCGCGAAGTCGTCGATGTCCATGCCGGCGCCGGTGACCTCCTCGCAATAGGCGATGGTGAAAGCCATGATGAAGGCGATCTCCTGTAGCGCGTTGCCGCCGACATCCGAGAGGTGATAGCCGCTGAGGCTGATCGGATTGATCTTCGGCGTCGCCCTGGCGCTGTACATGATCAAGTCGCGCAGCAGCCTCACCGCGGGACGCACCGGATAGATCCACTCCTTCTGTGCCACATACTCCTTCAGCGGGTCCGCCTGCAGCGTGCCCGCCAGCTTGTGGAGGTCACAGCCGCGCCGTTCAGCGACGGAGACATACATGGCGTAGACCACCCAGGCCGACGGATTGATGGTGAGCGAGACCGAGATCTTTTCGAGGTCTATTCCGTCGAACAGCCGGTCGACATCATCGACCGTGTCGATGGCGACGCCGACGCGCCCGACTTCGCCGAAGGCTCTCGGATCGTCCGAGTCCAGGCCGAGCAGCGTCGGCAGGTCGAAATCGGTGGAGAGCCCGGTCTGACCGGTCTGGATCATGTATTTGTAGCGCTGGTTCGTGGCCTCGGGATTGCCGAAGCCGGCGACCTGCCGAATGGTCCAAGGCCTGCCGCGATACATCGTCGGATAGGCGCCGCGGGTGAAGGGATAGGCGCCGGGAAAACCCAACTCGTCGGCGGGAATGTCGGCGATGTCGGCGGCCGTGTAGACGCGCTTCAGCGGAATGCCGCATTCGGTCTCGTAGGCCGGCTTTTCCTCCGGCCTGCTGCTGAGCGCGGCGGCGAGTTCCTTTTGCTCCCACGCAGCCTGCTTTTCGCGGATGTCCTCGATCGCGGTTTGCGAGAACAGGTTCATGTCGCTTGCGCCTCGTTCGTCCAGCCAAGCAGAAGGCGAGCCGCGCCGGCGGGGTCCATGTCCCTGTTCACGACTGCCTGGATGTGCTCTCCGACCTCGCCGGCCCGCTCATCGAACTTGCGCTGGAAAAGATGTTTGGCCGCGCCGAGGATCCGCGTCCGGCAAATGCCCCGCTGCCGCTCGGCCAGCTCGCCGCTGTCGCGCAGATGCGACCCGTGCCTGGAGATGGCGTCCTTCAGCTCGCCGATCCGCTCGCCCGAGACCGCGCTGACCGGAAGCACGGGCGGAGTCCATTTCGATCCCGCCCTTTCCGAACCGAGGATCATCATGCCGCGCAGGGCCGAAACGGTCGCCGCCGCCTCCGGCTTGTCGGATTTGCTGACCGCGTGGATATCGGCGATCTCCAATATGCCGGCCTTGATCGCCTGTATGTCGTCGCCAAGCCCAGGCGCCGAGAGAACGACGATGCTGTGCGCCGCCGTCACGACTTCCACCTCGTCCTGGCCGACGCCGACGGTCTCGATGATGATGGGCGAGTAGCCGGCGGCGTCGAGGACGTCGACCGCCTGCAGCGTCGACCGGGCAAGGCCGCCCAGATGGCCGCGCGTCGCCATGCTGCGGACGAAGGCCTGGGAGGACGAGGCCGCCTCGCTCATGCGCACCCTGTCACCGAGAATCGCGCCGCCGGAGAACGGGCTGCTCGGATCGACGGCGACGACGCCGACCTTGCGCCCCTCCGATGCGAATGCCCGGATAAGGGAAGACACAAGCGTGGACTTGCCGGCTCCCGGAACGCCGGTGATGCCGACGACATGCGCCTTGCCGGTATGCCTGTAGATCTCCGCCAGCGCGGGCGCTGCTTCCGGATAGCCGGCCTCGGCGCGCGTGATCATGCGGGCGATGGCCGCAACGTTGCCCGCGAGGATTTCGGGCACGAGCTCGATCGAGGGCTTGTATGCCGCGCGCCTCACGGGTCTCGAGGGCGTGAAGACGGTCATACCCGGCCACGAGCGGCGATCAGGTTCCTGATCGTCGTCACGATCAGTTCGGCCCGCGCCTCCTGCGGCACGATCGCGTCGACGCCGCTGTCCCACAAAGCGGCATAGTCCTGCTCGGGGATGACCCCGCCGGCGACGACGAAGATGTGATCGGCCTTCTGCTCGCGCAGGCAGCGCCCCAATTCACGAAAGAGCGGAACGTGGGAACCGGAAAGGAGGCTGACGCCGATGACGTCCACGTCCTCCTGGACCGCCGCCCCCACGACCTCGTCCGGAGACTTGTAGAGGCCGGTGTAGACGACCTCCATGCCGGCATCGCGCAGGATCCGCGCGACCACCTTGGCGCCCCGGTCGTGCCCGTCCAACCCGAGCTTGGCGACAAGCACGCGGATGGTGCCGGTCATCGCGTCCCGGTCCGGCGCATCGCCCAGCGCCTGTTCGGTCATGTTCGCTTCGTTCATCGGTCGCTGCCCGTCACTCTGCAGCCATGCGGCCGCCGCTCGCGGACAGCACCGCTTCGATGGCGTCGCGGATCGTGCGCAATCCGAGGTCGAGCTCTTTTTCCGAAATCGTCAGCGGCGGGGCAATGCGGAACACGCCGCCCATGCCGGGGAGCTTGACGATGTTCATGCTCAGTCCGCGCTTGAATGCTTCCGCGGCAATTTTCGCGCCGAGCTCGTGATCGGGCTCGCGGCTCTCTCCGTTCTTGACGATCTCGACCCCCAGCATCAGGCCGCGGCCGCGCACGTCGCCGACGCACTCGAAGCGCTGCTTCAGGTCGGACAGGCCGTCGAAAAGCCTTCTTCCGAGATGGCGCGCGCGCTCGACAAGGCGCTCCTCTTCCACGACATCGAGCACGGTCACGCCAACGGCGGCCGGCAGCGGATCGGATACATGGGTGGTGTAGAACAGGAAGCCCCGCTCATGCGCCGCTTCCTCGATCTCGGCCGTCGTCATGACCGCCGCCAGCGGTAGGCCGGCGCCGATGGTCTTCGACAGAGTGAGGATGTCCGGCGTGACGCCGTCGCGCTGGAAGGCGAACATGTCGCCGGTGCGGCCGACGCCGGTCTGCGCTTCGTCGAGGATGAGCAGCATGCCGCGTTCGCGGCATTTCTGCTTCAGCGCCGCGAGATAGCCCTGCGGCAGCTCCAGCATGCCGCCGCTCGACAGGATCGGCTCGGCGATGAAGGCCGCGAGGTTGCCGGTCGACTGGCTGTCGACAAGGGCGAAGGCATCGTCGAGCTCGGTTGCCCAGTCGAGCGAGCCGTCGGCTTTCTTGAAGCGTGGGCGAAAGCTGTTCGGCGGGGGAATCGCGATCGAGCCGACCGCCGCGGGACCGTAGCCCTTGCGCCCGGCGCTATAGGTGGCGGAAGCCGCAACGCCGGTCATGCCGTGCCAGCTTTTGGAGAACGCGACGATCTCGTGCTTGCCGGTCACCAGCTTCGCCATGCGGATGGCCGCCTCGTTCGACTCCGCGCCCGTCGAAAGCAGGAGCGCCCTGTCGAGGCCGGGCGCCAGCGCGGCGAGGCGCTCGGCAAGCTCGACAACCGGGCGGGACAGCATGCCGCTGAAGAGATGCGCGACCGTTTCGACCTGGCGGCGCACCGTCGCGACGATCCTCGGATGCGCATGCCCGAGCAGCGCGCTCATCTGGCCGGAGGTGAAGTCGAGTATGGGCCGGGCATCGGCGTCGTAGACGAACGAGCCTTCGGCCCGCTCGATGATGGCGGGCTCGAAGGCGCCGCCATATCGGATGAGGTGCTTTCGCGCCGCCGACCAGAAGGCATTATCCAGATTTCTCGACATCTCGCAGCCTCGCCAAAACGCAGGCCCGAAGATTAGCGTCTGGCGCTACAGCAGTAAAATTGATAGATATCGGACTCCGATATCAATGGAATTGATATGCCCGCGCCCCTCGATCTCAGATTGCTGTCGACCTTCGTCCGCGCGGCGCATTCGGGAACGCTCAGCGCCACCGCCGTGCAGGTCGGGCGCACGCAATCGGCGGTGACGATGCAGATACAGCGGCTCGAAGACGCGCTCGGCGGCCAGAGCCTGTTCCATCGGAGCGGCAGCGGCGTCCGCCTCACCGGCAGCGGCGAGCGCTTCCTTGCCTATGCCGAGCGCATCCTCAAAATCCACGATGAGGCGGTTTCGGCTTTCTCCGGCAAGGGCCTGCAGGGATCGATCATCTTCGGCAGCCCGGAAGACTATTTGAGCGCCTTCTTTCCCACGCTCTTGAGAGGCTTCGGAAGCCTTTATCCGGACATCGAGATCAAGGTCGTGTCGGCGCCGACCGTCGAACTGCACAATCTGCTGCATGCGCGCCAGGTCGATCTGGCGCTCGTCTCCATTCCGGACGCGAGCGCCTCCAGGGAAGTCGTGCGCACGGAAGCGATGGTCTGGGTCGGCAGCAAGCCGACATTGGAGCTGCACGAGTTCGGCGAGACCGTGCCGCTGGCTCTGCCGGCATCGAACGCGATGGACCACAAGGCCGCCTGCGATGCCATGTCCCGCGCCGGGCTGCGCTACAAGATATCCTATGCCAGCAACAGCCTCACCGGCCTGATAGCGGTGGCGCGCTCCGGCCTTGCGATAAGCGTGATGACGCAGAGGGCCGTCCCGTCGGATCTCTTCATCCTCAACGCGCCGCTTCCGAGATTGTCCCGGCTCGGCGTTCAGATCGCCTTCGCCGAGACCGCGAGATCGCCGGCCGTCGAGGCGTTTGCCAGTCACATCCGGGGTGTCCTGCCGTCGCTGTAATCGACTTGCCCCCGTCAAAATGGGGCGAGCAATGCTCCAACCATCGATTGGCTCTCCCAGAGATAACCAATCCCCGCTAGATAGCGGTCGCATCGGACGAGTTATCGGGAGCAAAAATGATCTTGCTGACGAGAGCTGTGGTTCAGCCCTGGAATTGCGACATGATGGGCCACATGACGACGCGGTTCTACGTCGCCTTTTTCGACGACGCCATCAACATCCTGCTCGGCCAGGCGACCGGATGGGCGCCGACGACGCCCGAATGGGCCGACAGGGGATGGGCGGACGTCCGGCACGAGATCGACTTCGTCGGCGAGGTGGCGTCCGGGGTCATCGTGGAAATCTTCGGCACGGTCCGCACTATCGGCCGCACGTCCATCCAGACGGACTACGAGATGCGCAGGCTGCATGGCGGCGAGCTCGCGGCGAAGCTCACCGCCAAGACGGTCTTCTTCAATCTTGCGGAGCGGAAATCCACCCCGCTGACGGAGCCAATGCTTGAACGCCTGAAATCCTGGATGCCGACCACTGCTGTGCCTGGTCGCAACGGCGCCTGACGCCGGCGGCGGCTCGACTGGCGGGGCGACCGCGCCGGCCTCCTTCCTGGGTCAGGCGCCGCTCCACATCGCATCCGGCACCACCACCAGCTTGCCGACGAAATCCTTGGCGATGAAATCCGCCTGGGCCCGGTGGAAATCGGAGAGCTTATAGACGCCGCCGACCAGCGGCTTGATCTTCTTTTCCTCGATGTAGCGCACGATGCGGCGGAAATCCGCCCGCGTGCCCTGGCTCGAACCGTGGAGTTGCAGCTGCTTCAGATACATCGTGCGCAGATCGAGCTGCACCACCGGTCCGGCAATGGCGCCCGCCGTGGTGTAGCGACCCTCGGGCCGCAGGATGCGCAGCAGGTCGTTGAAGATGGTGCCGCCGACCAGGTCGGCGACCACATCGATGGGCTGGCCATTCGTCGCTTCGTTGACGGCGGTGAGCAGGTCGGCCACGCCGCGCGTGATCACCTTTTCGGCGCCGATGTCGAGCACGGCCTGCTCCTTGCCCCTGCCGGCCACCGCGTAGGGGATGGCGCCGCGTGCCCGAGCCAGTTGCACGATGCCGGAACCGACGCCGCCGGAGGCGCCGGTGACCAGCACACGCTCGCCGGCCTTCAGCGCGGCGCGTTCCAGCATCTGCTCGCCGGTGAGATAGGCGCAGCAGAAGGTGGCAAGCTCGACATCGCTCAGATTGGTGTCGACGACATGCGCGTTCTCAGCCGGCAGCGCCTGGTATTCGGCATAACCGCCGTCGCGGCCATGGCCCATATAGTCGATGTCGGCCAGCGAATCGTCGTCGCGATTGTAGATCGAGAAGTCGACCATGACACGCTCGCCGATGCGGTCGGCAGGCACGCCGTCGCCGACTGCGACGATGGCGCCGACCGTGTCGGTGCCCTGGATGCGCGGGAAGGTGAGCGTGTTGCCCTGCCGGCGCCAGGTCGACACGGCAGCCGCATCCTCCTCCGTGCCATAGGCGCCCTGACGCACCCAGACATCGGTGTTGTTCATGCCGCAGGCGCTGACCTTGACCAGGACCTCGCCGGCGGCCGGCGCGGGCACCTTCACATCGGTGCGGTAGACGAGTTTCTCCAGGCCGCCATGGGCCGTAAGCTGCACGGCGGCCATCGTGGCGGGAACGGTTCTGGTCATGGCATTCATGTCACTTCTCAGATGTCGCTTCTCAGATACTGGCAAACACGCTGTTCACCGCGTCGGCGGTCTTTGCGACGATGATGTCGGCCTCCTCGCGCGTCAGGCAGAGCGGCGGGGCGAAGCCGAGGATGTCGCCCTGCGGCATGGCGCGACCGATGACGCCGCTTGCCGCGAGCGCCGTGGCGATCTGCGGCCCCACTTTAAGCGCCGGATCGAAGAAGACGCGGTCGTCGCGGTCCTTCACGAATTCGATCGCGGCCAACATGCCGTCGCCGCGCACCTCGCCGACGTGCTTATGGCTGCCAACGGCCTTGGCAAGCTCGGCGCGGAAGTAAGCGCCGGTCTCGCCGGCGTTCCGCACCAGGTCCATCTCGTCGATAAGTTCGAGATTGGCGACACCGGCGGCAACGCAGATCGGGTGCGCCGAATAGGTCCAGCCATGGCCGAGCGAGCCGAGCTTGTCCGAACCCTTGACCAGCGCCTGCCAGACCTTGTCGGAGACGATGACGCCCGACAGGGGCGCATAGGCCGAGGTCAGACCCTTGGCGATCGTGATCAGATCCGGCTTGATGCCGTAATGGTCGGAGCCGAACATGGTGCCGAGACGACCGAAGCCGGTCACCACCTCGTCCGCGACGAGCAGCACGTCGTATTTGTTCAGCACGGCCTGGATCTTCTCCCAATAACCGGCCGGCGGCGGCACGATGCCGCCGGTGCCGAGGATCGGCTCGCCGATGAAGGCCGCGACCGTGTCCGGGCCTTCGGCGAGGATCATCTCCTCCAGTTTGTCGGCGCAATGTTGCGAGAACTGCTCCTCGCTCATCGAACGGTCGGCGCGGCGGAAATAATAGGGCGCTTCGGTGTGCAGGATCGGCGCGCGCGGCAGGTCGAAGGCGTTGTGGAACAGCTCGAGCCCGGTCAGCGAACCGGTCATGACGCCCGAGCCATGGTAGCCGCGCCAGCGCGAGATGATCTTCTTCTTCTCGGGCCGGCCCAGCACATTGTTGTAGTACCAGATCAGCTTGATGTTGGTCTCATTGGCATCTGAGCCTGAGAGGCCGAAATAGACTCGGTTCATGCCCTTCGGCGCGCGGTCGATGATCATCTTGGCCAACGTGATCGAGGCTTCGGTGCCGTGCCCGACATAGGCGTGATAGTAGGCGAGGTTCCTGGCCTGCTCGGCGATAGCATCGGCGATCTTCTGGCGGCCATAGCCGACATTGACGCAATAGAGGCCGGCGAAGGCATCGATGCTCTTCTTGCCGGTGTTGTCCCAGACGGTGACGCCTTCGCCGCCGGCCATGATGCGGGCCGGCGATTCACCGCGCGCATGCGTGCCCATATGCGTCGAGGGATGGAAGAAGTGGTCGCGGTCCCAGGCGGAGAGTTCGTTGGACTGTTCGAGCATTTTTTGACTCCTTGTTCGGATCCTGTCGGCGCGCTCAGGCAACGTCCAGGCAAAGGTATTTCAGATCGGTGAAGGCTTCGAGCCCGTGGCGCGAGCCCTCGCGGCCGATGCCGGACTGCTTGACACCGCCGAAGGGGATCGGCGCGCCGGTGATCTTGACCCGGTTGATCGCGACCATGCCGTACTCCAGGGCGCGGCCCATGCGCGCCTGGCGACCACCGTTTTCGGTGACGACATAGGCGACCAAGCCATATTCCGTGGCATTGGCGCGGGCGACGACTTCCGCCTCGTCGTCGAACAGCGTCACCGCGGCGACCGGGCCGAAGGTCTCTTCGCGCATGATCAAAGCCGGGTCCGGCACATCGGCGAGCAGCGTCGGCTGGTAAAACAGCGGCCCGGCAGCGTGGCGCTTGCCGCCGGTCAGGCAGCGCGCGCCGTGGGTGAGCGCATCGGCGACTTGCTCCTCCACTTTCTTGACGGCACGTTCGTGCATCAGAGGCCCGACATCGGCATCCACGGATAGACCGTTACCTACATGGAGTTGCTCGACGCGGCGGGCAAAAGCGGCACAGAAGCGATCATAGATCGGCCGCTGAACATAGATGCGGTTGGCGGCAAGGCAATCCTGGCCGGAGGTTGCAAATTTGGCATCCAGCGCAATCGTGACGGCCTTGTCGATATCGGCGTCGTCGAACACGATCAGCGGCGCATGGCCGCCGAGCTCCATCACCAGCCGTTTCATGGTCGCGGCACTTTGCGCGGCGATCAGACGGCCGACCTCGGTCGATCCGGTGAAGCTCATGGCGCGAACGCGGGCGTCGGCGCACATCGCCGCGACGATCGTGCGCGCATCGCCGGTGACGACGTTGAAGACGCCTGCCGGCAGCCCGGCGCGCTCACCGAGCTCGGCCAGCGCCAAAGCCGACAGCGGCGTTTCCGAGGACGGATGCGCCACGATGGTGCAGCCGGCGGCAAGCGCTGCGGCGGCCTTACGGGTGAGCATGGCCGACGGAAAATTCCACGGCGTCACGACGCCGACCACACCGAGCGGCTCGCGGCGCACCGACATCTCGGCATTCGGCAGATGGCTGGTTACACTTTCGGCGTTGAGGCGCTTCGCTTCCTCGGCATACCATTCGACGAAGGAGGCGGCGTAGTCGATCTCGCCGAGCGACTCCTTCAGCGGCTTGCCCTGCTCAAGCGTCATCAGCAGCGCGAGGTCGTGCTTGGCGGCGATGATCAGATCGAACCATTTCCGCAAGATCTTCGAGCGCTCCTGCGGCAGCGCCGAGCGCCAGGCCGGCAAGGCGCGGGACGCGGCGTTGATCGCCTTTGTCGTCTGATCGGCATCGAGCGCGGCCACGAAGGCGACGGTGGCTCCGGTCGCCGGATCGGTAACCTCAAAACTTGCCGCCGCATCGCTTGCCGTCCAGTGGCCATCGATATAGGCGAGCGCGCGCAGCAGCCGGCGATCGTCGAGGCGGTCGAGCGCTTCATGGTGGTTGGTGCGGGCAAAATGCGCGGACATCGGCGTCTCCATTCGATGCCGAAGCATCGGCCGTGTCGGGCAAAGAATGGGACTGTTTCAGCGGCTGTTGGTAGAGAGATTGTCTCTATTGGCGCGCGGAAGCAGACGAACTCTCTAGCTGGCCGGCCAGCAGGCGGCGCCGAACCGTGAAAATTGGCCGAGCCTCCTCAAAGTCGTCATCCACGGGCGAAGCAAGGAGCGAAGCGACGCGGCGTAGACCCGAGGATCCATTCCGTGACGTTGAGGCGTTGCGACGATGCAGAATTCTGCTCCGCAGCACCCTACGTGAAAGTCACGGAATGGATCCTCGGGTCTGCGCTCCGCTTCGCGTCGCTCCGCCCGTGGATGACGATGGCGCTTTCATTGATCGGGCAGCAGGTCGGCCACAGGCAGCACCGTCTCGTCCTTGACCGTCTTGGTGACGATGTAGGTGAAGTAGCGGTCGATGCCGATCTCACGTTCGAGCAGGCTGTCGACCAGCCGCTGGTAGGCATCGATGTCGCGCGCCATCACCTTCAGGACATAATCGACGCCGCCGCCCACCGACCAGCAGGCGACGATCTCCGGAACATCGCGCACGACCCGCTCGAACCGATCGAAGTCCGCCTGGCGGTGGTTGGCCAGGGTCACCTCCATCAGCACCGTCGCCACCGGCGCGATCGCGCGCATGGCGATCGCGGCGTGGTAGCCGGACACGATGCCGGCTTTCTCCAGCTTGCGCAGCCGCATCCAGCACGGCGTCGGCGAGAGGCCGACCTTCTCGGCCAACGCCAGCTTGGTGATGCGCCCGTCGCGCTGGATCGCGTCGAGAATCCTGAGGTCGATCGGGTCGAGTTTCGTTGCCGCCATGCGGGATTCGCCTTTCGTCGCGGACACCATGACGATGCATTATTTCGATTGTCAATTGCACTGATTTGGCTCTCTAATAAGTCATGACATTGTGGCAGCCAGATCCTGCTCTCATCCGCCGACCGGCCTATCTCTCGCTGGCCGACCAGTTCGCGCGCGCCATTCATGACGGGCGGCTCGCCAACGGAACGCGGCTGCCGACGCACCGCCGCCTCGCGGACGATCTGAAACTTTCGGTGCAGACCGTCAGCCGCGCCTATGAGGAACTGATCCGGCGCGGCCTTATCTCCGGCGAGGTCGGTCGCGGCAGCTTCGTGCAGACGCAGCGCCGGGAACCGGAGCCGCCCTATATTCCGGAACGGCTGGGCGAAGTCATCGACCTCTCGATCCTGAAGCCGGTCTGCGAACCGATGCATTTGGAGAAATTGAAGCAGGCGCTGGGCTGGCTGGCCGAGAACCTGCCTTCGAGCTCGGCGCTGTCTTTCCGGCCGAACATGGTGTTTCCGCGCCACCGTGCCGTTGCCGTCGAATGGCTGAGGCTCTGCGGGCTGGAGGCATCGCCACAGAATGTCAGCCTCACCAATGGCGCCACCGCCGGCATGACCGTGGCGCTGATGAGCGTGGCGCCGCCCGGCTCGACCGTCGCCACGGAGGCGATCGGTCACCACACGCTGATCCCGCTCGCCCGCTATCTCGGCTTCAACCTCGAAGGCCTGCCGATCGACGGCAACGGGCTGATCCCCGAAGCGCTCGACGAGGCCTGCCGCCTGTCAGACATTCGTGCAGTCTTCGTCCAGCCATCGGTGATCAACCCGACGGCGACCTTGATGGACGCCACCCGCCGCGAGCAGATTGCGGCGGTTGCCCGCAAGCACGACATCGCCATCATCGAGAACGACGTGCTCGGCCCGCTGGTCGAAGGCCGGCCGCCGGCGGTTGCCGCCTTTGCGCCGGAGCGGACGCTCTACGTCACCTCCTTCACCAAGATCGTCGTGCCCGGCCTGCGCATCGGCTACCTCGCGGTGCCGGACCGCTATGCCGCCGCCGTCGCCAACCGCCACCTCGTCTCGAACTGGATGGCGACGCCGATGGTGGCCGAGATCGCGACGCGTTGGGTGAGCGACGGCACGGCGATGGAACTGGTCAACTGGCAGCGCCAGGCGTTGAAACGGCGCCAGGAGATTGCCGCCGAAATGCTGGCAGGCGTCGACTATCGCGTCCACCGCGACGGGCTGCATCTGTGGCTCGAGCTGCCGGGCGACCGCGCCGAGGAGAGCTTTGTTTCGCAGGCACGCCTGCGCGGAGTGGCGATCGCGCCGGGCACCTCGTTCCGCATCGCCGACAGGCCCTGGCATCCGGCCGTGCGTATCTCGCTCGGATCGACCACGGAGGGGGAACTGCGGGCGGGCCTGAGCGTTGTCGCCAAGCTGTTGCTCGGCGATCCGGAGCATCTCCTGCTCGCCATCTGATGCACAAATGGAGCTCAGATTGCCCTGAAATTGTGCCGCGCTGGAAATATTGTCATGATATTATTTTCCCAATTGACATGATTTAGCGCGTTTCGCATCGTTAAGGGCATAGGCTTCTCCAGACGAGGACATGGATTGCCCGCGCCCATCATCAAGGTCGATGCGATTTCCAAGAGCTTCGGCGCCTTCAAGGTGCTGGACGGCCTGTCGATGCAGGTCATGCCGGGCGAGAAGCTGGCGCTGATCGGCCCGTCCGGTTCCGGCAAGACGACGATCCTGCGCATCCTGATGACGCTGGAGAAGATCGACGGCGGTCACATCCAGGTCGATGGCGAGCAGCTCTACCACAAGGAGCGCAACGGCCAGCTGCTGTCGGCCGACGAGCGGCATCTGGCCAGGATGCGCCAGAAGATCGGCATGGTCTTCCAGCTCTTCAATCTGTTTCCGCACAAATGCGTCATGGACAATGTGACCCTGGCGCCGATGCTGACCAAGGGCGTCGCGCGCGCCGCCGCCGAGAAGCGGGCGATGGAGCTGCTCGACATGGTCGGCCTTGCCGACAAGGCGAAGGCGATGCCGGCGCAGCTTTCCGGCGGCCAGAAGCAGCGCGTGGCGATCGCAAGGGCGCTGGCGCTGTCGCCCAAGATCATGCTGTTCGACGAGGTCACCTCGGCGCTCGACCCGGAGCTCGTCGAGGAAGTGCTCAACGTCATGCGCAAGCTCGCCGCCGAGACCGACATGACGATGCTGCTCGTTACCCATGAGATGGGCTTCGCCCACGACTTCGCCGACCGCGTGCTGTTCTTCGACCGCGGCAGGATCGTCGAGGAAGGCAAGCCCGATGAGATTTTCCGCCATCCCAAACAGGAAAGAACGCAGAGCTTCCTGAAGAAGATCATCGCGGCCGGACATCGCGTCTGACCGCAATGCAAACGGGCGGCGTAAACCGTCCACGGGCGGCCAAAGGCCGTCCCGAACCAGGCAAACCAAGAAGACAAACAAGGAGTTGGGAACAATGAAGAAACTTGGCATTCTGGCTGGCGTCGCCGGCCTCGCGATCACCGCGATGTTGCTCGCCCCCGGCGCGCGGTCGGCGGATGACGCCAAGCTGGAGCAGCTCAAGCAGCAGGGCTTCGCCCGCCTCGCCATCGCCAACGAGCCGCCCTATACGGCGGTGGCCGCCGACGGCAAGGTTTCGGGCGCGGCTCCGGATGTTGCGCGCGAAATCTTCAAGCGGCTCGGCGTCGCGGATGTCGTGGCCTCCATCTCCGAATATGGCGCCATGATCCCCGGCCTGCAGGCGGGCCGCTTCGACGTCGTCACCGCGGGCCTGTTCATGAAGCCGGAGCGCTGCGCGGCGGTCGCCTATTCCGAGCCGGTGCTTTGCGATGCCGAGGCGCTCCTGGTGAAGAAGGGCAACCCGAAGGGTTTCAAGAGCTATGAGGACATCGCCAAGGATACGTCGGCAACCGTCGGCGCGCCTGGCGGCGGCACCGAGGAGAAGCTGGCGCTGAATGCCGGCGTGCCGCGCGACCGCGTCGTCGTCGTGCCGGACGGCCAGAGCGGTCTGAAGATGGTGCAGGACGGCCGCATCGACGCCTATTCGCTGCCGGTGCTCTCGATCAACGACCTGGTCAAGAAGGCCAACGACCCGAACCTCGACGTCATCGCCCCGGTGGTCGGCGCGCCGGTCTATTGCGACGGCGCCGCCTTCAAGAAGGGCGACGAGGCGCTGCGCGATGCCTATGACGTCGAGCTCGCCAAGATGAAGAAGTCCGGCGAGTTCGCCAAGATCATCGAGCCCTACGGCTTCTCGGCCGCGGCCGCGATGTCGACGACGCGCGAGAAGCTCTGCTCGGCGAAGTAAACGCTCTTTTGCCTTCTCCCCGGCTACGGGAGAAGGTGGCTCGAAGAGCCGGATGAGGGGCGGCGCAGCATTTCAAGGTTCGCGCTGCCCCTCATCTGCCTACCCGTCCTACGCAGCAGCTGCGCTGAAGCTACGGAGGGTAAACCGGCATCTTCTCCCCGTTAACGGGAGAAGGAAGCTAACCGCAAACGTTGGAACCCCATGACCCAGTGGTCCGGCTATCTCGGCCTGATATTGCAAGGAGCGCTTGTCACCATCGAGCTGACGCTGATGGGGTCGGTGCTTGCGCTGATCATGGCCTTCCTTGCCGGCATGGGGCGCGTGTCGCGCTTCTTCATCGTGCGCGCGATCGCCACCGTCTACATCGAATTCTTCCGCGGCACCTCGATCTTCGTGCAGTTGTTCTGGGCCTATTTCGTGCTGCCTTTCGCCGGCCTGTCGCTGACGCCGCTGCAGGCGGGCGTGCTGGCGCTGGGCTTGAATGTCGGCGCCTACGCGGCGGAAGTGGTGCGCGGCGCCATCCTGTCGGTCGGCCGCGAGCAATACGAAGCCTGCACGGCGCTCAATCTCGGCCGCTGGCAAGGCATGCGCCACGTGATCCTGCCGCAGGCGCTGCTGGTCATGCTGCCGACCTTCGGCAACAACGCGATCGAGCTGCTCAAGGCGACTTCGGTCGTGTCGCTGATCTCGCTCGCCGATCTGACCTTCCAGGCGCAGGTGGTGCGCTCGCAGACCGGCAGCACGCTGATGCCCTTCGTCTCCGTGCTGGTCATCTATTTCGCCCTCGCGCTGATCGTCTCCTGGGGCGTTCGCACGCTGGAACGCCGCATGGCGCGCGGGCTTGATGGGGTGCGTGTCTGATGGACTGGGATTGGAACTTCGTCTGGGAGATCATGCCTACCCTGATCCAGGGGGTGAAGATCACCATCCTGGCGACAGTGCTCGGCTCGATCCTGGCCGCAATCGTGGGGCTTGGGATCGCGCTGGCGCGACGTTCGGAGAACCGGATCGTCGCGCGCGGCGTCGGCTGGTTCGCAGAGTTCATCCGCGGCACGCCGCTCCTGGTCCAGCTCTATTTCATCTTCTACGTGCTGCCCGATATCGGCATCCTGTTGCCACCGCTGGTGGCGGGCGTCATCGGCCTTGGCCTGCATTACGGCACCTACACGGCCGAGGTCTATCGCGCCGGCATCGACAATGTGCCGCGCGGCCAGTGGGAGGCGGCCAAGGCCTGCAATCTCAATGGCCGGCACACCTGGACGCATATCATTCTGCCGCAGGCGATCCCGCCGATGATCCCGGCCTTGGCCAACTATTTCATCGCCATGTTCAAGGAGACGCCGCTGCTTTCGGCGATCACGGTGCTGGAGCTGATGAACCAGGCCAAGAGCGTCGCCAACACCTATTACCGCTACATCGAACCGATGACGCTGGTCGGCGCCTTCTTCCTCGTCATCAGCCTCTGCTCCGTCGTGCTCTTGCGCTGGCTGGAGCATCGCTACGGCAGGATCGAAAGATGAAAGTCATGAAACCTTTGCCAGAGATCCACCTCGAAACGGCGCGCCCCGCGCTGGACGCGCGTCCGCTGCAAAAGCGCGTCGGGCTGATCGCCCTGGCCACCGACCACACCAGCGAGGTGGATTTCCGCCGCATGGTGGCGAGCGAGCGCGTCGGCGTCTATGTCGCGCGCATCCCCTACGCCAACCCGACGACGCCGGAGAATTTGCGCAAGATGCAGCCGTCGCTTTCGGCGGGCGCGGCGCTCATCCTGCCGGACGAGCCGCTCGATGCGATCTGCTACTCCTGCACCTCCGCCTCCGTGGTGATCGGCGATGCCGAGATCGAAGCTGCCATCCAGGCGGCCAAGCCAGGCGTTCCCGTCGTCACCCCGCCGATGGCCGGCATACGCGGCCTGAACGCTTTCGGCGTGAAGCGCATCAGCATCCTCACGCCCTACACCGTCGAGACCAGCCGGCCGATGGCAGCCTATTTCGCGTCACACGGCTTTGACATCCAGAGCTTCTCTTGCCTCGGCTTCGAGGACGACCGCGAGATGGCGCGGATCGCGCCGGTGTCCCTCGTCGAGATGGCGCGCAAGGTCATGCATCCCCAGGCCGATGCGCTGTTCGTCTCCTGCACCGCGCTGCGCGCCGCGCTCGCCGTTCCCGGCATGGAAGAGGCGATCGGGCGTCCGGTCGTCACCAGCAACCAGGCCAGCACCTGGAACTGCCTGCGGCTGTGCGGCGACGACACGCCGCGACCGGAGTTCGGCCGGCTGTGGACCAAGCCTCTGGCGCAGTGATCGAAATGCCAGTCACGCTTCAGCATATTCGCGCAGCGCGCGAACGCATTGCCGGCAAGGTCGAGCGGACACCCTGCGTGCTGTCGCAAAGCCTGTCGGAGCGCACGGGCAGCCCGGTTCATCTCAAGCTGGAACACCACCAGACCACCGGCGCGTTCAAGCTGCGCGGCGCCTCCAACGCCATCGCCGCGTTGAGCGCAAAAGAAAGATCGCGCGGCGTCGTCGCCGCCTCGACCGGCAATCACGGCCGCGCGCTGGCGCATGCGGCGAAGCTTGAAGGCATCCGCGCGGTGATCTGCATGTCGAAGCTGGTGCCGCAAAACAAGCTCGACGCCATCCGCCGCCTCGGCGCGGATGTCCGCATCGTCGGCAACAGCCAGGACGATGCCCAGCAGGAGGTCGATCGCTTGGTGGCCGAGGAAGGGCTGGTCATGCTGCCGCCCTTCGACCATCCCGGCATCATAGCCGGCCAAGGCACGCTTGGCCTGGAGATCATGGAGCAGGTTCCAGATACCGCGGCGGTGCTGGTGCCGCTCTCCGGCGGCGGGCTGGCGTCCGGCGTCGCGGCGGCGGTCAAGGGGGTGAGTCCAGGCACCAAAGTCATCGGCATCTCGATGGCGCTGGGTGCCGCGATGAAAGCCAGCCTCGATGCCGGCCGCCCGGTGCAGGTCGAGGAACTGCCGACATTGGCGGATTCGCTCGGTGGCGGCATCGGCCTCGACAACCAGCTGACCTTCGCCATGTGCCGGGACCTGCTCGACGACGTCGTCCTGCTTGCCGAGGACGACATCGCCGCCGGCATCCGCCATGCCTATGAGCAGGAGCGCGAGATCGTCGAGGGCGCGGGCGCCGTCGGCATGGGCGCGCTGCTTGCCGGCAAGGTCTCGACGAATGGCCCGACCGTCCTCATCCTCTCCGGCCGCAACATCGACATGGCTCTGCATCGTCGCATTGTCTGCGGCGAGGCGGCCACAGCAACGGAGCGCGCCGCATGAGCCGGATGACAATTCTCAGCGAAAGTGATCTGCGCAAGATCGTGACACTCGACCTCGACGCCGTTGCCTGCGTCGAGAACGCTTTTCGCGCCCTGGCCACGCTGCCGGTGGCGATGCCGCCGATTCTGCGGCTCGACATTCATGAGCATCGCGGCGAGGTCGACGTGAAGTCCGCCTATGTCCCCGGCATAGACGGTTTCGCCGTCAAGATAAGCTCCGGCTTCTTCGACAACCCGACGCTGGGCCTGCCGAGCGGCGGCGGCATGATGGTGCTGCTTTCGGCAAAGACCGGTGTGGTCGAGGCGCTGCTGCTCGACAACGGCTATCTGACCGATATCCGCACCGCCGCCGCTGGTGCGGTCGCGGCCAAGCATCTGTCGCGCGAAGACTCCAAGGTCGCGGCGATCTTCGGCGCCGGTTTGCAAGCCGGCCTGCAATTGGAAGCGCTGCGGCTCGTGCGGCCGATCGAGGAAGCGCGCATCTGGGCGCGCGACGCCGCCAAGGCGGAGGCGACCGCCGCCCGCTTGCGCAAGAAACTGGGCATTGCCGTTCGGGCCGAACCGGATGCAGCGAACGCGGCAGCCGAAGCCGACATCATCATCACCACTACACCCTCGACCGAACCGCTGATCAAGGCCGGCTTCGTCTCCGCCGGCCAGCACATCACCGCCATGGGCTCGGACGCCGAGCACAAGAACGAGATCGCGCCGGCGATCCTGCGCATGGCCGATCTCTATGTCGCCGACAGCGCCAAGCAGACGCGGCGCCTGGGCGAGCTTCACCACGCCATCGAGGCGGGCGTGATGACAGCCGACGCCGAGGTCACCGAACTCGGCCAGATCATTGCCGGCGAGAAAGCCGGCCGGCGCTCGGCAAGCGACATCACCATCGCCGACCTCACCGGCACCGGCGTGCAGGACACCGCGATCGCCACGCTCACACGCGACCGTGCGCGGGCGGCGATGGCCGGAACGATTTTCGAAAGCTGATGCCTGGCCAAAAGTGTGATCCGGAACGTTGAAACCGGCTCCAGGCCCAACAAAACGAGGACTAAAGAACAATGCAGCCAAACCTGAAATTCTCGCGAAGCGAATTTGCCGATCGCCTCGCCAAGACGCGCAAAGCCATGGAGGCCAAAGGCGTCGACCTGCTGATCGTCAGCGATCCCTCCAACATGGCCTGGCTGACGGGCTACGACGGCTGGTCCTTCTACGTGCACCAGGCGGTCATCGTGCCGCCCTCGGGCGAGCCGGTCTGGTATGGCCGTGGCCAGGACGCCAACGGCGCCAAGCGCACCGCCTATCTCGCCCATGACAACATCGTCGGCTACGCGGACCATTATGTGCAGTCGACCGAGCGCCACCCGATGGACTTTTTGTCCGGCGTGCTCACCGATCGCGGCTGGGGCAAGCTGACCATCGGCGTCGAGATGGACAATTACTGGTTCTCGGCCGCCGCCTTCGCCTCGCTGCAGAAGCATCTGCCCAACGCCCGCTTCGTCGACGCGACCGCGCTGGTCAACTGGCAGCGCGCGGTGAAAAGCCCGACCGAGATCGACTACATGCGCAAGGCCGCCCGCATCGTCGAGGCGATGCACCAGCGCATCGTCGACAAAGTAGAAGTCGGCATGCGCAAATGCGATCTGGTCGCCGAGATCTACGATGCCGGCACGCGCGGCGTCGCCGGCATCGGCGGCGACTATCCGGCGATCGTGCCGCTCTTGCCGTCGGGCGGCGATGCCTCGGCGCCGCATCTCACCTGGGACGACAAGCCGATGAAAGTGAACGAAGGCACGTTCTTCGAGATCGCCGGCTGCTACAACCGCTACCATTGTCCGCTGTCGCGCACCGTCTTCCTCGGCAAGCCGACGCAGGCCTTCCTCGATGCCGAGAAGGCGACGCTGGAAGGCATGGAGGCAGGCCTTGCCGCGGCAAAGCCGGGGAACGCCTGCGAAGACATCGCCAACGCCTTCTTCGCGGTGCTGAAGAAGTACGGCATCGTCAAGGACAACCGCACCGGCTACTCGATCGGTCTGTCCTACCCGCCGGATTGGGGCGAGCGCACCATGAGCCTGCGCCCCGGCGACCGGACTGAGCTCAGGCCTGGCATGACCTTCCACTTCATGACGGGTCTCTGGCTGGAGACGATGGGGCTGGAGATCACCGAGTCGATCCTGATCACCGACACCGGCGTCGAGTGCCTGGCCAATGTGCCGCGCAAGCTCTTCGTGAAGGACTGAGCCGATGTCCGCTTTGCGTCCGTCGCCGATCGCGCCGACCGTCGACTTCGAGCGCGACGGCGTCCAGCATGGCTTCCTGCGCCTGCCCTACAGCCGCGACGATTCCGCCTGGGGCTCGGTGATGATCCCGGTCTGTGTCGTGCGCAACGGCAAGGGGTCGACGGCACTACTGACCGGCGGCAATCACGGCGACGAATACGAGGGGCCGTTGGCGCTCTACGAACTCGCCCGCACGCTCGATCCGAGAAACGTCTCCGGCACGGTCATCATCGTGCCGGCGATGAACTATCCGGCGTTCCGGGCCGGCACGCGCACCTCGCCGATCGACAAGGGCAATATGAACCGCTCCTTCCCCGGCCGCCCGGACGGCACGGCGACCGAGAAGATCGCCGACTATTTCCAGCGCGAGTTGCTTCCCCGCGCGGACATCGTCTTCGATTTCCACTCGGGCGGCAAAACGCTGGATTTCGTGCCGTTCTGCGCGGCGCACACGCTGCCGGACAAGACGCAGGAGAAGAAGGCCTTCGCCGCGGTCGAGGCTTTCTCGGCGCCATTCTCGATGCGCATGACCGAGATCGACGCGGTCGGCATGTACGACACGGCCGCCGAGGAGATGGGCAAGGTCTTCGTCACCACCGAGCTCGGCGGCGGCGGAACGTCTCGCGCCGAGACGGTGCGGATTGCCAGGCGCGGCATCCTCAACGTGCTCCGCCATGCCGGCATCGTCGATGGTGCGGTCGAGAAGAGCAGAACCCAGTGGCTCGACATGCCGTCGGGCGATTGCTTCGCCTTCGCCGAGGATGACGGCATGATCGAGACGATGGTCGATCTCGGCGAGCCCGTGGAGGACGGCCAGGTTGTGGCGCGCATCTATCCGGTCGGGCGCACCGGACAGGCGCCGCGGGAGATCAGGGCCAGGATGTCGGGGCTGCTCGCCGCGCGTCACTTCCCGGGCCTGGTCAAGGCGGGCGACTGCGTCTCGGTGCTGGGCGTGGCCGTTCGGGGATAATCTTGGCGCGGCGTCCTACTGCACCACGCGCTTCTCGAGCTTGCGGGCCAGCGTGCGCCGGTGCAGGCCGAGCCGGCGCGCGGTTTCGGAGATGTTGAAGCCGGTCTCAACCAGCGTTTCGTGGATGCGCTCCCATTCGAGGTTCTTGATCGAGGTGGGGCGGCTGGTGAGCGGCACCGAAACGTCGCCCTCGGCGCGGCCGAAGGCGGCTTCGATGTCATCGGTGTTGGCGGGCTTGGCCAGATAATGGCAGGCGCCGAGCTTGATCGCCTCGACAGCCGTGGCGATGCTGGCAAATCCCGTCAGCACGACGATCCGCATCGACGGATTGCGGGCGCTGAGCAGCTTGACGCATTCGAGACCCGATCCCGCTCCGAGCTTGAGATCGACGACGGCGTAGACCGGAACGGCCGTTTCCAGCGCGACGAGCAGCGCCTCGCGGTCGTGGCAGACCACGACATCATAATCGCGCTTTTCGAAGGAACGCTTGAGCGTCCGCGCGAAGGTCGCGTCGTCCTCCACGACAAACAAGGATCGATCAGATGTCACGATCGTCTCCATCGGTCAGCGCCGCCAGCGGCAGCGAAAGGGTAACGCGGGCGCCCTCGGCCATGTTGCGCGCCGAAACGTCGCCGCCGAGCTTGCGCACCACATTGAACACCAGGAAGAGCCCCAGGCCGCCGCCTGGCCGCCCCTTGCTCGACATATAGGGCTGGCCGAGCGCGGCCAGAATATCCTTGTCGAAACCCGGTCCGCGATCCTCGACGGAGAGCACCAGCTTCCCATCCTGCCGCTCGGCAGTGATGCCGACCCAATCGTGCGATGCTTCCAGCGCATTGTCGAGCACATTGAAGATCACTTGCTTCAGCGCCGTGTCGGATACGATCTGCTCGTCCGGCTCGAAACCATTGCCGTAATCCAGCTTGATAGGCTGGCGGCTGACGCGCCATTCCTCGACGAGATCGTCGAGGAACTGACGGATCGTGGTGCGGATGGTGCCCTCGCCCCGCGCCTGGCCGGAGGACATGAGGATGCCCGTGACGATGCCTTTGCAGCGCTCGATCTGCGCCTGCATCTCGGCCACGTCCTCGGAAAGCTCACGGTTGCGCTTGACGCCCTGCATCTGGCGCCAGTCGGACAGGATGACCGATATGGTCGAGAGCGGTGTGCCCAGTTCATGCGCGGCACCCGAGGCCAGCAGGCCCATGCGCACGATGTGGTCTTCCTCGGCCGAACGCTGGCGCAGGTCGGCGAGATAGGCATCGCGTTCGCGCAGGTTGCGGTTGATGCGCGTCATGAAGATCACGATCAGCCCGGCCGCGAGCACGAAGCAGATAAACATGCCGCGCAGATGCAGCGCCAGTAGGTCGCTGCCGCCATGATGCGGGATCGCGATCGGCTGGAAAACGAAGATGAGGAAGACGAAACAGGCCGAGGCGGCCACCACCAGGATCCAGGTCGACCATGGCGCCAGCAGCGCGGCACCGAGCGTGATCTGCAGCAGATAGAGCGACACGAACGGGTTCGAGGCGCCGCCGCTCAGGTAAAGCTGCGTCGTCAACGCCGCCATGTCGAAGATCAGCGCGACGAAGAGCTGCGCGTTGGAGATGCGGCGATTGCCGCGCAGGGCGAGCAGGCTGAAGATGTTGAGCCCGACGAGGAAAAGCACCACGCCGGCCATCTCGGTGAGCGGCAGCGGGATCGCGAACCAGTATTGCGTCACCAGGATGGTCAGCACCTGCCCCGCCACCGCCAGCCAGCGCAACTGGATGAGGAGCAGCAGGTTCTTCCTGTTCGTGACGTCGGCGTTCGAGGCGGCGCCTCCCTGTCCGGCGACCGGAACCGTCAGGATCGGTTTGTCGCGATGAAACCGCGCGATCGAGATGTTCATCTTGCCGCGTCCCGCTTCCGACGTCCGGCGAAGATCGGCCTGGCGAGGGCGATCGCCAGCATCACTGCCAGGGCAAACCAGGTCAAAGCATAGACCAGATGGCTGTTGCGGAAGGTGACGACGGTGAGCCCGCCGCGCGGCCAGCCAGCCGGCTCGGACGCTCCGGCATCGATGAAATACGGCGCGACATCGGTCAGGCCGCGCGCCTTTGCGATGGCGTCGACGTCGCGCGAATACCAGCGATTGGCCGCCGGATCGTTGCTGCGCAGGAAACCGCCGCGCGGTTCGCTGATGCGCAGCAGCCCGTCTACCGTCGCCGTCGTGGTGGACCCGCCACCCTCCCGCTCGAACTCGGCCTTGCGTTCCTGCGGGATGAAGCCGCGGTTGACGAGGACCGTGAAACCGCGGTCGCCGCGCATCGGCGTCAGCACCCAATAGCCGCCGCCAAGCTCGGTCACCGCCTGCACCAGCGTGTTGGCACCGCCCTCAAAGCGCCCGGTCAACCGCACATGGCGATATTCGTAGTCAGGCGCGCTCAACCTGCTCCAGTCCCGCGGACCAGGCGCATCGACGACGGGAGCATGGATGCGTTGGTCGACGCGGGCGATCAGGTCGAGCTTCCAGACCCGCCTTTCCAATTGCCAAATCCCGAGCCCGAGAAACACCAGGACGCCGAGAAGCCCAGCCAGCGCAAGCAAGAATCGCGACGCGGAGCCCTTCGAGGTGGCATGAGAGCCAGTACTTGTCCGGCCGATCATGTCCTTTGCCTCGACTTTGGCCCTCTCCACACCCGACACACTCACGCCCGAAACGGGGCTCATGGCATCTCCCGCATCTCGTGGAGCCCGGGCATCATGTTGGCGTTGAGGTGGTACATCACCCAGAGCGAGCCACTGAGCACGATGACGACGAGGATCACCGTGAAGATGAGCGCCAGCATCGACCATCCGCCTTCCGAGGCGGGGTTCATATGCAGGAAGAAGACCATGTGCACCACGATCTGCACCACCGCGAAGGCCATGACGATGATGGCCGTGGCCTGCTTGTTGTCGATGGCTCCGCTCATGACCATCCAGAACGGGATGGCGGTGAGGATCACCGACAGGACGAAGCCGATCAGGTAGCCCTTCAGCGACCCGTGCGCGGCGCCGCCATGGCTGTGGTCGTGATCGGCATGATCATGCGCGCTCATCTGAGCATCCCCATCAGATAGACGAAGGTGAAGACGCCGATCCAGACGACGTCGAGGAAGTGCCAGAACATCGAGAGGCACATCAGCCGGCGGCGGTTGGCCTCGATGAGGCCGTATCTGGCGACCTGCACCATCAGCGTCGCCATCCAGACGATGCCGAAGGTCACGTGCAGGCCGTGCGTGCCGACCAGGGTAAAGAAGGACGACAGGAAGGCGCTGCGCTGCGGCGTCGCGCCCTCATGGATCATGTGCGCGAATTCGGACAGCTCGATGGAGAGGAACGCCATGCCGAACAGCATGGTCACCACGAGCCAGGCTTGCGTCGCGCCGACGCGGCCCTTGTCCATGGTCAGCATGGCAAAGCCGTAGGTGATCGAGGACAAGAGCAGCATGGTGGTGTTGACCGCCACCAGGCCCAGATCGAACAGATCCTTCGGCGCCGGACCGGCCGCGTAATTGCCGCCGAGCACGCCATAGGCCGCGAACAGCATGGCGAAGATCAGGCAGTCGCTCATCAGATAGAGCCAGAAGCCGAGCATGGTGCTGCCGCCTTCGGCGTGCGCATGCTCCTCTTCCAGGTGGAAGACCGGTGCGGTATCGGCCGCGATCGCCGTCGATGCCATGCTCGAACCCTAGCCCTGGGCGGCGAGGAGCGTCGTCCTCGCCTCTTCCGTTTGCGTGACCTCGGCAGCCGGGATGTCGAAGTCGCGGTGGTAGTTGAAGGTGTGGCCGATCGCGGTTGCGATGAGGCAGACGAAGCTCAGCGCCGCCAGCCACCACATGTACCAGATCAGGCCGAAGCCAAGCGCGACGCTGAAGACGGCGAGGATGAGGCCGGTGCCGGTGTTCTTCGGCATGTGGATCGGCTTGAAACCGGACAGCGGGCGCCGGTAGCCGGCCTTCTTCATGTCGAACCAGGCGTCGTTGTCGCGAATGACCGGCGTGAAGGCGAAGTTGTAGGCCGGCGGCGGCGAGGAGGTCGACCATTCGAGGGTGCGG
This sequence comes from Mesorhizobium sp. B2-8-3, assembly GCF_006440815.1. Classification (NCBI taxonomy): domain Bacteria; kingdom Pseudomonadati; phylum Pseudomonadota; class Alphaproteobacteria; order Hyphomicrobiales; family Phyllobacteriaceae; genus Mesorhizobium; species Mesorhizobium sp. B2-8-3. Next base: position 175,873 of record NZ_VFTW01000002.1, read on the forward strand.
CCATCCCAGGGATCGCCGGTGTGATCGGCCAGCGCTTCGCGCTTGCGGATGGAGACGAAGATCTGGACCAGAAAGGCGGCGATGCCGCAGGCGATCAGCACGGCGCCGAAAGCGGCGATGACGAACCATATCTGCAGCGAGGGGTCGTCGAACACGCGCATGCGGCGCGTCACGCCCATCAGGCCGAGGATATAAAGCGGCATGAAGGCGAACCAGAAGCCGAGAACCCAGCACCAGAACGAGATCTTGCCCCAGAACGGATCGAGCTTGAAGCCGAAGGCCTTCGGCCACCAATAGGCGATGCCGGCGAACAGGCCGAACAGCACGCCCCCGATGATGACGTTGTGGAAATGCGCGATCAGGAACAGGCTGTTGTGCAGCACGAAGTCGGCCGGTGGCACGGCAAGCAGCACGCCGGTCATGCCGCCGACGGTGAAGGTGAGCATGAAGGCTACCGTCCACATCATCGGCAGTTCGAAGCGGATGCGGCCACGATACATGGTGAACAGCCAATTGAATATCTTCGCCCCGGTCGGGATCGAGATGATCATCGTGGTGATGCCGAAGAAGGAATTGACGCTGGCGCCGGAGCCCATGGTGAAGAAGTGGTGCAGCCAGACGAGATACGACAGGATGGTGATGACCACCGTGGCGTAGACCATGGAGGTGTAACCGAACAGGCGCTTGCCGGAGAAGGTAGAGGTGACCTCGGAGAAGACGCCGAACAACGGCAGGATGAGGATGTAGACCTCCGGGTGACCCCATATCCAGATGAGGTTCACATACATCATCGGGTTGCCGCCGAAGTCGTTGGTGAAGAAGTTGGTGCCGACATAGCGGTCGAGCGCGAGCAGCGTCAGCACCGCCGTCAGCACCGGGAAGGACGCCACGATCAGCACGTTGGTGCAGAGCGAGGTCCAGGTGAAGACGGGCATGCGCATCATCGTCATGCCGGGGGCGCGCATCTTGATAATGGTGCAGATCAGGTTGATGCCCGACAACGTCGTGCCGACGCCGGCGACCTGCAGCGCCCAGATGTAGTAATCGACGCCGACGTCGGGACTGTAGTTGATGCCCGAGAGCGGCGGATAGGCCAGCCAGCCGGTGCGGGCGAATTCGCCGACGAACAGCGAGGCCATGACCAGGATGGCGCCGCCGACCGTCATCCAGAAGCTGAAATTGTTGAGGAAGGGGAAGGAGACGTCGCGCGCGCCGATCTGCAGCGGCACGACGAAGTTCATCAGCCCGGTGACGAAAGGCATCGCCACGAAGAAGATCATGATCACGCCATGGGCGGTGAAGATCTGGTCGTAATGATGGGCGTTGAGATAGCCCTCGGAACCGTTGAAGGCGATGGCCTGCTGCAGGCGCATCATGATGGCGTCGGAAAAGCCGCGCAGCAGCATGACGAGGCCGAGCGCCATGTACATGACGCCGATCTTCTTGTGGTCGACGCTGGTGAACCACTCGCGCCACAGATAGCCCCAGAGCTTGAAATAAGTGATGGCGCCAAGAACAGCCACACCGCCGAGCGCCACCACGATGAAGGTGCCGACGACGATCGGCTCGTGCAGCGGCAGCGACTCCAGAGTGAGGCGGCCGAAGATGAATTTGGTCAGCGTCTCAGGCATCCGCCATTCCTCACAATTCGAAGCGCAGCAGGCCGAGCGACGGCGTCTCGGCGTCGGCGCGGCGGCTGCCTGCCCCTGGACTGAGCAGCCCAGCCCCGCGCAATGGCGAAAGATCGCGCACCGGCCAGTATTTCGCGTCGGCATCGCGGGCCGCGCGCGAGGCGGCGGCCGCTTCCTCCGCCGTGCAGATGCTTGCGACATAGGACGGATCGTTGCCGAACACCGCGCCGCGCCGGGCAAGCTTGTCATATTGCAGCGGCAGGGTGTTGCGCACGCCGGCGAGCCCCAGGCCGCCCTTGGCGTCGATCGACATCATCTCGTTCATGCACATCTTGCCGCGCTCGACGCACAAATTGAGGATGGCGCCGAAGAGGTCGGGATCGACGGAGGCATAATGGCGGACCGGCTCGTTCTCGCTCGGACGTTCGAGCTCGAGATAACTGTCTCGGTTGAGCGTGGCCTGCGCGCTCTTGGTCTGCGTCACCCAATCGGCGAAGGCCTGGTCGGACAGGCCGTGGAAGGCAAAGCGCATGCCGGAGAAGCCGGCGCCGCTGTAGTTGGCCGAAAAGCCGGTATAGGTTCCCGGACGGTTGATGACGGCGTGCAGCTTCGTCTCCATGCCGGGCATGGCGTAGATCTGCCCGGCAAGAGCTGGAATGTAGAAGGAGTTCATCACCGTCGAGGAGGTAATGCGGAAGTCGATCGGCTGGTTGACCGGGGCCGCCAGCTCGTTGACGGAGGCAATGCCGTAATCGGGATAGATGAAGAGCCATTTCCAATCCAGCGCGACGACCTCGACCTTGAGCGGCTTGTGGTTCTGGGTGACCGGCTGTCCTGGTTCGATCCGGTCGATGCGCCGGTAGGGATCGAGCAGATGCGTGCCGAGCCAGGTGAGCGCGCCCAGGCAGATGATGACGAGCAGGGGCGCCGCCCAGATCACCAGTTCCAGCTTGGTCGAATGGTCCCAGTCCGGCGTATAGGTCGCCGTGGTGCTGGATTGCCGGTAGCGCCAGGCAAACAGCACGGTCAGCGCCATGACGGGCACGATGATGAGCAGCATCAGCAGGGTCGAGACGACGAGCAGGTCGCGCTGCTGCACTGCCACGTCGCCCGCGGGCGCCAGCACGACCAGATCGCAGCCGCTCAGCAGCACCGCGAGCGGAAAAAGAAGCAAGGCTCCGGATCGTCTCATCAAACGCTGCCCTCGATGGCCCTGCAGCAGGATCTCTGCAGGTTGCGATGCGATATGGACCAACGGCTACTGCCGCAGGCACGGCGACAACATTGGACAATTTGTCCAATGCCCAGTCGGTATGGCTTTCGCGAAAGTGTGCACGCATAATTGGATGACGACAACATCGCATCGGGACGCCGACAATCGCGTTCCGAACTTGAGCTCGGTGGCGACGGAAACGATGGCTGAAACTTCGACTTCCGAAACGGACAGCAGGCTGATTGGCTCGCATCACGGCCAGGTCAGCGCGGGCGATATCGCGGTCGGCGTGATCATCGGCAGGACGTCGGAATTCTTCGATTTCTTCGTCTATGCGATCGCTTCCGTGATCGTGTTCCCCAAGCTGGTGTTCCCGACGCACGACCCGCTGGTCGGAACGCTCTACTCCTTCGCCATCTTCGCGCTGGCCTTCATCGCGCGCCCGTTCGGCACCGTGCTGTTCATGGCGATCGACCGCGCCTATGGCCGCGGCGCCAAGCTGACGATCGCGCTGTTCCTGCTCGGCACCTCGACGGTCGCCATGGCATTCCTGCCCTCCTATGAGGATGTCGGCGCGGTCGCCGCCTGGCTGCTGGCGCTCACCCGCTTCCTGCAGGGTCTGGCGCTCGGCGGGACATGGGACGGACTGCCCTCCCTCTTGGCGCTGAATGCGCCGCAGAACCGGCGCGGCATCTATGCGATGATCCCGCAGCTCGGCGCGCCGATCGGGCTCATCGTGGCAAGCTCGCTGTTTGCCTTCTTCGTCGCAAACCTCTCGGCCGACGACTTCTTTGCCTGGGGCTGGCGCTATCCCTTCTTCGTCGCCTTCGCCATCAACGTCGTGGCGCTGTTTGCCAGGCTGCGCATCGTGGTCACGCCCGAATTCTCGAAACTCTACGAGAGCGGCGACCTGCAGCCGACGCGCATCAGGGAGATGGTTCGGACTGAAGGACGCAACGTCGTGGTCGGCGCCTTCGCGCCGCTGGCGAGCTTTGCCCTGTTCCATATGGTGACGGTATTCCCGCTGTCGTGGGTGTTCCTGTTCACCAATGAGGGCCCGGAACGTTTCCTGGTCATCGAGGCGGTGAGCGCGCTGTTCGGCATCGCGGCCATCGTCGCATCGGGGCCGCTGGCCGACCGTGTCGGACGTCGTGCCTTGCTCGGCGGCGGCGCCGTCGCCATCGCCGCTTTCAGCGGCTTTGCCCCACAGCTTCTCAACGGCGGCACCGTCGGCGAGACGGTGTTCATGGTGCTCGGCTTCATCCTGCTGGGCTTGAGCTTCGGGCAGTCCTCGGGCGTCGTGGCATCGAGCTTCTCGCGCCAGCACCGCTATACCGGCTCGGCGGTGACATCGGACCTGGCCTGGATGTTCGGCGCCGGCTTCGCGCCGCTTGCCGCGCTGCTTCTGGCCGGCAATTTCGGCCTCATCGCCGCCGGCGCCTACCTGCTTTCGGGCGCCGCCTGCACGCTGATCGCGCTCTGGATCGACAGGCAAGCGTCCACGACCGACCGCTAAAGCGCGTCGCGCTGAAGCGGATTCAGGCGACGCGCTTTTAAGGCTTTGTTTTCATGCATGTCGTTATCGCAAAACCGCTGCACACTTTTGCGCGACACGCATTAGTAGATAGCCGCAGACGCCCAATCAGACCTGGTAGAAATCCCGGTACCATTCCACGAAGCGCGGGACGCCGATGTCGATCGGGATCCTGGGCTTGAAGCCGATCACCTCTTCGAGCGAGGTGACATCGGCGAAGGTCGCCAGAACGTCGCCCGGCTGGAGCGGCATCATGTTGCGGATCGCCTTGCGCCCAAGCGCGTCTTCCAGCACGTCGATGAGCCGGCTGAGCTCGACGGGTGAACTGTCGCCGATGTTGTGGATCCTGAACGGCGCGGTGCTCGTCGCCGGGTCCGGCGCAGCGCTTTTCCAATCGGGGTTGGGTGTCGCGGGATGCCGCATGACGCGGACCACCCCCTCGACGATGTCGTCGATATAGGTGAAATCCCGCTGCATGTTGCCATGGTTGAAAACGTCGATCGGCTGGCCGGCGAGGATGGCCTTGGTGAAGATGAACAAGGCCATGTCGGGCCGTCCCCATGGACCGTAGACGGTGAAGAAACGCAAGCCCGTCGTCGGCAGCCCGAACAGATGGCTGTAGGTGTGGGCCATCAGCTCGTTCGCCTTTTTGCTGGCGGCATAGAGGCTGAGGGGATGGTCGGCGGAATCATGCACCGAGAACGGCATGCGCGTGCTGCCGCCGTAGATCGAGCTCGACGAAGCGTAGACGAGATGGCCGACCGATGCCTGCCGGCACCCTTCCAGGATGTTGAGGAAGCCGTTGAGATTGCTTTGCGCATAGACGTGCGGATTGACCAGCGAATAGCGGACGCCCGCCTGTGCGGCGAGGTTGACGACGATCTCCGGCGCGACCGACGCAAAGACCCTCGAGATGCCATCGCGGTCGGCGAGATCGACATGCTCGAAACGAAAATTCGAGAACGCCTTCAGCCGCTCGAGCCGCGCCTGCTTCAGCGCGACGTCGTAATACTCGTTCATGGAGTCGAGGCCGACAACCTGCCGGCCTTCGGCAAGCAGCCTCTGGCAAAGGTGAAAACCTATGAAGCCGGCTGCGCCGGTGATCAGGATCGGCCTGCTCGACGTCAATGCATACCCCTAACGCTGTAGCCAGACCATTTACCGACCAATCGCCCGCGGACAGTCTGCGGATCAACGCAGCCCAGGCCGATCTTGGCGACAGGTTCGGGCACGCCTTGAATTCCTCAGGCTGGTCGAGACTTGCGCCTTTTATGGCAGGCCGGCGTCGAATTCAACGATACGCTGTCTTCTGCCATTTCCCAGGCAGCTCCCTGTCATCGCGCCGGCGGTAGAGCCAGCGGCTGCAGCGTCTTCAACATGGCGAGCAGCTGGCTCTGCTGATGGGTGCCGGTTTTCTGGAAGACGCGCTCGAGATAGGTGCGGGCGGATTTGACGGTGATGCCGCCCCGCGCGGCCGTTTCCGCCAAAGTGAGTCCGGCGGCAAGATCGGCTGCCAGCCCTGCCTCCGCCGGCGTCGAAGACCTGAGCGCTGGCCGAGTTCGACAGGCCGCTCGCCTTCTGGAGCACCGAGTTCCATCGCTCCGGGACGAAGGCCGCCTTGCATATGGTTTCGATCAGATCGATCATGGCCGTCATGGGAACGATGCGGGCCGGACGGGCCAGAAACCATCAGTATCCGACACAGGAAGCTCAATCTCAAGCCAACGCTTATATAGGGACGTGGACATGGGTCGGACCCGCCCGCGTGGAATGAGATTGCGCACACGGCCCCGATTGGGGATTTGCTTTTCTTGGTGATCCCCCTTCACTGGGGCAAACTGCCAGCGGGCTGTCAGGAGGAGAAATGAGAGCACGCGCGGCGACGGTCGGAGACTTGGAAGATGTCTTCCACGGCCTGTCCAAGCGAATGTCGGACGAGTATGTGGCGGCCGGCAAGGACAGCAAAAATGCCTATGACAATCTGATGATGAACCTGAAGGAAGGCCGGGCGCATGCGCTCGTCCAGGACGACAGGACGGTGGCGATCATCGCCTGGCACGAGCATGCGGACGCCGCCGATACGCTCTTTGCCGCGCAGGAGGATTTCTTCAACGCCTCGACGGTCCGCTTCTGCAAGCGCCACATCCGCCATGTCCAGGCGCTCGCCGGCAACCTTCCCATACATTCGCGCAGCTGGCTGGACAGGCCCGACGTAGCGAAATGGTTCCGCGTGATCGGCTATGTCGACCGCGGGCGGGAGAACGGCGCCACCCTGTTCGAGCTGCCGCCGGCCGCCAATAGCTGAAAGGCCGCGAACGATGCCTGCGCCCGCCGAGGCCCCTCTCGTCAGAGGCCGAACCAGCGCGACCTCCTGGTCGCGCCGAACATCTCCTTGTCGGCACGGAGTGTGACCGAGGGCTCATAGTAGTTGCCGGTCGGCGAGGGCCCCGAGAAGAAGTCGACCTCGACCTTGCCGATGCGCCCGCCGCCAAACTCGATATAGCAGGTCCCGAACCCATCATAGAGGGTCCCACCGCCTCTGTGGCGCAACTTTGCGACGAGGGCGCTGGCCACCGCCCGCGCGGCGCCCTCGGCGAAGACGCCGGCCTTGGGCGTGCCGGTGTTAGCGCCGTCGCCGACGGCGTAGACATTCTCGTATTTCGTTTCGAGCGTACGCGGATTGACCGGAATCCAGCCGTTTTCAGACATGCCGCTTTCGAGCACGACCGGCGGCACCCGGTGCTTGGGCACGCCAAGGAAAAGCTCGAAAGGCATTTCCGAGCCGTCGTCGAGGACGGCCACGTTTCGCGTGTTGTCGACGGAGGCGACACGGCGCCCCGGGATGAATTTGATGCCGCGCTCGGCGAAGGCGGCAAGCAAGGCGAGCGAGGTGTCGGGCGAAGGCGGCACCGGGCTGCCCAACGGCAGCACCAGCGATATCTCGCAAGCCTCGCGCACGCCTTGCCGCACCAGATAGTCATGCAGCATCAGCACGCATTCGCTGGGTGCCGGCGGGCATTTGTAGGGCGCGCCGCAGACCCCCACCATCGCCCTGCCCTTCTTGAAACCTGGCAGCATGTGGCGCAGCCGTTCCGCGCCGGGCACCGAATAGAACTCGTTGGTTCCGGAAAGACCAGGCGTTGCGTCGAAATCATATTCGGCGCCAAGTGCCACGATCAGATGGTCGGCGTCGAACACGCCGTCATCGGTGACGACACGGCGGCTTTGCGGATCGATCGCTGTGATGGTGCGCTTCAGCATGCGCACGCCGGGCTTGGCGAAGCTGGCATAAGGCAGGCGAACCGCTTCCGGCTGCTTCAGGCCGAACATGACGCCGAGCTTGGAGAAGCCGAAAATGAAGGTATCGCTCTTGTCGATCAGGGTCACGTCGATGGCGTCGCCCATCGCTTCGGAAAGCAGCGTCGTGAGTTCGAGGCCGCCGAAGCCTGCCCCAAGGACGACGATGCGCGGTTTGTTTGCCGTGTTCATCTCAGTTCCCCACCCTGTCTCTGGCGCCAAGCGCCGGTTGATCTTCATTTCCTGAAGTGGCGGCGAGGACTCCATCTCCTCGCCGTCGATGCCCTTACCGCCAAGGCCTAGCGGGCTTGCCGCTTGCACTCGTCAGGTGAGGACGGGCTGCGGCACGATGCGAATGTAGGGCTTAGGTTCCTTCCAGCCCTGCGGATAGAGCTGCCTGGCCTCGTCGTTCGACACCGAGCCAGCGATGATGACGTCGTCGCCGGGCTTCCAGTTGACGGGGGTCGCCAGGCGGTGCTTGGCCGTCAGCTGCAGGGAGTCGATGACGCGCAGCACCTCATCGAAGTTGCGGCCAGTCGTCATCGGATAGGAAATGACCAGCTTGATCTTCTTGTCGGGGCCGATGACGTAGACATTGCGCACCGTCTGGTTGTCGGCTGCGGTGCGGCCGTCGGCCGTGTTGCCGGCCGAGGCCGGCAGCATGTCGTAAAGCTGGGAGACGGCCAGCGTCGGATCGCCGATCATCGGGAAGTTGGGGGCCGTCCCCTGCGTTTCGGCGATGTCCTTTGCCCAGCCTGCATGCTTCTCGACGGGGTCGACGGAGAGGCCGATGATTTTCACGCCGCGCTTGTCGAACTCGGGCTTCAGACGCGCCATGTAGCCGAGCTCGGTCGTGCAGACCGGCGTGTAGTCCTTCGGATGCGAGAAGAGGACGCCCCAATCCTTGCCCAGCCATTCATGGAAGGAAATCGGACCCTCGGTGGTGTCGGCCATGAAGTCGGGGGCGATGTCTGCGATACGGAGTGACATGGTTGTGTTCCTTTCCGGTTGGAATTCGATTGCGGCGCTAAATTAGGAAATCTATGTTCCGCCAGCGTTCCCCGACGACGGCCGCCCGGTGACGGCTTCGGCGGCGGTGCCCTATCTTCCGGACGGTGCATGCATGCGCGTTTCGATCCACCTCCTCGGCCGGTTCGCCGTCAGCGTCGATGACAGGGTGGTCCTGGCGGCGGAGTGGCGGCGCGACCGCGCCGCGGCTTTGGTCAAGCTGCTTGCCTTGCGGCCTGGACATCGCGCCCACCGCGAGCAGATCTTGGAGACCTTCTGGCCAGACGCGGACCCCGACGCCGCCGGCGCCAGCCTGCGCAAGGCCGTCCATTTCGCGCGTCGCGCACTGGGCGGCCGCGACCTGATCGACGTGAGCAACGATATCGTGGCGCTCGCCCCGGATGTCGAACTGGCGATCGACACGGAGAGTTTCGAGACCGCCGCGAAGGCCGCCCTGCGAGGCGACGACAGCAAGGCCTTCGCACATGCCGCCGACCTCTACGGAGGCAGGCTCCTGCCCGACGATCTGTTCGTTGAATGGCTGGACGCCCCGCGCGCGCAACTGCAGCAGCGCTATAGCGACCTCCTGCGCGCCGGCAATCTTTGGCAGCGACTGATCGCGCTCGACCCGGCCGACGAGCAGGCGCAATGCGCGCTGATGCAGGCAGCACTCGATGCCGGCAACCGCGTGGAAGCGATCCGCCAATTCAATCAGCTTCGCGACAATCTGCATGCCGAACTCGGCGTCGGGCCGAGCGCCGCCACCATCGCGCTCTACGAGAAGGCCCTGGCGCTGTCCGGCACGGAGACCGTCAGCCCGGTGGAGCAGATACGCACGTCGCTCGCCTGGGGGCTGGTGCATCTGCAAAGCGGCGAATTCGACAAGGCAAGCGAAATTGCCCGGCGCACGCGTGACCTTGCACTCGGCGCCGACCTGCCGCGCGAGGTCGGCGAGTCCAGCGCCTTGCTGGGCATCGCATCGATGATGCAAGCCCGGTGGCCGCAACTGTTCCGATCCGAATTCATCGAATGGGTCCGCGCCAAACCCGCCTTCGTTCAGCATGTGTTCGACGGTCATCTGTGCCTTTCCGAATTCTGTCTGTGCAGCGCGAAGGGCCATGCCGAGGTCGCGGGACTTGCGCGGGAATTGCTCACCGTGGCCGAAGAGGCCGGATCGAGCGCGGGCCGCGGTCTCGCTTGCCTCCTGCTTGGAGAGGCCTCGCTTTTCTCGGGCGATCTCGACGGCGCCGAAGGCTTCCTCGCCGCGGCGGAACAATTGCTTCAGGAAGCGGATGCCGTGGCAGGCCGCGTGCTTGCAATCGAGCGGCTGGCCGAGATCGCGCTGGAACGCGGCCAAAGGTGGCGAGCCGGCCGTCTCATCCGCCGCGGCCTGGCGGATGCGGAACGATCCTGGCTTTCCCCACACCTGATCATTCGCATGCAGGCATTGGCCGTACGCGCCGCCTCCACGCCCAAGATGGTTGCCGAGGAAATCCTCGCCGGCGACCGGCTGCTGATCCCCGGCGCCTGCCAGCCCTGTTCGATGGCGCTGCGCACCGCGTCGGCGATAGCCCTTGCAGAAGCCGGCGACCTGGAACAGGTCGATCGCCGCCTGAACGATGCCGAGCGCATCGCCGGCATGTGGCAAGGCGGCCCCTGGGCCGCGGCGCTCTGGGAGGCGCGCGGCGTGCAGCGGCGGGCGCAGAACAAGGAAATGCGCGCGCTGGCGGCCTTCGAGGAGGCGGCAGGCCGCTACGAGGAACTCGGGCGGCCACGCGACCAGGCCCGCTGCCTCGCACGAATGAACCCCGCCGGCTGATTCCCCAATTTTGGCTCGCGCGTAGCCCAGGGCTCCGCATGAAAGGCGTCTTCCCCGGCAACGGCGACTTGCACAGAGCATTGTTTGGCGGAATTGTAGTAAACGCAGCCGGGGCAAACCGGCACGCCGGATCGGTATGGCTGCTGGAAATCGGGATGCTGCGCGTCTGCCTGGCCCTTGTCGCCATCGCTGCCCTGACGAGACCGTCAGGGGCGGAGACACGCGCCTCCCATCTTTTCGATCGTCCCGAGCTGTCGGCGGCATATTCGGGCCAATCCGATCTCGTCACCGCGTACACGACCGGCATGGCGCGCTATCGGCTTCAATATTCGGGCCATACGGACCAGGCCGGTTTGGCCGCCCCGCTCGAGCCTCGGCTGCTGCGGCCTGAATTCCAACAACGGACATGGCGTTCCTCGGATGGCAGTCTGCTGCAGGGCTTTGCCGGCAAGGGTGGCTTCCGGCTGACCGCAGGCAACTGCGTGACCCGCATCTGCATGGCCAGCGAATGCAGCGAGGCCGGCTGGCCGCTTTACGCCTGCAGCGACGGGCGCAAGCGCAAAATGTCGGTCAAAAGCTTCGTGACGGCAACATTCGACGGCATCTCCTACCGGCGGTTGAGCGCGCCGCAGGAGTGAAATCGGCGACCCGAACCGGGTTATGGAGCCGCTTGCGCCCATCTCGCCAGGCGTGGCATCGGTTGCAGCGTTTTGAGCAAGTCCGAAGACAGAGACAGTGGCACGCCAACCCGACCGACGATCAGCAACCCCAAAGGTCAGCCTCGCCCGAGCGCTTTCCAAGCTTGGCTTCTGCTCGCGCACGCAGGCCGAGCGTTTCGTTACCGAGGGGCGGGTACAGGTCGGCGGCAAGACGGTGCGCGATGCCTTGCTGCGCATCGATCCCGACCGCGACCGCATCACCGTCGACGGCGAGCGCGTCGTTGCCGAGCGCAAGGTCTATCTGATGCTCAACAAGCCGCGCGGGCTGGTCACGACCCGCGACGACCCCAAAGGCCGCGGCACCGTCTATGACTGCCTGGAAGGGCTCGACCTGCCCTTCGTGTCACCCGTTGGCCGCCTCGACAAGGCGAGCGAAGGGCTGCTTTTGATGAGCAACGACACGCGCTGGGCGAACGGTCTGCTCGACCCCGCCTCGCATGTCGCCAAGACCTATCACGTGCAGATCGCGGCCGTGCCCGACGAAGCGATGCTGGAGCGCTTTCGCCAAGGGGCGGTCGTCGACGGCGAGTTGCTCACCGCAAGCTCGATCGCGCTGTTGCGCAGCGGCGGGCGGACGGCGTGGCTGGAGATCGTGCTCGACGAGGGACGCAACCGGCAGATCCGCAGGCTGCTCGGCGCTTTCGACATCGAGGTGCTGCGGCTGATCAGGGTGGCGATCGGCGGATTGCAGCTCGGCGAGCTTGCCAAGGGCAAGGCGCGGCATTTGACCGCGGAGGAACTGGCGATGGTGGGAGTCTAGCCGAAACGTCTCAGCTTCGTCATCCACGGGCCAGAGGCACCTGGGCTGCCATCCAGCGGGGCTATTTCTGGTTCCAGTGGCGGATGACCGGCTCGGTCAGGTCGTGCTCGTAGCCGAGGATGCTGAGGCTGGCGGTGTCGAGCACGAAATGCTCGCCGCCTTCCGGCGGCAGGCCGACCCAGCGCGACGCGAACACACGCAGGAAATGCGAGCTGGAGAAGATGAGCACATTACCGGCAACCGCGCGCAGCCCGGCGATGATGGTATCGGCGCGGGCGCCGACATCGGCCGCCGTCTCGCCGCCCGGGCAGCCGTCGCGAAACAACTGCCAGCCAGGACGCTTGGACAATATCTCCTTGGTCGTCACGCCTTCGTAAGCGCCGTAATCCCATTCCTGCAGGTCCGGCTTCTTGACCGCGCGCTCGCCAAAACCGGCGAGGCGGCAGGTGTCGAAGGCGCGCTGCGACGGGCTCGACCAGACGGCCTGGAAAGTCAGGCCCTTGAGCCGGTCGGCGACGCCGCGCGCGGCCTCCTCGCCTCTCGCGGTCAGGGGGATGTCGGTGCGGCCGGTATGCCTGCCCGAGAGACTCCACTCCGTCTCGCCATGACGGACAAGATAGATCTCGGGATACGCACTGCTCATCGACCGCCCTCTCGGCTGAATGGTTCGCCGGGATTCCGGCTCGCGCAGCCTATGCGGCGGCCGATAAAAAGAACAGGCCGCGGTGATTGCCGCGACCTGTTCGGCATCGGGAGGATGCTGGTTGGCTAGGCAGGCTGCAGGCCGCCCGACAACGCGAGGTCGGCTTCTTCCGACAACTGGCCGGCCATGGCTGCGGCGAACTTGGTCTGGTCGAGCTCACCTTCCCAGCGCGCCACGACAATGGTCGCGACCGCGTTGCCGACGAAGTTGGTGAGCGCGCGGCATTCCGACATGAAGCGGTCGACGCCGAGGATCAGCGCCATGCCGGCGACCGGCACGGAGGGCACTACCGAGAGCGTCGCGGCCAGTGTGATGAAGCCGGCGCCGGTGATGCCGGCCGCACCCTTCGAGCTCAGCATGGCGACGAGCAAGAGCAGGATCTGGTCGCCGAAGGTGAGCGGCGTGTCGGTCGCCTGGGCGATGAAAAGTGCTGCCAGCGTCATGTAGATGTTGGTGCCGTCGAGGTTGAAGGAATAGCCGGTCGGGATGACCAGGCCGACCACCGAGCGGTTGCAGCCGGCGCGCTCCATCTTGGCCATCAGACCGGGAAGTGCTGCTTCCGACGACGAGGTACCGAGCACCAGGAGCAATTCTTCCTTGATGTAGCGGATCAGCGCCAGGATGGAGAAGCCGTTGTACCATGCCACAGTGCCGAGCACGACGAGCACGAAGAGCAGCGATGTCAGATAGAAGGTGCCGATCAGCATGGCGAGGTTGGCGATCGCGCCGATGCCGTATTTGCCGACGGTGAAGGCCATGGCGCCGAAGGCGCCGATGGGCGCCGCCTTCATCAGGATGGCGACGAGGCGGAAGACCGGCGAGGTCAGCGCCTGCAGGAAATCGACCACGGGGCGGCCGCGCTCGCCGACCAGCGCCAGCGCTATGCCGAACAGCACCGAGAAGAACAGCACCTGCAGGATGTCGCCCTGCGCGAAGGCGCCGGTGATGGTGTCGGGGATGATGTTCATCAGGAAGCCGACGATGGAAGAGTCATGCGCCTTCTCGGTGAAGGTCGCCACCTTCGATGGGTCGAGGGTCGCGGGATTGATGTGCATGCCGGCGCCGGGCTGGATGACGTTCGACACGACGAGGCCGACGACGAGCGCCAATGTCGAGAAGACAAGGAAATAGATCATCGCCTTGCCGGCGACGCGGCCGACCTTGTGCAGGTCGGAGACACCGGCAATGCCGGTTGCCACGGTGAGGAAGATCACCGGCGCGATCACCATCTTGACCAGCTTGATGAAGGCGTCGCCAAGCGGTTTCAGCGATGCGCCCAGTTCGGGGTAGAAATGGCCAAGCAGGATACCGGCGGCAATCGCCACCAGGACCTGTACATAGAGATGCCGGTAAAAGGGAACCTTGCCGCGTGGTTCGGCGGCAGCGATTGCTGTCTGCATGATGTCCTCCGTTTGGCCCCCGATCGAGACGCTCGACCTCCCAGGGGGCTGTTGACCTCCACAGCCTCGCGGCTGCTGCGGATGCATTTGCAACCCGCGTGCCAGATGATGTCCGGAGTCTTGTTTTATTGATTTTGTTGGATTTTTCGATCCTGCGACCACGCGTGTTGAAGAACACTAGTGCGATTATCCGCATAGGTCGAATTGCGATTTGTGCGAAATCATGCACAGATGTGGCATGCTGCAACGCCCGGCCGCTGCCCTCGCCCCAACGCCCGAACTGCTTGCCGGGCGGGCGCGGCGCACCTGGCTGCTGTTTACGGCGGTGGCGCTGCTGATCGTGCTCGCGGCGCTCTACGGCGCCGGGCTTTATGGTCGCTCGGCCGAGATCGAGACTCTAGCCGCGCAAGGGCGCACGGACGCCAACCTCAAAGTCGCGCTGCTGCGCGCGGTGCTGGAAAATCCGCGCGCGCTGCCGCTGCTCCTGTCGGAAGACCAGCAGGTGCATGATGCGCTGACCAAGCGCAACTCCGCATCGATCGACGTGCTCAACCGCAAGCTCGAAGGGCTGGTCTCGGGCACCAAGGCCTCGGTGCTCTATGTCACCGGCACGGACGGCCTGGCGATCGCCTCCAGCAATTGGCGCGAGCCGGTGAGCTTCGTCGGCAACGACTATGGTTTTCGAGCCTATTTCTCGGGCGCGATGGAAACCGGCACGGCCGAATATTTCGCGTTCGGCAATGTCAGCAAGCGTCCGGGCCTCTACATCTCGCGCCGCGTCGACGGCGTTGCGGGGCCGCTCGGCGTCGTCGTGGTCAAGATGGAGTTCGACCAGCTCGAGTCCGACTGGCGCGAGGCGAACCGGCCGGCCTATGTCAGCGATGCGCATGGCGTGGTGCTGATCACAAGCGTGCCCTCCTGGCGTTTCATGACGACGGCGCCGCTGGCCGCTCCGGTTACGGCCGACATCCGCGCCAGCCAGCAATTCGGCGATGCGCCGCTGGTGCCCTTGCCGATCACGAAACCGCAACCGCTCAGCCCCGATGTCGCGCTTGTCCAGGCCATCACGCCCGGCGGCAGCGATGCGGAATATCTGCGGCTTTCCACCGCCGTGCCGTCGACACCCTGGCGCCTCGACTATCTCCTTCCTGCCGAAGCACCGGTCGCGGCGGCGCAGCGCGAGATGCGGCTCCTGGTGCTCGGTGTCCTCGTGCCGCTCATTGCCTTTGCCGCCTATCTGTTGTGGCGCCGGCAATCCGGCCAGATGCGGATTGCCGCCGAACAGGCCGCGCGCGCCGAGCTCGAGCGCCGGGTCGTCGAGCGCACGCAGGATCTGAGCCTGGCGCGCGACCGGCTGCAGGCCGAGATCGCCGACCATCGCAGCACCGAAGCCAGGCTGCAGGTGATGCAGCAGGAACTGGTGCAGGCCAACCGGCTTGCCACGCTTGGCCAGGTCGCCGCCGGGGTCGCGCATGAGATCAACCAGCCGGTGGCGACGATCCGCGCCTATGCCGACAATGCGCGTGTCTTCCTCGAACGCAAGCAGAGCGCCTCAGCCGAGGAGAACCTTGGTGCCATCGCCGCGCTGACCGAGCGCATCGGCTCCATCACCGAAGAGCTGAAAGCTTTCGCCCGCAAGGGCCGCACCGCCGCCGAGCCGGTCGAACTGCGCGGCGTGATCGAAGGCGCCGTCGTGCTGCTCAGGAGCCGCTTCGCCGGGCAGCTGGATGCGCTGGCGATCACGCTGCCGCCGCCGACGCTGAAGGTTATGGGCAACCGGCTGCGACTGGAGCAGGTGCTGATCAACCTGTTCCAGAACGCGCTGGAGGCACTCGATGGCCGCGACGACGCGAAAGTCGAGGTTTCGGCGGCCGAGACCGGCGATGACGTTACGCTCATGGTCTCGGACAACGGCCCGGGCATTCCGCCCGCGATCCTGAAATCGCTGTTCACGCCCTTCAACACCTCCAAGGAAAAAGGCCTGGGGCTCGGGCTCGTCATCTCCAAGGACATCGTCACCGACTATGGCGGGCGGATCGAGGTTTCGAGCAGCGGCCAGGGAACACGCTTCACCATCCATCTGTCGAAAGCCGGCGCTGCATGACGAAGCACGATCCAGCCACGGTAATCCTGATCGATGACGACAGCGATCTGCTCAAGGCGACAAGACAGACGCTGGAGCTTGCCGGCTTTGCGGTGTCGGCCCATTCGGTGGCGAGCGAAGCGCTGGCGGCGCTCGACAGGAATTTCGCCGGCGTGGTGGTGTCGGATATCCGCATGCCGGAGATCGACGGGCTGCAGCTTTTCGATCGCGTGCTGCGGCTCGACCCCGATATCCCCGTCATCCTGGTCACCGGCCATGGCGATATCGCGATGGCCGTGAAGGCGATCAAGGACGGCGCCTACGACTTCATCACCAAGCCTTTCGCCGCCGACAGGCTGGCGCAGAGCGTTGCCCGGGCCGCTGAAAAACGCCGCCTGGTGATGGAAAACCGCGCCTTGCGCGAGGCGGCCGAGCAGGCGCAGGAAGGATTGCCGCTGATCGGCCAGACGCCGGCCATGGAGCGGCTGCGCCGGACATTGCGGCAGATCGCCGACACCGATGTCGACGTTCTGGTGACCGGCGAGACCGGCTCCGGCAAGGAGGTGGTGGCGAGCCTGCTGCATCGCTGGAGCCGCCGCGCCAAGGGCAATTTCGTCGCTCTAAATTGCGGGACGCTGCCGGAGACGGTCATCGAAAGCGAGTTGTTCGGACATGAGGCCGGCGCCTTCACCGGCGCGCAGAAGAAGCGCGTCGGCCGCATCGAGCATTCGAGCGGCGGCACGCTGTTCCTCGACGAGATCGAAAGCATGCCTGCCTCGACGCAAGTGCAGATGCTGCGCGTCTTGGAAATGCGCGAGGTGACGCCGCTCGGCACCAATGAGGTGCGCCCGGTCGACCTGCGCGTCGTTGCCGCCGCCAAGGTCGATCTCGGCGACGCTGGCCAGCGCGGCAATTTCCGCGAGGATCTCTATTACCGGCTCAATGTGGTGACGCTTTCGATCCCGCCGCTGCGCGAAAGGCGGGACGACGTGCCGCTGTTGTTCGGTTATTTCGCCGATCGCGCCGCCGCCCGTTTTCGGCGCGCCGTGCCGGCGATCTCCGCCGCGGTTCAGCGCCATCTCGGCGAACATGACTGGCCCGGCAATGTGCGCGAACTCGCCCACTTCGCCGAACGCTTCGTGCTCGGGCTGGACGACGTTGCCGCCGCGTCTTCCCCGGCGGCAACGGAGATCGGCACCCCCACGCCCTTGCCGGAACGGCTTGATCGCTACGAGGCCGAACTCATCCGCGAGACACTTGGCCGCAATGACGGCGACGTCCGGCGCACCATCGAGGCGCTCGGCATCCCGCGCAAGACCTTCTACGACAAGCTGCAGCGGCACGGCATCGTGCGCAGTGATTTTTCCAGGTAGATCAGGGCCAGAGATGGAGCATGATATCGTCGGAAAACCGCTTCACCCTTTTCGGCATCATGCTGCGGGAACCGCCACGCCGCTTCGCCGTTGAAACCGACCGGGAAACCGTGGCACGCCGGCATCAGCCGGGCCGCGAATCCATCGCCGTGGCGGTTTTGCCGGGTTGCGCTCGGCAGGCGTTGATGGTTTGTTGCCGCCCAGCGGAGAACGAACGATGCGCGAATCCCTCGGTCAAGACGAATATGGCTCGACCAGCCCCTTCGACCCTGACGACCTGCCCAATCTCAATGCGATGGGGCCGGCGATGGGCGGCGGCAATGATTTCGAGAAATACGCGGTCGCCGTCATCATCGTCTTCGGCGCGCTGATCATCGGCGGCCTGATGGCCGCCTCCATGTCCTTCGGCCACCGCAACGGCTTCCTGTTCGCGCTTGGCGGCGCCACGGCGGCCTGGATCTCGGGCAATGCGCTGCTGCTCGACCGGCCGCGCATCTATGCCCTCTTCGTCGCTATCGCCGCCGTGATGCTGATCGCCTCGACCATCACGCTGGTCACCTGATCAATTAATATCCCAGCGCCTCGCCGGCTGCGGCGCGGCTGTCGATGGCGCCGTTGTAGCGCGCGCCGCCGCCTTTCTCGATCTCGCTGAGGCTCTTACCGCCGACCAGAATGCCAGCGGCTTGTCCCCAGGTCTCGTCGCTCAAGTCCAGATGATAGCCCATGCCGGCAAGCAGCTTCTCCGTGTCCGGCGAAAGCCCGAACGGTTCGACATAGATGGTGTCCGGCAGCCATTGATGATGGATGCGCGGCGCGTCGATCGCCTGCTGGATGTCCATGCCGTGGTCGATGACGTTGACGATCGCCTCGAGCGTGATGGTGATGATGCGCGAGCCGCCCGGGCTGCCGATGACCATTAACGGCTTGCCGTCCTTCGTGACGATCGTCGGGCTCATAGAGGATAAGGGCGTCTTCTTCGGCTGAATGGCGTTCGCTTCGCCCTGCACCAGGCCGTAGAGGTTCGGCACGCCCGGCTTCTGGGTGAAATCGTCCATCTCGTTGTTGAGCAGGATGCCGGTGCCGTCGGCGACGACGCTGGCGCCGAAGGAGCCGTTCAGCGTGTAGGTGACGGCCACCGCGTTGCCGTCCTTGTCGATGATCGAATAATGCGTGGTTTCCTTCGACTCGCCGAAGCCCTTCGGCATCAGCTCCTTCGAGACGCCGGCGCGGAACGGGTCGATCTTGTCGCGGATGTCTTTCGCATAGGCCTTGTCGACCAGCTTCGAGACCGGATTGTCGACGAAATCAGGGTCGCCGAGCGCCGAGTTGCGGTCGACATAGGCCTGGCGCATGGCTTCCACCATGACGTGAACCGTCTCGGCCGAGCCGGCGCCGAGATAGGAGAGCGGATAGCCCTCCAGCACGTTGAGTATCTCGCAGATAATGACGCCGCCCGAGCTCGGCGGCGGCGAGGAAATGATCTCGTAGCCGCGATAGGAACAGGTCACCGGCTTCAGCTCGCGCACCGCATATTGCTCGAAATCGCCCTTGGCGAGGATGCCGCCCTTGGCGCCGCTCGCCTTGACGATGGCGTCCGCGATAGCACCCTTGTAGAAGGCGTCCGGCCCCTTTTCCGAAATCGCCGACAGCGAGGCGGCGAGGTCCGGCTGAACGAGCTTCTCGCCAATCCCGTAAGGCTTGCCATCCGGTTTCAGGAAGATGGCGGCGGCCGCCGGATCCTTTGCCAGACGATCGGCGCCGCCTGCGAACGACGCGGCATCGCCCTGGTTGAGCACGAAGCCATCCTTGGCGTAGGCAATCGCCGGCGCCATCAGATCCTGCCTGGTGAGCGTGCCGTATTTCTCGCGCGCCATCTCGAAGCCGGCGACCGAGCCCGGCACGCCGACCGCCAGATAGCCGTCGAGGCTGGCGCCTTTCACCGGATTGCCGTCCTTGTCGAGATACATGGTCTTGGTCGCGGCGAGCGGCGCGCGCTCGCGGAAATCGAGGAAGGTCGTGCGGCCGTCCTTCATGCGCACGGTCATGAACCCGCCGCCGCCGATGTTGCCGGCATTGGGATAGACGACGGCGAGCGCATAGCCGACGGCAACAGCGGCATCGACCGCATTGCCGCCCTTTTTCAGCACGTCGACGCCGATCTCGGTCGCCAGATGCTGGGCCGTCACCACCATGCCGTGCTCGCCCTTGGCCGGTTGCGGCGAGGCGGCGAGGACGATGGTCGGCGGCGCCAGGGTAATTGCGAGCGAAAGGGTGACGCCGATCAGCGTCCGACGAGTCAAGGGCATGGCGGTGCTCCTGGCGTTGGGGACGCCTAGAAAAGACCCTGCCGGCGGACCTGTCCACCGCCAATAGCGCTGGACCAGATCAATCCGATATCTGCCTGTCAGACGATGCCGCCGCCACCGCCGGCGACTGCCGGCCGCTCGGCCGCGACCTTGGCCCGGTAGCCGGCCTCGCGATAGGCCGCGACCGGATCGATCGCGCCGCCAGTGCGCAGTCTGGCCATCGCCAAGATCGGCTCGACATCGGTGCGGTAGGCGCTTTTAAGTGTCTGCGTCGCCATCAGCGCGTCGTTCTCCTCCTGGAAGCCATCCAGCGCCTTGCGGTCGACCAGCAGCGCCTGCGCATAGGCGCGCTGCACCTCAACCGCCGACAGCATCAGGCTTTCGATCGGATCGGTGACGTTGTGGCTCTGGTCGAGCATGTGCGCGGGGTTGAAGCCGTCCGCCCCGGAGAGCTCGGCATCGACCAGCTCGTTGAAGACCAGGAACAGCCGGTAAGGATCGATCGACCCGGCATCAAGGTCGTCATCGCCATATTTGGAATCGTTGAAGTGGAAACCGCCGAGCTTACCGAACTGGATCAGCCGCGACACGATCATCTCGATGTTGACGTTGGGCGCATGGTGGCCGAGATCGACCAGGCAGAAGGCCTTGTCGCCGAGCTCCCTGGCAATGATGTAGTTGGTGCCCCAATCCTGCACCACTGTCGAATAGAAGGCCGGCTCATACATCTTGTGTTCGGTGAACAGCCGCCAGTCGTCCGGCAGGCCGGCATAGATGTCGCGCATGGCGTCGAGATAGCGCTCGAAGGCCTTTGCGAAATTGACCTGGCCCGGGAAATTCGAGCCGTCGCCGATCCACACCGTCAGCGCCTTGGAGCCGAGCGTCCTGCCGATCTCGATGCATTCGAGATTGTGCTCGACCGCCTGGCGGCGCGTGCCGGCATCGGCATGCGAGAGCGAACCGAATTTGTAGGAGAGCTTCTGGTCCTTTGCGTCGGAGAAGGTGTTGGAATTCATCGCGTCGAAGCCGAGGCCGAAGCGGGACGCCGCCTGCTTCAGCCGGTTCGCATCGGCTTTGTCCCACGGGATGTGCAGCGAGACGGTCGGCGTCGCCTGCGTCAGCTGGCTGATGACGGCGCAATCCTCGATCTTGTCGAAGATGTCGCGCGGCTCGCCGGGACCCGGAAAGCGGGCGAAGCGCGTGCCGCCGGTGCCGACGCCCCAGGACGGGATAGCCACGCCGAATTTCTCGACCTTGTCGCGGATCGCGTCGATGGCGATGCCGCGCCGGTCGAGGCGCTCGCCGAGCGACGCGTAATCGCGCTCGAAGTCGGGTTTGCGCGCGGCGTTGTCCTTTTCGACGACGTCGGCCGAGATGATCTGTTCGGACACTGCACTTCCTCCCAAGAACGTGTTCGGCCGGCGCTGCCCCTCATCCGCCTGCCGGCACCTTCTCCCCGTTGAACGGGGAGAAGGAAGCTTATCGCGTAAAACTTTGCGCGTTGCCGGCGTCGACGTTGACGATATTGCCGGTCGATTTGGCCGACATGTCGGAGGCGAAGAAGTAGATTGCCTCGGCAATGTCTTCCGGGAAGACCGAGCGCTTCAGCATCGAGCGCGAGCGGTAATGCTCCTCGAGATCGTCGGTCGACATCTTGTAGGCGGCGGCGCGCTGTTCCTTCCACTCGCCGGTCCAGATTTTCGAGCCGCGCAGCACGGCGTCCGGATTGACGACATTGACCCTGATCTGGGCTTCCGCGCCCTCCAGCGCCAGGCAGCGGGCAAGATGGATCTCAGCCGCCTTGGCCGTGCAATAGGCGGACGCATTCGGCGATGCGGCGAGGCCGTTCTTGGAGGCGACGAAGACGACGTTGCCGCCGATCTTCTGGGCGCGGAACAGGCGGAAAGCCTCGCGTGAGACGAGGAAATAGCCGGTGGACAGGATGTCCATATTCTTGTTCCACAACGCCAGCGTCGTCTCCTCGATCGGTGCCGAGGAGGCCAGGCCGGCATTCGAGACCAGGATGTCGACACCGCCGAATTCGACCGCAGTTTCGGCGAAGCCGGAAAGCACTTGATCCTCGGAGGTGACATCGATGCGCACCGGACGGACGAAGTCTTTTCCGTAGGCCTTCGAGAGCTCGTCATTGGCGCTGGCCAAAGCCGCTTCGTCTATATCGGCGAGCACAACGCAAGCGCCTTCGCGCAGCAGCCGGTTGGCGGTGGCGCGGCCGATGCCGCCGGCGCCGCCGGTGACCAGCGCGATCTGGCCGGCCAGCGCCTTCGGCTTCGGCAGGCGCTGGAGCTTGGCTTCCTCGAGCTGCCAATATTCGATGTCGAAGGCTTCCTGCGCCGGCAGGCCGACATAGGACGAGACCGTCGAGGCGCCGCGCATGACGTTGATGGCGTTGACGTAGAACTCGCCGGATATGCGCGCGGTCGCCTTGTCGCCGGCGAAGGTGAACATGCCGACGCCGGGCATCAGATAGACCACGGCATTGGGATCGCGGATGGCCGGCGAGTCCGGATGCTTGCAGCCGTCGTAATAGGCCTGGTAGCCGACACGATAGGCGGCAATGTCGTCGGCGAGCCGCGCGATGACGGCGTCGATATCGGGCTTTGCCGGATCGAACTCGATGACCAGCGGCCGGATCTTGGTGCGCAGGAAGTGATCGGGACATGATGTGCCGAGCGCCGCCAGCGGCCGCAAGTCCTTGGAGTTAACGAATTCGAGCACGGCCGGTTGGTCGTCGAAATGGCCGAGCTTGTGGCTCTGTTCGGAGATCAGGCCGCGGATCCTCGGCATCAGCTTGGCGGCGATGGCGCGGCGCGCCGGCGCGTCGAGCGACTGGACGGCCTCGCCGCCGAAGATCGCCTTGCCCTCGGATTTCCGCTCGAACCAGTCGATTGCCTGGTTGATCACCGAGATCGTCGTCTCGTAGCACTCCTTCGGCGTGTCGCCCCAGGTGAAGAGGCCGTGGCTTTCCAGCACGACGCCCTTGGCCTCGGGGTTTTCGAGGCAGAATTTCTCCAGCCACAGGCCAAGCTCGAAGCCCGGCCGCTTCCAGGGCAGCCAGCCGATGGCGTCGCCGAAGATCTCCTTGGTGATCGCCTTGGAATCCTTGGCCGCGGCAACCGCGATGATGGCGTCGGGATGCATGTGGTCGACGCAAGCCTTCGGCACGTAAGCGTGCAGCGGCGTGTCGATCGAGGCCGCGCGCGGATTGAGGTTGAAGGTGCAGTGGGGCAGGTAGCCCACCATCTCGTCCTCGTGCTCGACGCCGCGATAAAGACCTTTGATGGCACGCAGCTTGTCCATGTAAAGCGTGGCGAAACCGTCAAGCTTGATCGAGGCGCTGTCGCCACCAGAGCCCTTGACCCAGAGGACTTCCACCTCCTCGCCGGTGAGCGGGTCCTTCTGCCGGACCTTGGACGAGGTGTTGCCGCCGCCGTAATTGGTGACGCGCTTGTCGGAACCCAACGTGTTCGAGCGATAGACCAGGAGCTCGGGACCGCTCATCCCTTCGGCTTTTGCATCGTCCCAAAGGTTGGCGAGGCGCGAGCCGGAGCGCTTGTCGAGCATAGGTATCCTCCCTTGGAGCGCGAACGCCGCACCCTCATTTCTCGCCGGGAATGTCTACGCAAGCGCCTCGCTTGTCAATCACAAACGATCAATATCGATCATATTGCACTGCACAATGAAAATATTTGATCGGAAATGATTGACACTGCGCGTTTTCTAAGGCCTGATGCTTGGGCAGGGAGGAACCATGCACGAGAAAGAGCGCCACAGGATCATTCTGTCCGCCGTCCAGGAAAAGCCTGTGGTGACGGTGCAGGAAATGGTCGAGCTGACGGACTCCTCCGAGGCGACGATCCGGCGCGACATCGCGGCCCTCCATGTCCAGAAACGCTTGCGCCGGGTGCGCGGCGGCGCCGAGGCGATCTCGCCGCCGCAGTTCATCGGCCTTGCCGGCCGGCCCTTCTCGGTCAACGAAACGCTGAACGCCGCGCAAAAGCGGGCGATCGCGCGGGAAGCGGTGAACCTGTGCACGGACGGCGAGCCGATCATCATCAATGGCGGCACCACAACCTTCCAGATGGTGCATTTCCTGACCGGCCGCCGGATGCCGATCTTCACCAACTCCTTCCCGATCGCGGAGCATCTGCTCAAGCACTCGAAGAACACGGTGATGCTGTCGGGCGGCACGATCTACCGCGAGCAGAACATCATCCTGTCGCCTTTCGACAATGACGTGACGCGCAACTTCTATGCGCGGCGCATGTTCATGGGTGCGCAGGGGCTGGGGCCGCTCGGACTGATGGAAGGCGATCCGCTGCTGATCCAGGCGGAACAGAAGCTGATCGACCAGGCCGATGAATTGGTGGTGCTGGTCGATTCCTCGAAATTCCGCATGCGCTCCAGCCTGATCCTGTGCGGGCTGTCGCGCATCGCGACCGTGATCACCGACGACGGTATCGAGGATCGCGAGGCCAAGATGCTGGAAACGGCGGGCGTGGCGCTGATCGTCGCCCGCAGACAGTCAAGCGACAAGGAAGAATCTTCACTGCAGGCCTGAGGGAAACTCGCGCCCGCAGCGGCGATGGAATGCAACGCTCAAGGGAGGATATTCGATGAGCTTTTTGAAGAAACTGCTGGTTACGGCGGCCTTTTCCGCCGCCATGTTCGTGAATGCCGCCTATGCCGAGAACGTCAAGATCGCGCTGGTGGTGAAGTCGCTCGGCAACGGCTTCTTCGACGCCGCCAACAAGGGCGCCGAGGAAGCAGCCAAGGAACTGGGCGATGTCGACGTCATCTACACCGGCCCGACCAAGGCGACGGCCGAAGCGCAGATCGAAGTGATCAATTCGCTGATCGCGCAGAAGGTCAACGCGATCGCCGTTTCGGCCAATGACGCCGACGCGCTGGTGCCTGTGCTGAAGAAGGCGATGGAGCGCGGCATCACCGTCATCTCGTGGGATTCCGGCGTCGCCAAGGAAGGCCGCCAGCTCCACCTCAACCCGTCCGACACCGGCCTGATCGGCGAGACGATCATCAAGCTTGCCGCCGACTACCTGCCGGAAGGCGGCGACGTCGCGATCCTCTCGGCGTCCTCGACGGCGACCAACCAGAATGCCTGGATCGAGGCGGCCAAGAAGGTGCTGCCGGAGAAGTTCCCGAAGATCAAGCTGGTCGCCACCGTCTATGGCGATGACGACTCGGCCAAGAGCACCGATGAAGCCAAGGGCCTCTTGAAGTCTTATCCGAACCTCAAGGCAATCATCGCGCCGACCACCGTCGGCGTCGTCGCCGCCGCGCAGGTCGTCACCGACGAGAACCTGATCGGCAAGGTCAACGTCACCGGCCTGGCGCTGCCGTCCGAGTTCAAGAAGTTCATCGACAACGGCGCTTCGCAGGCCGTTGCTCTCTGGAACCCGATCGATCTCGGCTACTCGGCGATCTACCTCGCCCATGACCTGGCGGTGAAGAAGGAAGAAGCCAAGCCCGGCGCTACGCTGTCGATCGGCCGCGTCGGCAAGGTCACGCTCGACGACACCAACTCGGCCGCGATGGCTCCGCCCTTCCAGTTCGACAAGACCAACATCGAGAAGTTCTCCAAAATCTACTGATTCCGGTCGACTTCAAGTTCCTGCGGCGGGACAATTGTCCCGCCGCATCTTCAAACGGACCTTCTCTCGGGGCCTGATACGGATATGGACACGACAGCCCAGCGCAAAATAGAGACGGAGCGGCCCGGGCCTTCAGGCCCGGCCCAAAGCGCCTCTCCTCGCCTGACGCTCTCAGGCATCTCGAAAAGCTTCCCGGGCGTGCGTGCCCTGCATAATGTCAGCCTGTCGCTCTATCCTGGACAGGTGACGGCGCTGATCGGCGAGAACGGCGCCGGCAAGTCGACATTGGTCAAGATCATGACCGGCATCTACCAGCCCGATTCAGGCGAGATCGGCATCGACGGCCAGGCCACGACGCTGCCCAGCGCGCATGCCGCCTTCGGCCACGGCATCACCGCCATCCATCAGGAAACCGTGCTGTTCGACGATCTTTCGGTCGCCGAAAACATCTTCCTCGGCCATGCGCCGCGCACCCGCTTCGGCACCATCGACTGGCGCACCATGCGCAAGAACGCGCGCGAGGTGCTGGAGACGATGCGCGCCGGCCATATCGATGCCGACGCGCGTCTCAAGGACCTCGGCATCGCCAACAAGCATCTGGTAGCCGTCGCCCGCGCCATGTCGATCGATGCGCGCATCGTCATCATGGACGAACCGACCGCAGCGCTTTCGATGAAGGAGATCGAGGAGCTTTTCCTGCTGATCGAATTCCTGAAAAGCGATGGCAAGGCGGTGCTGTTCATCAGCCACAAGTTCGATGAGATCTACCGCATCGCCGATCGCTACACCGTCTTCCGCGACGGCGAGATGGTGGGCGAAGGCCTGCTCAAGGACGCCAGCCAGAACGAGATCGTACGCATGATGGTCGGCCGCAATGTCGACCACATCTTTCCGCAGCGCGAGCCGAAGATCGGCGCGCCGGTGCTGTCCGTCTCCGGCCTGTCGCATCCGACCGAGTTCGACGATATCGGCTTCGAATTGCGCAAGGGCGAGATCCTCGGCTTCTACGGGCTGGTCGGGGCCGGGCGCAGCGAGGTGATGCAGGCGATCGCCGGCATCACCCGCACGAGCCGGGGCGCGATTTCACTCGACGGCCGGACGATCGCACCGAAATCGGCTGCGGATTCGATCGAGGCCGGCATCGTCTATGTGCCCGAAGAACGCGGCAAGCAGGGCGTGGTCATCGGCCTGCCGATCTTCCAGAACGTGTCGCTGCCGTCGCTGGCGCGTACCTCCAAATCCGGCGTGCTGCGGCTGGCGGAAGAGTTCGCACTCGCCCGCTCCTACACCGAGCGGCTCGACCTGCGCGCCTCTTCGCTCAGCCAGGATGTCGGCACCCTTTCCGGCGGCAACCAGCAAAAGGTGGTCATCGCCAAATGGCTGGCCACCGCGCCCAAGGTGATCATCCTCGACGAGCCGACCAAGGGCATCGACATCGGCTCCAAGGCCGCCGTGCACGGCTTCATGGCCGAGCTGGTCGCGCAAGGCCTGTCGGTGATCATGGTGTCGTCCGAGCTGCCCGAAATCCTCGGCATGTCGGACCGCGTCGTGGTCATGCGCGAAGGCCGTATCGCGGCGACCTACGACAACAAGGGTCTCGACGCCGAAACGCTGGTTCGGACGGCAGCGGGGATCGCGGCATGAAGAGCTTCCTCAAATATCGCGAGATCTGGCTGCTTGCCGGCATCGTCGTGCTGATCGGCCTGATCTCGACGCGCTTCCCCGGCTTCGCCGACCCGGCCAATCTGCGCCAGGTGTTCAACGACACCTCGATCCTGATGATCCTGGCGCTGGGGCAGATGGTGGTGATCCTGACGCGCTCGATCGATCTGTCTATGGCCTCCAACCTCTGCTTCACCGGCATGGTGGTGGCCATGCTGAACGCCGCGCATCCGGCGATCCCGATCCCGATGCTGATCGTCATCGCGCTTCTCGTCGGCCTGGTGCTCGGCGCCATCAACGGCCTTCTGGTGTGGCGGCTGAACATCCCGTCGATCGTGGTGACGTTGGGCACGCTCACCATCTATCGGGGCGCCACCTTCGTCGTCTCCGGCGGCGCCTGGGTCAATGCCGACCAGATGAGCCCGGACTTCATCAACTTCCAGCGCGTTGCCTTCCTCGGCCTGCCGGTGCTGTCCTGGATCGCGATCGTCGTGATCGCGCTGTTCTTCCTGGTGATGACGCGGACCGCGATCGGCCGCTCGATCTACGCCATTGGCGTCAATCCGACCGCCTCGGTCTATGCCGGCATAGATGTCGGCCGCACCAAATTCATCGTCTTTTGCATTTCCGGCATGATCGGCGGGCTTGCCGGCTATCTGTGGATCTCGCGCTATGTGATCGCCTCGGTCGAGGTCGCCAACGGCTATGAGCTCAACATCATCGCCGCCTGCGTCATCGGCGGCATCTCGATCGCCGGCGGCATCGGCTCGGTCGGCGGCGCGGTGCTGGGGGCGCTGTTCCTCGGCATCATCTCCAACGCGCTGCCGGTCATCAACATCTCGCCCTTCTGGCAGATGGCGATCTCGGGCAGCGCCATCATCCTGGCCGTGGTGCTCAACGCGCGCGGCGAGCGCCGGCAGGGCCGCATCATCCTGAGAAAGGCGGAAGCGGCATGACCGACAGCCCTGCCCCGCGCCATATACCCGACCGGCTCGACAAGCCGCTGTCCTCGGCGATCTTCTCCTGGGAAGCGCTGCTGGTCGTCATCGCGGTCGCCATCTTTGCGGTCAACAGCTTCGCTTCGCCCTATTTCCTCGATCCGTGGTCGCTGTCGGACCTGACCTTCAACTTCACCGAAAAGGGGCTGATCGCTCTAGCCATGGCGCTGCTGATCATCTCCGGCGAGATCGATCTCTCGGTTGCCGCGATCGTGGCTTTAGCCTCGACGATGATGGGCATGGCGGTGCAAGCCGGTGCGGGCACCCCAGTGCTGGTGGCGATCGGCATCGTCGTCGGCCTTGGCTGCGGCTCCTTCAATGGGTTGCTGGTCACCCGCCTCGGCCTGCCTTCCATCGTCGTCACCATCGGCACGATGAGCCTGTTCCGCGGCATCGCCTTCATCATCCTCGGCGACCAGGCCTACAAAGGCTATCCGGAAAGCTTCGCCTTCTTCGGCCAAGGCTATGTCTGGTGGGTCTTCTCGTTCGAGCTGGCGCTGTTCCTGATCGCGGCGCTGATCTACTGGTTCGTCCTGCACCGCACGAGCTTCGGCCGGCGGGTCTTCGCCATCGGCAGCAATCCAGTCGCCTGCCAGTTCTCCGGCGTGCGGGTCGGTCGGATAAAATTCATCCTGTTCTGCCTGACCGGGCTGATGTCGGGCATCGCCTCGGTGCTGATCACCTCGCGGCTTGGCTCGACGCGGCCGTCGATCGCGCAGGGCTATGAACTGGAGGCGATCACCATGGTGGTGCTGGGCGGCGTCTCGATCCTCGGCGGCGCCGGCAGCATCCTGGGTGTCGTGCTCGCCGCCTTCATCATGGGGCTGGTGACGTTCGGCCTCGGACTGCTCAACGTCCCCGGCATTGTCATGTCGATCTTCATCGGCCTGCTGCTGATCATCGTCATCGCGCTGCCGATCGTCTGGCGGCGGCTGCGCGAGGGGCGCTTCGCCTGATGGAAAAATACGCATTCAAGATGAAGCTCAACCCCGGCATGAAGGCCGAATACAAGCGCCGCCATGACGAGATCTGGCCCGAGCTGGTCGCGTTGCTGAGAGAGGCCGGCGTCTCCGACTATTCGATCCATCTCGACGAGGAGACCGACATCCTGTTCGGGGTGCTGTGGCGCCGCGATGACCACGGCATGGCCGATCTTCCGAAGCACCCTATGATGCAGCGCTGGTGGGCGCATATGGCCGACGTCATGGAGACCAAACCCGACAACGAGCCGGTGGCGGCGTCGCTGGAAACCGTGTTCCATATGGCATGATCGTCGCCGTCATCGATATCGGCAAGACCAACGCCAAGGTGGCGCTGGTCGATCTCGCGACACTGAGCGAGGTCGCGCTGCGCCGTATCGCCAACGCGCCAGTGCGGCAGGCGCCCTACCCGCATCACGATGTCGAGGCGCTGTGGACGTTCATCCTGAACAGCCTGGCCGATCTCAACCGCGAACGGCGGATCGATGCGATATCGATCACCACGCATGGCGCAACCGGCGCGCTGGTCGACCGCTCAGGCGAACTGGTGCTGCCTGTGCTCGACTATGAATTCGACGGCCCGGACCAGCTTGCGGCCGACTATGACGCCGTGCGTCCGCCCTTCGCCGAAACCGGCACGCCGAGGCTGCCGATCGGCCTCAATCTCGGCGCGCAGTTTTTCTGGCAGCAGAAGCGGTTCCCAGCGGACTTCGCCAAGACCGCCGCGATGCTGATGTATCCGCAATACTGGGCGCTGCGGCTGACCGGCGTCGCCGCCAACGAGGTGACCTCGCTCGGCTGCCACACTGATCTCTGGAACCCCTCGACATCCGATTACTCGTCGCTGGTCGACCAGATGGGCTGGCGCCGGTTGATGGCGTCGGTGCGACCGGCAAAGGACCGGCTTGGTCCAATCCTGCCGGAGTTGGCGCGGCACACAGGGCTCGACCCACACACTCCGGTGTTCTGCGGGCTGCACGATTCCAACGCCTCGCTGCTGCCGCACCTTTTGTCCGACGCACCGCCCTTCTCGGTCGTCTCGACCGGTACGTGGGTGGTGTCGATGGCGGTGGGCGGCGGCAAGGTCGAACTCGACCCGGCGCGCGACACGCTGGTCAATGTCAACGCGCTTGGCGATCCGGTGCCGTCGGCGCGCTTCATGGGTGGGCGCGAGTTCTCGCTGCTGACCGAAGGCCAAAGCCAGGAGTGGAGCGAAGACGATGTCACCGCCGTTCTGGCGCGGCAGGTCTTGCTGCTGCCTTCCACCCAACAGGGCTCCGGGCCATTCCCGCATCGCGGCGCACAGTGGGTCAATGCCGAGGACTTGAGCGCCGGCCAGCGCTTCGCCGCCATCTCATTCTACCTGGCGCTGATGACCGTGACCTGCCTGGAGCTGATTGGCGGCGACGGGCCGACAACCGTCGAGGGACCGTTCGCGCAGAACCCGCTTTTCATCCGCATGCTGGCGGCAGCGACGAGACGGCCCGTCATTGCATCGGAGACCTCGACCGGCACCAGCATCGGCGCCGCGCTGCTGGCGTCGGATGGCGCTACGGTCACGAGCAAAGGCGAACGCACCGCACCGCCAATCGAGCGCGCCTGGGGCGAATACGCGTTGGCCTGGCAGCAGGCGTGAAGCTCTAAGCCGGCTCAGCGCGCCGTCCCGTAGAGCAATCCCTGCGGATCGATCTGCGGCTTGCGGCCGGCAACGACGTCGGCGAGGAACTGTCCCGAGCCGCAGGCCATGGTCCAGCCGACATGGCCGTGGCCAGTATTGAGATAGAGATTGCGGTATTTCGCCTGGCCGATAACCGGCACCGAGTTCGGCATCATCGGCCGCAGGCCTGCCCACAGCACGGCCTTCTTCTCGTCGAAGGCGCCCGGGAAAAGGTCCTTTCCGGTTTCCAGGATGGTTCTGAAATCGCCCGGCTTGAAGCTGCGGTCGAAGCCGGTGAATTCGGCCGTCGAGGACATGCGCAGGCGGTTGCCAAGCCTGGAATAGCCGATCAGCCGGTCCTCGTCGGCGCCGCCCATGGTCGGCCCCTTGCTTTCGTCTTCCAGGGGAATCGTCGCGGTGTAGCCCTTCACCGGGTAGACCGGCAGGTCGATGCCGTAGCGGCGACCGAGCAGGCCGCTCTCCGGCCCCATGGAGATGACGACGGCGTCGCCGGCGAGCGGGCCGGCCGAAGTCATGACGGCGCGCACCCGATCGCCCTCGATGTCGAGGCCCTGGACCGTCGTGCCGAACAGGAATTTGACGCCGAGCTTCTCGGCGGCATAGGCCGCGAGCCTGTCAGTGAACTGCTTGGAATCGCCAGTCTGGTCGATCGGCGAATAGATGCCGCCGGCGATCTTTTCCTTGACGCCGGCAAGGCCCGATTCCAGCTCGACCAGGCGCTCGCGGCCGACGATCTCGATCGGCAGGCCATGCTCGCCGAGATAGCGGTAATTGTCGGTGCCGGTGTCGAGGCTCTTTTGCGATCGGAAGAAGTAGAGAATGCCCTTCCTGCGTTCGTCGTAATGGATGCCGGTTTCCTCCGAGAGCGCGTTGATGCAATCGCGGGAGTGGAGTGCCAGCCTGAGCTTGATATCGGTGTTGGCGCGCAGGCGCTTCACCGTGCATTCGCGCAGGAAACGCAGGCTCCAGGCATAGAAATAGGGATCGAGGCGCAGCCTGACCTTGATGCCGAGGTCGTGGTTCCAGAGCGCGCGCAGGAAGGTCTTCAGGGCGGCGGGCGAGGCCCAGGCGGTGGCATCGCCCGGCGAGACCAGGCCGGCATTCGACTGGCTGGTGCCGCGCGCCGCCGCCTCGTGGCGCTCGATCACCGTCACCTCATGACCGTCCTTTGCCAAATAATAGGCGGCCGCCGTGCCAACCACGCCGGCGCCGAGAACCAAGACCTTCATGCCGTCCCCTCAGGATCGAACAGGGCAGCGCGCCTCCGCGCACCGCTGCATGAGGCTCAATACCGCGTCTAAAGACGCCGGACGAGCCCTTGGCCCAACAGCTCAGTTTCATTACGCAATTCCGGAGGGAAGGCTACGGCGAAGTCGCCGAACCCAACCGCTACACACTTTTCCCGGAATTGCTCAGGTTCGAACGGAGTTCTTGGTCGTCAGGATGCGTTCCCAGGCCAGCGCATCGTTGACGATCAAGTCGAGATCGTCACGCTGCGGCGTCCACCCGAGTTCGTTGCGGGCAAGCTCGGAATTGGCGACCACGGCGGCGGCGTCGCCCGGCCGGCGGTCCCCCATGCGCACATCGAAGTCATGGCCGAAGGCGCGGCGCACGCTGTCTATCACCTCAAGCACGGAATAGCCGTGGCTGTAGCCGCAATTGGCGACGAGGCTCTCGCCACCGGCGCGCAGCCGCTGCAGCGCCAGCCGGTGCGCGGCGGCGAGATCGCTGACATGGATGTAATCGCGCATGCAGGTGCCGTCCGGCGTCGGATAGTCATTGCCGAAGACCTGCATGAAGGGGCGCTTGCCGAGCGCGGTCTCGCAGGCGACCTTGATCAGATGCGTGGCGCCGGGCGTCGACTGTCCGGTGCGGCCCTTTGGATCGGCGCCGGCGACGTTGAAATAGCGCAGCGCCGTGTAGCGGATGTCGTGCGCCAGGGCGGCATCGCGCAGCATCCACTCGCTCATCAGCTTGGAAAGGCCATAGGGCGATTCCGGCGCAAGGCGGGCATCCTCGCGCACCGGCTCCAGCCCGGCGCCGCCATAGACGGCGGCGGTGGAGGAGAAGATGAAATGCGGCACGCCTTCGCGCACCGCGGTTTCGATCAGCGTGCGGGTCTTGCAGGTGTTGTTCTCGTAGTAACCGAGCGGGTCGGCGACCGATTCCGGCACGACGATCGAACCGGCGAAGTGGATGATGGCATCGACCTTGTTGTCGCGGATGATCCGGCCGACCAGGTCACGATCGGCGACATCGCCAACCACCAACCTTGCTTCCGGGGCCACCGCCCATTCGAAGCCGGTGGAAAGCCGGTCGAGCACCACGACGCTCTCGCCGGCGTCCAGCAGCTCCCAGACCATGTGGCTGCCGATATAGCCGGCACCGCCCGTCACCAAAACCGTCATCATCTACCTCGCTGATCAAGATTTATCGGAAACTGTCTCAACAGCCACCGTGCTGGAAACCCCGCCGCAAGCCCGTTAAAGCCTATGTCGTTCGCCCAAACCGCTGTGCACTTTTGGGCGATATGCATACGCCTCCCTACAGTGTTAAGTCCGTAACAGTTCCTCCCGCCCGAGGCATCGTACTGAAACAAAGCTGCTTCAAACAGCCGGGAATAGGCCACGATCCGGCATCGTTAGGAACAGGGTAAAGGCGTGGCATTTTGACCGGTTGGGTCCGGTGGACGTGGCATGGGGCAGTGACTATGATCCGCCGCAAA
This sequence comes from Mesorhizobium sp. B2-8-3, assembly GCF_006440815.1. Classification (NCBI taxonomy): domain Bacteria; kingdom Pseudomonadati; phylum Pseudomonadota; class Alphaproteobacteria; order Hyphomicrobiales; family Phyllobacteriaceae; genus Mesorhizobium; species Mesorhizobium sp. B2-8-3. The sequence continues at coordinate 209,392 of NZ_VFTW01000002.1, forward strand.
ATTGGGAAGCCGACATGAATTACCAGCGGTTCTTCGAAGATGCGATCGACCAGCTCCACGCCGAGCGTCGCTACCGCGTTTTCGCCGACCTCGAGCGCATGGTCGGCAAGTTCCCGCGCGCCATCTGGCGTTCCAACGGCCGTGCCCAGGAAATCACCGTTTGGTGCTCCAACGACTATCTCGGCATGGGCCAGAACGAAGATGTCATCGCCGCCTTCCAGAACGCGGCCGGCCGGATGGGTTCGGGCGCCGGTGGCACCCGCAACATCTCCGGCACGTCCAACCCGCTGGTCGAGCTGGAGCATGAGCTCGCCGACCTGCACGACAAGGAAGCAGCCCTTGTCTTCACCTCGGGCTTCGTCTCCAACGAGGCCTCGATCTCGACCGTCGCGCGGCTGCTCCCCAACTGCCTGATCATCTCGGACGAGCTGAACCATGCCTCGATGATCGAAGGCGTGCGGCGCTCGGGCGCGGAAAAGAAGATCTTCCGCCACAACGACGTCGCGCATCTGGAAAGCCTGCTGCAGGCGGCCGGGCGCGAACGCGCCAAGCTGATCGTCTTCGAAAGCGTCTATTCGATGGACGGCGACATCGCGCCGATCAAACAGATCGTCGAGCTCGCCGAACGCTACAACGCCATGACCTATATCGACGAGGTCCATGCCGTCGGCATGTACGGACCGCGCGGCGGCGGCATCACCGAGCGCGAAGGCCTGGCCGACCGCATCGACATCATCCAGGGCACGCTGGCCAAGGCCTTCGGCACGCTGGGCGGCTACATCACCGGCACCAGCGCGGTGATCGACGCTGTGCGTTCCTATGCGCCGGGCTTCATCTTCACCACCGCGCTGCCGCCGGCCATTGCCGCCGCCACCACCGCCTCTATCCGCCACCTCAAACGCTCGCAGGCCGAGCGCGACGCACAGCAACGCCAGGCGGCGCGCACCAAGCAGGTGCTTGCGGCGGCCGGCTTGCCGGTGATGGAATCGGCCACCCATATCGTGCCGGTGCTGGTCGGCGACCCCGAGCTTTGCAAGATGGCCAGCGACCGCCTGCTCGGCGTGCATGGCATCTACATCCAGCCGATCAACTATCCGACGGTGCCGCGCGGCACCGAGCGGCTGCGCATCACGCCGACGCCGTTCCATTCGGACGCGCTGATCGCCGAATTGCAGGACGCGCTGGTCGAGACCTGGGATGCGCTGGGCATTCCCTACGCCAGCTCCGGCCGTCCCGCCGTCGCCAAGACCGATCGGATCATTCCCCTCCTCGTGCCGAAGTCAGGCGGCTGAAGCCGTTTGAAACGTACTCCGGCGGTCATCCGCCGCGAGTTTCAATCCGGCTTCAGTGCAGTTCACACCGTCTTCGTCCACCTCGCCAAACGATGCGCCGCTTCCTCGAGCTGATCGAGGCGGCGGTGGAAGCATAGTCTGAGGAAGGCTTCGCCGCCGGGGCCGAAGGCGGTGCCGGGCGCCAGGCCGACATTGGCGTTGTCGACGATGTCGAAGGCGGCTTTTCGGGCATCGGTGAGGCCGTCGACCCTGAAGAACAGGTAGAAGGCGCCCTGCGGCACGGTGAAACGCGCCTTGCCGGTTTCGCCCAGAATGCCGCAGACGAGATCGCGGGCGGCCCGAGCGCGCTCCACCTGTTCGGCGATGAAGCCGTCGCCCTCGTCAAGGGCGGCGACCGCGCCGCGTTGCATGAACTGGGCGACGCCCGAGGTCGAGTACTGGATCAGGTTTTCGAACACCTGCTGCAAGGCGGGATGGGTCTTGATCCAGCCGACGCGCCAGCCGGTCATCGCCCAGTTCTTGGAGAAACTGTTGACGAACAGGATGCGGTCCTCGGCCGTGGCCACGTCAAGGAAAGACGGCGCGCGGCCATGGCCGTAGTGGAACAGCGAATAGATCTCGTCGGCAATGATCCACAGGCCCTTTTGGCGGGCGAGATCGAGGATCGCCTGGAGCGTCTCCTTGTCGGCCGTCCAGCCGGTCGGGTTGGACGGCGTGTTGATGAACAACAGCTTCGTGCGCGGCGTGATCGCGGAGGCGATCTTGTCGACATCGCAGGACCAGCCATTGCCGGACTGGTCGAGGGTGACCGGCACCGGCACCGCGCCCGCCACTCCGGCGGCCGCGGCGAAATTCGGCCAGGCGGGCGAGAGATAGATCACCTCGTCGCCGCTGCCGGCGATCGCGTCGATGGCCAGCTGGATGGCATGCATGCCGGATCCGGTGACGATGAACTCTTCCTCGGCGAAGGTCCTGCCGAAATGCCTGGCGTAGTAGCGGGCGAGCGCCTGCCTGAGCGCGGGAATGCCCTTCTGCCAGGTGTAGAACGTCTCGCCGTCGGCCATTCCTTTGGCGGCGGCATCGCTGATGAAGGCCGGCGTCGGCAGATCGCCCTCACCGGCCCAGAGCGGGATCAGGCCTTCGCGCAGGCGGCCGTGATTGACGACGGCGACGATGCCGCTTTCGGGTGCGGCTCGGGCTTCGGTGCGCAAGGTCTGGATCAGGGTCATGCAAGAATCCGTCCGGTTTTTTCGTGACTGCTAGCCTCTTTTACGACAGCCGCAAACAGAAAACCCCGGCCGCAGGCGGCCGGGGTTTTGGGCGCTCGTTGCGGAGTTACCGTTTCGCGAGCAGGTCGCGGATTTCGGTCAGCAACTGTACGTCGGCCGGCGGCGGCGCAGCGGCAGGCGCGGGCTTTTCGCGCTCCAGACGCTTGCGCATATTGTTCACGGCCTTGACCATCAGGAAGATAATAAAGGCAAGGATCAGGAAGTTCAGCACCACGGTGATGAAGCTGCCATAGGCGAAGACCGCGCCCTCTTTCTTGGCATCGGCCAGCGCGGTCGAATGAACGTTCGAGGACAGTCCGAAGAAGTAATTGTTGAAGTCCAGCCCGCCGAAAATCGCGCCGACGATCGGCATGATGATGTCGTTGACCAAGGAATCGACGATCTTGCCGAAGGCGGCGCCGATGATGACGCCCACGGCCAAGTCCATCACATTGCCCTTGGAAATGAATTCCTGGAATTCTTTCAGCATTCGACCCTCCGTGACGGACCGCGCTGCCGCCTCACCAATGTCCTTCGGCGCCGGCCCCAGGCCACCATAACAAAAACCCCCAGTTGCAAAACCGGAAAATAGGCCAAAGCACCGCTTTGTGTTTACGCAAAGTCATCAAGCACATATGCGCCGAAAGCCGCGATGGACTCAGGCGCCAGGCTGTGGTTGCGTCGTGATTGCCGGAGGAGGCAAACGGCCAGGGAGGAAGTGCGGACCGTGTTAGGCTGGTTCGTCGTCATCATCGCGATCGCCTATGTGACGCTGCTTTTTGCCATCGCCAGCGTCGGCGACCGGCGTGCGGCAACCATCGGCCTGGGCCGGGCACGGCCCTTCATCTATGCGCTCAGCCTCGCCATCTATTGCACGTCCTGGACCTTTTTCGGCTCGGTCGGCCTTTCCTCCGAGCGCGGCCTCGAATTCCTCGGCATCTATACAGGCCCGGTGCTGGTCTTCGTGTTCGGCTTCCCGCTGCTCAGCCGCATGATCCGGCTGGCAAAAAGCGAGAAGATCACCTCGATCGCCGACTTCCTCGGCGCCCGCTACGGCAAGAGCTTCACCGTCGCGGCGATCGCGACGCTGATCGCGACCATCGGCGCGGTGCCCTATATCGCGCTGCAGCTGAAGGCGATCTCGGGCTCCGTCAGCCTGATGGTCGAGCACTATACCGGCTCTCCGCCCTCCTTCGATCCGTTCGTCAGCGATATCTCGCTCGTAGTGGCGATGCTTTTGGCGCTGTTCGCGGTGCTGTTCGGCACCCGCCATGCCGACGCCACGGAACATCAGGACGGCCTGGTGCTCGCGGTGGCGGTCGAGACCGTGGTCAAGCTCGCCGCCTTTCTCGCCATCGGCCTGATGGTGACGTTCCTGATCTTCGGCGGGCCCGGCGACATGTTCGCCAAGCTCGCCGGAAACGGCCAGGTGCGTCAGGCCATGAGCTACAGCACCTCTTTGGCCACCTGGCTGGTGCTGACCGGCCTGAGCGGCTTTGCCGTGCTGATGCTGCCGCGACAGTTCTACGTCACCATCGTCGAGAACCGCAGCGAGGCGGAGTTGCGCACAGCGACCTGGGTGTTCCCGCTCTATCTGGTGGCGATCAACCTCTTCGTGCTGCCGATCGCCTTTGCCGGCCTGTCGCTGGTCGGCGCCAGGACCAGCAGCGACCTTTACGTGCTGTCGCTGCCGCTGCTCAGCGGGCATGACCTGCTGGCGATGGCCGCCTTTGTCGGCGGCCTGTCGGCGGCGACCGCCATGGTGATCGTCGAGAGCGTCGCGCTGTCGATCATGATCTCCAACGATCTCGTCATCCCGCTGTTCGTGCGGCGCGTGCTCAAGACCAGTTCCTCGGAGAACGAGGACTGGTCGACGCTCATCCTCAATGTGCGCCGCGCCTCGATCTTCATCATGCTGTTCATCGCCTTCCTCTATTATCGCGAGAGCACCAACAGCGCGCGGCTGTCGTCGATCGGCCTGATGTCGTTTGCGGCGATTGCGCAATTCTCGCCCGCGCTGATCGGCGGCCTGATCTGGCGCCGCGCCAATGGCCGGGGCGCCGCGCTCGGCATGGTCGCCGGCATCGCCGTCTGGGGCTACACGCTGCTGCTCCCCTCGCTCGTCGGTCCTGCTTCCGACATCGTGGCCCACGGCCTGTTCGGCTTCGAGGCGCTGAGGCCGCAGGCGCTGTTCGGCACCGTCGGCGAGCCGCTGAACCATGGCGTGCTGTGGAGCCTCTCGGTCAACGCGCTGTTTTTTGTCCTCGGCTCTCTCTCCCGCGCATCCGTGCCGCTGGAGCGCATCCAGGCGGCGATCTTCGTGCCGCGCGAGGCCGGCCCGATGCCGAGCCTCAGGCGCTTCCGCACTGCCGTCACCGTCAACGACCTGAAGGATACGATCTCGCGCTATCTCGGCGTCGAGCGCACGGAGCGCTCGTTCCAATCCTTCGAAAGGGACGCGAAGGTCTCCCTGCACGGCACCGAACAGGCCAGCATGGATGTCATCCGCTTCTCGGAGCAACTGCTGGCAAGCGCCGTCGGCTCTTCCTCGGCACGGCTGATCCTGTCGCTGCTCTTCCGCCGCAACGACCGGGACTCCAAGGATGCCTTCAAGCTGCTCGACGACGCCACCGAGGCGCTGCAGCACAATCGCGACTTGCTTCAGATCGCGCTCGACCAGATGGAGCAAGGCATCACCGTCTTCGATCGCGATTTCCGGTTGATCTGCTGGAACCGGCAATACCGGCTGCTGTTCGAGCTACCGGACGAGATGGGCCAGGTCGGCGTCTCGCTCGACCGGATCCTGCGCCATCTCGCCGAGCGCGGCGACATTCCCGCCGACCAGCGCGTGACGACGCTCAATCGGCTGACCAGTTTCGCCGGCCCGTGGCAGATGGAGCTGAAGACCAGCGGCCGCATCCTGGAGCTGCGCTCCAACCCGATGCCCGACGGCGGCATCGTCGCCACCTATGCCGACATTTCCGGCCGCGTCGAGCAAGACCTGGCGCTGAAGCGGGCCAATGAATCGCTGGAACAGCGGGTCAAGACCCGCACCATCGAGCTCACGCGCGTCAATGAGGAGCTGGCGCAGGCGCAGATGCTGGCCGAGGAAGCCAATCTCGGCAAGACGCGCTTCCTGGCCGCCGCCGGTCACGACATCCTGCAGCCGCTCAACGCCGCCCGGCTCTATTGCTCGTCGCTGATCGAGAAGGCGGGCAAGGGACCGGCCGGCAAGGCCGCGGTCAATATCGAATCCTCGCTGGAATCGGTCGAGACCATCCTCGGCGCCGTGCTCGACATCTCGCGGCTCGACGCCGGCGCCATGAAGCCCGAGAACGCCGCCTTCACCCTCGGCGGACTGCTCGGCCAGATCGGCAATGATTTCCGCCCACTTGCCGCTGAGAAGAAGCTCGAACTCACGATCATCCCATCCTCGCTCGGCGTCATGACCGACCGCAACCTGCTGCGCCGGCTGATCCAGAACCTCGTTTCCAACGCCATCAAATACACGCGCCAGGGCCGCATCCTGGTTGGAGTGCGGCGACGCGGCGAACTGGCCGAGATCCAGGTGATCGACACCGGCATCGGCATTGCCGGCGACAAGCTCAACACGGTCTTCCACGAATTCACGCGCCTCGACGAGGGCGTGCGCGAGGCCGAAGGCCTTGGCCTGGGGCTCTCCATCGTCGACCGTATCGCCAGGGTGCTGAGGCTCGAGATCCGCATCTACTCCAACCCCGGCAGGGGCACGCGCTTTTCCGTCATCCTGCCGGTCGCGGCGGTCGCCGCGCCGCCGCACGAGGCCGGCAAGGCGCCGGCCCGCTCCGCCTCGACGCTTGCAGGGCTCAATGTGCTGTGCATCGACAATGACGCGCGCATCCTCGACGGCATGCGACTGCTGCTCGAAGGCTGGGGATGCCATGTCGAGACGGCTTCGGGCTCAGGCGATCTGCTGAAACCCGGCGCGCCGAAGCCGGACCTGGTGCTTGCCGACTATCATCTCGACGGCGGCACCGGGCTCGATGCGATCGCCACATTGCGCGCCGCCTACGGACGGGACCTTGCCTGCGTGCTGGTCACCGCCGACCGCTCCAGCGAGGTGCGCGCGGCTGCCGGCCGGCTCGACATTCCGGTGATCAACAAGCCGCTGAAGCCGGCCGTGCTGCGCTCGATGATGGCACGCATCAGGCCGCTGGCGCCGGCAGCGGAATGATCAGCCAACCGGCTGCAGCGGGTCGCCGCCGATCTTCGAAAGCTGGATGACGGCCTGGGTGCGGCTGTCGACGCCGAGCTTCTGCAGGATAGCCGAGACATGCGCCTTGATGGTGGCTTCGGAAACGCCGAGCTCATAGGCGATCTGCTTGTTGAGCAGGCCCTCCGCCAGCATGCCGAGCACCCGCGTCTGCTGTGGCGTCAGCGCCTGCAGCCGCTTGATCAGGTCGGAGATTTCCGGATCGCGCTCGACGCCCAGCTCGACGCCGGTGGGCGCGGCGATATCGCCGGCAAGCACCGCCTGCACGGCGCCGCGTATTTCTTCCATGCTCGCCGATTTGGAGATGAAGCCGGAAGCGCCGAGATCAAGCGCGCGGCGGATGGTGACGGGATCGTCATGCGCCGATACCACCACCAGCGGCACCGCCGGATGGATGCCGCGCAGCGAGATCAGGCCGGAGAGACCGCTGGCGCCCGGCATCGACAGGTCGAGCAGCACCATGTCGACATCCTCGTTGGCAACCACCAGCGCCTTGGCGCTTTCGAAATCGCCGGCCTCATGGATGGCGGCAACGTCGCCGATGCCGGCCAGCGCCTCCTTCAGCGCGCCGCGAAAAAGCGGATGGTCGTCGGCAATGACGAAAGTGTGGCCCGACGGCAAATATTCCTCCCCCGATCCCATCATCATTGTGTGCTTCTTGCGGGGACCGGACCGATTATGCGGCGACGCGGCGCGTTTTCAAGCGGCAAAAGCCGCGCGCGGGGTTTTCCCCCAGGACGGCTCGGCCGCGCGCCCCGTTCAGGTCTTCTGATTCAGCTTGGTGCCGCCGTCGCCATCGTCCTTGTCCATGTCCTTGACGATGTCCTTGAAGGTCCGGAAGAACTGCTCCATGTAGCCGAGCGACTTGTTGAAATCCTCCTGACTGGGCAGGTTGGATTCCAGCCGGGCGGAGAGCGAATTCTCGAGCTTGGCGACGCGCGCGTCGAGCGCCTTGACCGAATTGTCCAGCCGGTCGATCTCGTCCTGGTAGGCGGCGCGCTCGTCGGCGGCCATCTTGCAGACGAGCTGGCCGGAGCGCTCCTCGCAGATCGACATGGCGCCGGTTCGGGTGTCCATGCGGATATAACCGTCGGCGGACTTCTCCAAGCGGTAGTGGTCGGTCTCCTCGGAATAGGCGGAAGCGGCAACCAGCGAGCAAAGCGCCGCGGGGATCAGGATGTGGTGCAGACGCATGTTGTTCCTCCATGAGCCAGTGAAGGCGCCATATCACAGGTTTGCGCCGGAAATGGGGAAGAGTCGAGCTTGAGCCTTCCCCCTACCTTCGGTTCGGATTATAGCGCGACAATGTCTCAGATTATCTACAAGATTGCCCCCGAGGCGCTTTGGCGCGAAGCCGAGAGGAACGGGCGCTTCATCGGCGCGCCGATCGACATCGCCGACGGCTTCATCCATTTCTCCACCGCCGGCCAGGTGCGCGAGACGGCGGCCAAGCATTTCGCCGGACAGACGGACCTGCTGCTGATCGCCATCGACGGGACCAAACTGGGCGAGGCGCTGAAATACGAGGTGTCGCGCGGCGGTGCCTTGTTCCCGCATCTCTACGCCGCGCTCGCTCTCGATGCCGTTCTCTGGGTGAAACCGCTGCCGCACGGCGCCGGTGGCCACGAATTCCCGGCGCTGGAGGGCGAATGAGCGCGCTCGACCGGATCGGCCAGAAACTGCTTTTCTCCTTCGATCCGGAAACCGCTCACGGCCTGTCGATCGCGGCGCTGCGCTGCGGGCTTCCGGTTGGGGCGACGACGCCGCGCGACGCGCGGCTCAAGCTGAGCCTTTGCGGCCTCGATTTCCCGAACCCGCTCGGCATGGCCGCCGGCTACGACAAGAACGCCGAAGTGCCGGACGCGCTGCTGGGGCTTGGCTTCGGCTTTGCCGAGGTCGGCACCGTCACGCCGCTGCCGCAACAGGGCAATCCGAAGCCGCGCATCTTCCGGCTGACGGCTGACGAGGCAGTGATCAACCGACTGGGCTTCAACAATGAAGGCCACGCGGCCGCCGAAAAACGGCTTGCCGCGCGCAAGGGGCGACCGGGGATCGTCGGTGTCAACATCGGCGCCAACAAGGACAGCGCCGACCGCATCGCCGACTACGAGCGCGGCGTCGCCCGCTTCGCGCAACATGCCTCCTATCTGACGGTCAACATCTCCTCGCCCAACACGCCAGGCCTGCGCAACATGCAGGCGCGCGAGCAGCTCGGCGAATTGCTGTCGCGGGTGATGGCCGCGCGTGCGGCCGCGCCGGCGCAGCCGCCGGTTTTCCTCAAGATCGCGCCGGATCTCGTCGGGGCGGAACTGGAAGACATCGCCGCCGAGGTCGCCGAGAAGAAAATCGACGGCGTCATCGTCTCCAACACGACGCTGGCGCGGACCGGGTTGCAGAGCGCGACCGTGGCCGGTGAAGCCGGCGGCCTTTCGGGCAAGCCGCTGTTCGGGCGTTCCACCGCTGTGTTGGCCCGCATGCGCAAGCTGCTCGGACCCGACATGGCCATTATCGGTGTCGGCGGCGTCGATTCCACCGAGGCCGCATTGGAAAAGATCCGCGCCGGCGCCGACCTCGTCCAGATCTACACCGGCATGATCTATGCCGGCCCGGCGCTGCCGGGGCGCATCGTTGCCGGCATGGAGCGCTTTGCGGAGAGGGAAAACCTCAAATCCATCGGAGAGCTGCGCGACACCGGCTGCGCAAGCTGGTCCGAACGACTCTGAGAGCTCCCACCAATCAGGACGACAAACGATGGCCGAAATTCTGGACTCCGTCGTGGACTCGATCGGTGGAACGCCATTGGTCCGGCTCGACAGGCTGACGGCGCAGGCGGGCGTCGACGGCGCAATCCTCGCCAAGCTGGAATATCTCAATCCGGGCTTTTCCAAGAAGGACCGTGCGGCACTTGGAATAATCGAGGAGGCCGAGAGATCCGGCGCCATCAGGCCAGGTCAAACGGTGGTCGAGCTTACCTCCGGAAACATGGGCACGGGGCTCGCCATCATCTGCGCCGTCAGGGGTTACCCCTTCGTCGCGGTGATGTCGAAGGGCAACTCCGAAGAGCGTGCACGCATGATGACGGCGCTCGGCGCGGAAGTCATCCTCGTGGACCAGCTGCCGGGGTCGGTGCCGGGGCAGGTCTCGGGTGGCGACCTGGCGCTCGTCGAGCAGGCCGCCAAAGCGGTTGCGGCGGAACGTGGCGCGTACCGCGCCGACCAGTTCCATCGCGACGGGAACTGGCTTGCGCATTATCGCGGAACCGGACCGGAAATCTGGGACGCCAGCCATGGCGCCGTCGATGCATTCGTCGACTTCATCGGCTCGGGCGGCACATATGCCGGGGTGGCAAGGGCGCTGAAGGAGCGCAACCCTCTGATCAAGTGCTTCATCGTCGAGCCCGAAGGCGCCGCGGCCGCCGCGGGCGAGACGGTCACCCAACCCGAGCACCCCATTCAAGGCGGCGGTTATGCCATGCCGGACCTGGCATTCCTGAACAACGCGCCCGTCGATGGTTATCTTCAGATTTCCGGCGATGAAGCACGCGAGGCCACCCGCCTGCTCGCGCGCAGCGAAGGTATCTTCGGCGGCTTCTCCTCGGGAGCGAATGTGGCCGCTGCGCTGCGTCTCCTGCGCGGCGATCAATCAGGCAAGGCGATCGCTGTCGTGATTTGCGATTCCGGCCTGAAGTATCTCTCGACCGATCTCTGGGGCCGAGAAACGCCGGCGCCCAGCCGAAGCTGAACAATCGGCCCTAAAATGCCGTGCGCACCCTGAGCCTCAGCACCGCAAGCAAACTCGCTCCCCGCACCAGCAGGAAGACATGCAGCGACGCCCATAGGCCGTTGTTGCCGAAGGCCGGCGCCAGGGTGATGAGCGCGGCGCTGAAGACGAGGAACGACAACAGCATCATGTTACGCATGTCGCGCGACCAGGTAGCGCCGATGAAGACGCCGTCCATCTGGAAGGCCAGCACGCCACTCAGCGCCGTGAAGGCCGCCCAGGGCAGATAGGTGTCGGCGACCGCGCGGACTTCTGGAGACGTGGTCACCAGTGCCACCAGACTGGTGCCGACGGTCAACAGGATGAGCGTGGCGATGCCGGCAAGACAAAAACCCCAGATCAGCGTCAGCCGGACGGCCTGCCGGAACGGGGCAGGCGCATGCGCGCCGATGGCGCGACCGGCCAGTTGCTCCGCGGCGGTGGCGAAACCATCGAGGAAATAGCCGGCGATGAGGAAGAAGTTCATCAGCACGGCGTTGGCGGCGAGCGTCACGGTGCCGAATTGCGCGCCCTGCCTGGTGAACAGCGCGAAGGCGGCAAGCAGCGAGAAGGAGCGGATCATGATGTCGCGGTTGAGCGACAGCATCCGCCGGTAGGCCGGGAGGTCGAGGATGCGGCGGCGTGACGGCCGCTCCAGCTTGCGGAACCGGTTGAGCACGATGGCAAGGCCAAGCAGCATGGCCAGGAACTCGCCGGTGACGGTCGCCCAGGCGACGCCGGCAACGCCCCAGCCAAGCTCGAGGCCGAGCAGGAAGCAGAGCGCGATGTTGATGCCGTTGAGCACGGCCTGCAGCATCAGCCCGAGCCCGCCCTCGCCGCGCCCCAGCACGTAGCCCAGTATGGCGTAGTTGATGAGCGAGAAAGGCGCTGCCAGCAGCCTGATGCGGATATAGACCGACATCGCCGCGCTGACGCGCGGCTCGGCGCCCATGAACCATTGGCCGGCGACGGCAAAGAGCGGCGAAAGAGCGGCAAGTATGACGCCCGCGACGACCGCGATCAGCACGGCGCGCCACAGCACCGCCTGTTCCTCCAGCGGATCGCCGCGCCCGAATGCCTGGGCGACGAGGCCGGTGGTGCCGGAGCGCAGGAAATTGAACGTGGTGAAGACGACGTCGAAGACCAGCGATCCCGCCGCCAGGCCGCCAAGCAAGGCCGCGTCGCCGAACTGGCCGACCACCGCCGTGTCGACGATGCCGAGCAGCGGCGTCGTCAGATAGGCAAGCGTCATCGGCACGGCGATCGCCAGCACCGAGCGGTTGGTGACGGCGAAGGATCTGGCGCTGGCTTGGGTTGCGTCCATTGCTGCCTGGCTGATTGCGGCTTGATCGAGAACCTGATGTGCCTCAGTTTGCCGGCGCCACGCAACCACCATCCGCCGAACTGCCAACCGAATTTTCTGCTGGTCTTACGCAATTCCGGACGGAAAACCGTTTCACACTTTTCCTGGAATTGCTCAGAGCTGGCGCAGGCCTCCCGATCCATGCCGCTGCAGATCGTCCATCACCCCGACTATGACGCCGGCTTCGCCGTCAACCACCGCTTTCCGATGAGCAAATATCCGCTTTTGATGGAGGCCTTGCATGTGCGCGGGCTGGCCGCACCGGGCGCGCTCTCGATGCCGGAACCGGCGCCGGCCGTGCGGCTGAAGCTCGCGCACGCGGCCGAGTATGTCGATCAGGTAATCGCCTGCCAGGTGCCGGAGACAATAGAGCGCGAGATCGGCTTTCCGGTCGGTCCGCGCGTGTCGCTGAGGGCGCAGCTTGCCACCGCGGGCACGGTGCTGGCCGCCAGGCTGGCGCTGAGACACGGCATCGCCTGCAACGCGGCCGGCGGCAGCCATCATGCCAGGCGCGCGCAAGGCGCCGGCTTCTGCACCTTCAACGATGTCGCCGTCGCCTCGCTGGCGCTGCTGGCCGAAGGCGCCGTCGAAAATGTGCTGGTTGTCGACCTCGACGTGCATCAAGGCGACGGCACGGCCGACATCCTGAAGGACGAGCCTCGCGCCTTCACCTTTTCCATGCATGGCGAGCGCAATTACCCTGTGCGCAAGATCGCCTCAGACCTCGACGTCGCCTTGCCGGACGGCACCGGCGACGGCGCTTATCTCGAGCGGCTCGCCGCCATCCTGCCGGACCTATCCGGGCAAAGGCACTGGGACCTCGTCTTCTACAATGCCGGCGTGGATGTCCATGCCGAGGACAGGCTCGGCCGGCTGGCGCTCACCGACAATGGCCTCAGGGCCCGCGAAGACATGGTCATCGGCCATTTCCGTGAGCAGGGCGTGCCGTTTTGCGGCGTCATCGGCGGCGGCTACTCGACCGACGTGCCGGCGCTGGCCGCGCGGCACGCCATCCTGTTCGAGGTCGCCTCCCGATATGCGTGATGCTACGCCGAGCTATTTCCTGTAGCTGGCGATCCTGAGCAGGATGAACACAGGCACCACGATCGCCGCGCCGAGCAGGATATAGCCCAGGAAGCGGTCGATGGCGTGGAAGCCGAGATTCCACAGATCGACGAAGAACTGGCGGATGCCATAGAAGACGTCCATCGGCGACCAGCCGAAGGCATGCATGACGAGGCCGACGAGGAAGGAGACCACCAGCAGCTTCAGGAACACCCTGAGCGGCGTGTCGCCAAGAAAGCGCGTCAATGCGGACAAGGCCATTCTCCGGTTCGAGCCGCCCGATTCGGCAGCGTGGCCCAGAAATACGCATTCGCTTGTCCGCCATCAAGCGGCGCTGCTGGAGGTCCAGGGGGGTGCCTTCATTGGCAGCGCTGCTTTGCCGATTGCTTGCAGCCCGGGCCTCATGTTAACGAGGTGGCCGACGCGGGTATGATGTAATGGTAGCTTGTCAGCTTCCCAAGCTGAACGCGCGGGTTCGATTCCCGCTACCCGCTCCAGCTTGCACTGCAGGGATTTGAGTCAGACCTCACCAAGGGGCCAAATTGCGCGTCCGATTCAGGTCGGCTGCCGGCCATCGCGGGGCGGAATTGCATCGGATCGACCCTCAGGCCGAGCAGTTTGCGCGAGGGTGAATTTGGCTGTTTGTAAAGCGAGCGTTGGGGTCTTGCACACCCATGCAAGACCCCAGTCAGCGATTCACCCGGCAGGCCCGGGTACATGGTCGCTATCGACCTAGATCAGGATGATCATGCTCTAGAGCCGGAAGCCGATCCAGACGCGGCGACGCCAGCAGCGGACATGACGCCGGCCATAGCGCCAGTAGCGGCGGCAGACCCGTCTCCAAACGCGGCGACGGCGGCGGCGGTAGTACCGGTCACGGTAATACCGACGGCGGTAATACTGAGCTGGCTGCAGCAGATCGGCCTGGTCATCCTCCTCGTAGATGGCCGGATCCGGCTTGTCCAATTCATCGAGAATCCCGTTGCCTTTGGGGATGCCGGCAACCGCCTTGGCTGGTCCGGCCAGGCTTGCAAGCGCTGCCGCCCCCGCAACCCCAAGCATTCCAGTCAGAAACAACCGACGTTCCATCGAAACCTCCCGAGCTGTTGAGCATCGGCAGCCTTCCCTCACCCGCAACGGGCTCCAGCGAGCGGCCGATCGGTTTGAACGCACAAGTAGCATTCTCGTTCCATTACCCCACTTCGCGCAGGATGAAGTCGTGCAGCATTTTGGCGGCGGGCGAGAGCACGCGATTCTTGACCGTGATCAGGCTGTAGGGCCGGACCTCGATGTCGAACTCGGTCTGCACGACATCGATGGCGCCGGCCAGCCCGTCGCCGCCCTGGATGAACTTGGCGACCTGGATCGAGACCGGCGCGATGGCGTCGGACTGCGCCACCATCACCAAGGTGAGCAACAGCGAAGAGGTGTTGAGGATGCGGTCGGGCAGCGGAATGTCGCGGTTCAAGAAGTTGCTTTCCATGGCCTGGCGAAGCGGCGAGCCGCCGGACTGGAACACCCAGTCATAGCCCGCCGTCTCCTCCAGCCGCACCATCCGGCCGCTCGCCAAGGGGTGGCCGCGGCGCACGATGAGGCAGGCCTTCTCGACGCCGATGACGCGCGATTCGAAGAGCCGCGGATTGAGGTCGTCGGGGATGCGGGCGATGATGAAGTCGTGACGCGACGCGATCAGCTCGCGGGCAAGCACGTTCGAGGTCTCGACCTGCATGGTGATCTCGATGCGCGGATAGATGCGGCGGATCTCACGGATCGCCGGCACGGCCAATTCGATCGCCGGCGCCGTCACCGCGCCGAGGAAGACCGAGCCGCCCTTGCCGGCCTTGAGCTCGGAAATCTCTCGGTCGGCCTCCCGCATCTCGAGCAAAATGGAGCGGGCACGGCGGGCGAGCGCCTGGCCAAAAGGGGTCAGCGTCACGCCGCGCGGCAGCCGTTCGCACAACTTCACGTCGAGCACCGCCTCCATCTCGGCGATCATGCGCGAGGCGGCCGGCTGGGAGATGTTCATGACCTGGGCGGCGGCGCTCACCCGTCCGTGATCGTCCAGGGCGGTGATCATGCGCATATGGCGAAGACTGAGGCCGCTGCGCAGCAGCGTCTCGCCATCTCCCGGCAACTTCTCGTAACTCCCTGAAATCGCATCGGGATCGCGCAATGCCGCCATGGTTTTCGGTCTCTTGTCCGGGTTCTATCAGCTCCTTAAGCTATATCAGTTTCGATATAGCAACCAGCAAAGATCGCATTTGACAGTTATGTCAAAGGGACCCACCCTTCGCGCGTTCCGAGGCGCAACGGTCGGCAACGAGCAAATTCGTATCGATTTAAACTGCGCCGCGGGGCCGATTGGGAGGATACCGGAGATCGATAAAGCCGACAGTGGCGCGCCAGCGCACCTGTTCGGTTGCGCGGCCCGCGAAGCCCCGAGGTGTCGCGTCCATCAACCAGGGAGAGTAATCGTGAAGATCATCAAGACGCTGGCCGCCGTGGCGGCCCTTGGCATCGCCGCCATGACCTATTCGGCGCATGCCGCCGACAAGGGTCTCGTCGGCGTGCTGATGCCGACCAAGACCTCGCAGCGCTGGATCAATGACGGCGACGCCGTCAAGTCCCAGCTCGAAGCGCTCGGCTACACCGTCGACCTGCAATATGCGCAGGACGACATCCCGAACCAGCTCAGCCAGCTGGAAAACGAAATCACCAAGGGCCCGAAGGCGCTGATCATCGCTTCGATCGACGGCACCACCATGGCCGACGCGCTGCAGAAGGCCAATGACGCAGGCGTCGTCGTCGTCGCCTACGACCGGCTGATCAAGAAGACGGGCAATGTCGACTACTACACCACCTTCGACAATTTCGGCGTCGGCGTCATCCAGGCGAACTCGCTGGTCAAGGGCCTCAAGGAGCGTTTCCCGAACACCAAGCCGTGGAACGTCGAGCTGTTCGGCGGCTCGCCGGACGACAACAACGCCTTCTTCTTCTACAACGGCGCCATGTCGGTCCTGCAGCCGCTGATCGATGACGGCTCGATCAAGATCAAGTCAGGCCAGACGGGCATGGACAAGGTCGGCACGCTGCGCTGGCTCGCCGCCACTGCCCAGGCGCGCATGGACAACCTGCTTTCGGCCAACTATTCGGACGGCAGCCGCGTCGATGGCGTTCTGTCGCCCTATGACGGCCTGTCGCGCGGCATCACCGCCTCGCTGCGCGCCGTCGGCTACGGCACCGAAGCGCAGCCCTGGCCGATCGTGACCGGCCAGGACGCCGAAACCGCCTCGGTCAAGCTGATCATCTCGGGCGAGCAGTATTCGACCGTGTTCAAGGACACCCGCGAACTGGCCAAGGCCACCGTGCAGCTGGTCGACAAGGTGCTCTCCGGCGGCAAGCCGGACGGCCTCGACGAAAAGACCTACAACAACGACGTCAAGGTCGTTCCCTCGATCCTGTTGACGCCGCATGAGGTCGACAAGTCGAACTATCAGGCGCAGGTCGTCGACTCCGGCTACATCAAGGCCGACGAGCTGAAGTAATCCAGCCTCGAAGGGAGGGGTCCTGCGCAACGCAGGGCCCCTTTTCGTTCAGAGCCGACCCCGGTATTGTTTTTGCCGGCTTCCGCAGCGTCACGCGCCGATCCGCAACGCGAAGCCGCCGCAGCATGTTGATTTTGCGCACAGGCCTTTCCACGATCGATACCGATTTGGGAGCCGTGCGCCAGGGAGCAGATCCTGATGGCCTCGACGATTTTGGAGATGCGCGACATCACCAAGACGTTTCCCGGCGTGAAGGCGTTGTCGAACGTCAATCTCAGCGTCGAGGAAGGTGAGATTCACGCCATCGTCGGCGAGAACGGCGCCGGCAAGTCGACGCTGATGAAGGTGCTGTCGGGCGTCTATCCGTCCGGCACCTATGACGGCCAGATCATCTTCCGCGGCCAGGAATGCAATTTCAAAGGCATTCACGATAGCGAGCATATCGGCATCGTCATCATCCACCAGGAGCTTGCCCTGGTGCCGATGCTGTCGATCGCGGAAAACATCTTCCTCGGCAACGAGCACGCCAGCTACGGCGTCATCGACTGGGACGCCAACGAGACGCGCACCAGCGCCCTGCTCAAGAAGGTCGGCCTCAAGGAAGACCCCAAGACGCTGATCACCAACATCGGCGTCGGCAAGCAGCAGCTGGTCGAGATCGCCAAGGCGCTGAGCAAGGAAGTGAAGCTTCTGATCCTCGACGAGCCGACGGCGTCGCTCAGCGAAAAGGACAGCCAGGCGCTGCTCGACCTCCTGCTCGAGTTCAAGCGCCAGGGCATGACCTCGATCCTGATCTCGCACAAGCTCAACGAGGTGAACCGCGTCGCCGACAAGGTGACGGTGATCCGCGACGGGCGCACCATCGAGACCCTGCCGAGGAAGGACATCTCGGAAGACCGCATCATCACCTCGATGGTCGGCCGCTCGCTCGACGACCGCTACCCGCCGCGCGAGCCGAAGATCGGCGAGGTCATCTTCGAGGTCAAGGACTGGTCGGTCTACCACCCGATCCATGCCGAGCGGCAGGTGATCAAGAACATCAATATCAATGTGCGCAAGGGCGAGGTTGTCGGCATCGCCGGGCTGATGGGCGCCGGCCGTACCGAATTCGCTATGAGCCTGTTCGGCCGCACCTACGGTCGGCGCATCAGCGGCGAGGTGCTGCTCAGGGGCAAGCCGCTCGATCTTTCGACAGTGAGCAAGGCGGTGGAGAACCGCATCGCCTATGTCACCGAGGACCGCAAGACCTACGGCCTCAACCTCATCGACCACATCAAGCACAATGTGACTTTGGCCAATCTGGGCGGCGTTTCGAGCCGCGGCGTCATCGACGACATGCGCGAGATGAGCGTCGCCAACGACTATCGCAAGAAGACCAATATCCGCGCCTCCAGCGTCTACCAGCTCACCGGCAACCTTTCGGGCGGCAACCAGCAGAAGGTGGTGCTGTCCAAATGGCTGTTCGCCGATCCGGAGGTTTTGATCATGGACGAGCCGACCCGCGGCATTGACGTCGGCGCGAAGTACGAAATCTATACGATCATCGCGCGCCTCGCCGCCGAGGGCAAAGCGATCATCGTCATCTCATCGGAAATGCCTGAACTGCTCGGCATCTCCGACCGCATCTATGTCATGAATGAAGGGCGTATCGTCGGCGAAATGGCGGCAAGCGACGCAAGCCAGGAAAAAATCATGCGCGCCATCGTTCGCGGAGAAGGAAAAGCATCATGAGCACAGACAGCGCTCCCGCGCCGCAAAGCGGCGTCGCCGAGGACGTCAAGCAGGGACAGCGCATCGCCGTCTCGGCGCTGACGACGAATCTGCGCGAATACGGCCTGATCATCGCGCTGATCGTCATCATGCTGTTCTTCCAGTACACGACGTCGGGAACGCTGTTCAAACCGGTCAACCTCAGCAATCTGGTGCAGCAGAACTCGTTCATCATCGTGATGGCGCTCGGCATGCTCCTGGTCATCGTCGCCGGCTATATCGACCTCAGCGTGGGATCGGTCGCCGGTTTCATCGGCGCGCTCGCCGCGATGATGATGGTGATCTGGCCGCTCGGGATATTCTCGAATCCGCTGGTGGTTTCGATCATCTGCCTGATCGTCGGCGGCCTCATCGGCGCCGCGCAAGGCTACTGGATCGCCTATCACCGGATACCGAGCTTCATCGTGACATTGGCGGGCATGCTGATCTTCCGCGGCATCTGCCAAGCGCTGCTCGGCGGCGGCTCTTCGGTCGGCCCGCTTCCGCCCGACTTCAAGGCGCTGAGCTCCGGCTTCATCCCGGACGTCATCGGCCCGCTGACGCTGATCCCGCCGACGGTGAATGCCGCCGGCAAGACCATCGTCGGCAGCGGCTTGACGCTGCACATGACGACGATCGTGCTGGGTCTGGTCGCGGTGCTCGCCTACGCCTATTTCGGCTTCAGGACGCGGCGCAAGCGCGAGCGGCATGGCTATGAGGCGGAGCCTTTCCCGCTGTTCGTCGTCAAGACGCTGGTCGGCAGCGCGCTGGCGCTGTTCCTGGTCTTCCAGTTCGCGAGCTACAGGGGCCTGCCGGTCGTGCTCCTGGTGATGGGCGTGCTGATCTCGCTGTTCGTCTTCGTCACCAAGCGCATGACCATCGGCCGCCGCATCTACGCCATGGGCGGCAACGCCAAGGCCGCGCAGCTTTCGGGCATCAACACCGAGAGGCTGACGCTGCTGGTCTTCATCAACATGGGCGTGCTTTCGGCGCTGGGCGGCCTGATCATCGCGGCGCGCCTCGGCCAGGCCGTGCCGGCGGCCGGTCTCGGCAGCGAGCTCGACGTCATCGCGGCCGTCTTCATCGGCGGCGCCTCGGCGATGGGCGGCGTCGGACAGGTGATCGGCGCCGTCGTCGGCGGCTTCATCATGGGCGTGATGAACAACGGCATGTCGATCATGGGCGTCAATGTCGACTGGCAGCAGGTGGTCAAGGGCCTGGTGCTGCTCGGCGCCGTCATCTTCGACGTCTACAACAAGAACAAGGCCTGAAGGCCGGAAGCGGATTTAAGGAGGCATACGGGTTTCAGATCGCGAAGCTGCCGGCAACCCGTCGGCGCCGAGAGTCCAGCAAGGACCCGGGCTCGCGAACGCAATCCGGACGAAGCGTTTCAACCGTGGCGGGGATTGCTCCGCGCCGCGCCAGTCAAGGCTTGCCCGCGGGCGGCCGGCAAAATGAGAGAGGATTTCAACATGCTGATCTCCCAGATCCTCGACGACGCCGAGACGATCCGCGTCGTCGCCCGCAACGGCGGCGGCAAGACAAGGATCATCAACGGCGCGCGCAGCGTCTATTCGCTGGCGATGGAGGCCGCGCGCACCGGCACCGGGCTCGAAGCGCTGATCGAGCGCAAGGGCTATGGCGAGACGGTCGATCTCGATGCCGCCTACAAGAGGGGCAGGCTGGTGTCGCCGATCAACCACCCCGATCCCGCGCATCTGCATCTCACCGGCACCGGCCTGACGCATCTCGGCTCCGCGGCGACGCGCGATTCCATGCACAAGAAGCTCAGCGAGGGCGGCGAGGAGGAGCTCACCGATTCCATGAAGATGTTCCGCATGGGGCTCGAAGGCGGCAAGCCCGCCAAGGGACAGGTCGGCGTGCAGCCTGAATGGTTCTACAAAGGCAACGGCACGATGGCGGTGGCTCCCGGCGCGCCCCTGATGTCGCCGGCCTTTGCGCAGGACGGCGGCGAGGAGCCGGAGATCGCCGGCATCTATGTGATCGGCGACGACGGCGCGCCGTTCCGTGTCGGCTTCACGCTGTCGAACGAATTCTCCGACCACGTGACGGAGCGGGTGAACTACCTGTTCCTCGCCCACTCCAAGCTGCGCAACGCTTCGTTCGGTCCGGAGATCCTGATCGGCGACCTGCCGGCCGACATCCGCGGCGGATCGCGCATCTGGCGCGACGGCAAGCTTTTGTGGGAAAAGCCGTTCCTGTCCGGCGAAGCGAACATGTCGCACACCATCGCCAATCTCGAGCACCATCATTTCAAATATTCGGCCTTCCGCCAGCCGGGCGACGTGCATGTGCATATGTTCGGCACGGCGACGCTGTCCTTCGCCGATGGCATCAGGACCGAGGCCGGCGATACGTTCGAGATCGAGGCAAAGGATTTCGGCCTGCCGCTGCGCAACCCGCTGGAGATCGAAAAGCCGGTCAAGGTGGCGGTGAAGGCGTTGTGAGAGCGTGACCTCCCCCAAGGGGGAGATCAGCAGTTCAGACCTTAGCGCGCGGCGCGAAAATGCTTGGAGAGCTTCAGGCCCTGCGCCTGGTAGTTCGAGCCGAGATCGGTACCGTAAAGAGCCTGCGGGCGCTGCAGCATGTGCTCGTAGACGAGACGGCCGACGATCTGGCCGTGGTCGAGGATGAACGGCACCTCGTGGCTGCGCACTTCCAGCACCGCCCGGCTGCCGCTGCCGCCGGCGGCGGAATGGCCGAAGCCCGGGTCGAAGAAGCCGGCATAGTGGACGCGGAACTCGCCGACCAGCGGATCGAAGGGCGTCATCTCGGCGGCGTAGAGCGGCGGCACGTGCACCGCTTCGCGCGAGACTAGGATGTAGAATTCGTCGGGGTCGAGCACGAGTTCGCCGGCGCCGCTCTTGTAAATCGGCTCCCAGAAATCGACGACATCCTGCGCGGCACGCTTGTCGACATCGACCAGGCCGGTGTGGTGCTTGCCGCGGTAGCCGACAAGGCCGTCCTTGTCGCCGTCGAGGTCGATGGAGAGCGCGATGCCACCGCCTGAAATATTGGGCGGCTCGGTGGCGACCAGCATCTCGGCGCGGTGAAGGTCGTGCAGCTCGCTCTCCGAAAGCACCGCGTTGCCGGTGCGGAAACGGATCTGCGACAGCCGCGAGCCGGCCCGCACGACGATCGGGAAGGTGCGCGGGCTGACTTCGAGATAGAGCGGCCCGTGATAGCCGGCGGCGATCTTGTCGAACTCGTGGCCGCGATCGGTCATCACCCGGGTGAAGATGTCGAGCCGCCCGGTCGAGCTCTTGGGATTGGCGGAAGCGGACACATTCGAGGGCAGCGCCAAGCTTTCGAGCAGCGGCACGATGTAAACGCAACCCGTCTCCAGCACCGCGCCCTCGGCGAGGCTGAATTCATGCAACTTCAGCCGCTCGAGCTTGTCGGCGACCCGATGATCGGGCCCCGGCAGGAACGAGGCTCGCACGCGGAAGGCCGTGTCGCCGAGCCTCAGGTCAAGGCTGGCCGGCTGGATCTGGTCAGCGTCCAGCGCGCGCGGCGACTTCAGCGCACCGGACTGGAACAGCGCGGAAATATCCTGGTCGGGAAGAATGCCTGTCTGCCGCAAAGTCTTACTCCGCTCTGCTGGTACAAACCTCTTAATGAAGCCGGCAATTGACGCAAGCGCGGCGCGGGTCTAAAGGGTCGTTATCCCGTGGTGATTTGGCCGGTCGGCTTGCAGCCACGTTAAACAAGTCGCTAAAGGACCGTCGAGCCGCAAGGCTATATGGACCGGTTGCGACTTCGCGGCCGGTTTTTTTGTGTCTGGAAGCAGGGCTATGAGCACCAAGAAGCGCAACTGGAAACCTCAGACGGCACTCGTGCATGACGGAACGCTGCGTTCCGGCTTCGGCGAGACATCCGAGGCGATGTATCTCACCCAGGGCTATGTCTATGAGACCGCGCAAGCCGCGGAAGCCCGCTTCAAGGGCGAGGAGCCCGGTTTCATCTATTCGCGCTACGCCAACCCGACGGTCGACATGTTCGAAAAGCGCATGTGCGCGCTCGAAGGCGCCGAGGATGCCCGCGCCACCGCTTCCGGCATGGCGGCCGTCTCGGCCGCGTTGCTGTGCAGCGCCAAGGCCGGCGACCATATCGTTGCGGCGCGTGCCCTGTTCGGCTCCTGCCGCTGGGTAGTCGAGACGCTGGCGCCGCGCTACGGCATCCAGGCGACACTGGTCGACGGCACCGACATCACCAATTGGGAAAAGGCGATAAGGCCGAACACCAAGCTGTTTTTCCTCGAAAGCCCGACCAATCCGACGCTGGAAGTGGTCGACATCGCCGCGGTTGCCAAGCTCGCCAATTCCATCGGCGCGCGCTTGATCGTCGACAATGTCTTCGCCACGCCGCTGCAGCAGAAGCCGCTGCAGTTCGGCGCCCATATCGTCGTCTATTCGGCGACCAAGCACATAGACGGTCAGGGCCGCTGCCTCGGCGGCGTCATCCTGTCCGACAAGAAATGGATCGACGAAAACCTGCACGACTATTTCCGCCACACCGGTCCCAGCCTGTCGCCGTTCAACGCCTGGACGCTGTTGAAAGGGCTGGAGACGCTGCCGTTGCGCGTGCGCCAGCAGACCGAGAGCGCCGGCAAGATCGCGGATTTCCTCGCCGGCCGATCGGAGATAGCCCGCGTCATCTATCCGGGCCGGGCCGATCATCCGCAGGCGGATGTCGTCAAGAAGCAGATGTCGGGTGGCTCGACGCTGATCTGCCTCGACGTCAAGGGCGGCAAGCAGGCGGCCTTCGCCTTTCAGAACGCGCTCGACATCGTGCTGATCTCGAACAATCTCGGCGACGCCAAGAGCCTGATCACCCATCCGGCGACGACCACGCACAAGAACCTGAGCGACGACGCGCGGGCCGAACTCGGCATCGGGCCGGGCACGCTCAGGCTCTCCGTCGGCCTGGAGGACGCCGACGACCTGCTGGAGGACATCGAGCAGGCGCTGAAGGCGGCCAAATAAGACCTGTAGCGGCGACCGTCACTACACAGGACCTTAAAGCGCGTCGCGCTGAAGCGGATTCAGGCGACGCGCTTTGAGGCTTTGTTTCATGCATGTCGTTATCGCAAAACCGATGCACACTTTTGCGCGACATGCATTAGGCAAGCTCTTCCAGTTCGGTCATCGCCTTGGTGCGGATGGTCATGGCGTTGCCGCGCCATTCGACGGCGCCGCCGAACCAGGCGCGCGCCCAGATGGCGGGCAGCATCGCGTCGCGCGTGAGCATCGCGGTGACGCTGCGCGGCGACAGGTACCAGCCCTTCGCAAAGGCCAGCAGGCATTCCGGCAGGTAGGCGATCGCCAGCACGCCCAAGGCCGTCGTGGGCAGGCTGACGCCGGCGCTTGCCGCCGCAATCAGCGCCAGCAGCAGCGGCACCGCGGCGCCGGTCAGGATCTCCGGCGCGAAGAACAGCGGGAAGGTGACGCGGCGCAGCCGCGCCCAGCGCGCCTGGCGCGACCATATCTCGGCGAGCCGGCGCTGGCCGAGCGGCTGCTCGAAAGGCGAAGCGACGAGATTGACGCGCAGGCCCAGGCTGTTGACCAGCTTGGTGGCGGCCGCGTCCTCGGCGATCTCGGCGGCCAAAGCCTGGATACCGCCATTGGCATCGAGCATCGGCTTGTTCCACAGCATGCTCTTGCCTTGGGCGAAGCCGAGCCCAAGCGCCTCGCCGGCATACTGCCAGCGCGCCTGCAGCGTGTTGAGGAAGGCGCATTCGACTTCGGCCCAAAACCCATCCGGCCGCGAGCCGATCGGCGTCGAGCAGACGAGGCCGGTATCCGGGCGCCATGCCGCCATCAGGTGCTGGATATAGTCCTTCGGCATCAGAACATTGGAATCGGCAAGGACCACCCAATCGTGCCGCGCAGCCTGCCAGCCCTTGATGCAGTTGTTGAGCTTGGGGTTGGCGCTGACGCGGTCGTCGCCGATCAGGAGTCGCGCCGGCATCTTCGGATAGCGCGCGATCGCCGCATCGATCAGTTTGACCACCGGGTCTTCGGCATGCGCGACGCAGAAGATCAGCTCGTAGCGCGGCCAATCGAGCGAGAAGGCGCGCTGCAGGGTCTCCTGCGTGAACGGCTCGACGCCGCGCGACGGCACGATGATCGAGACCGGCTGTGCGCCGACGGGCGGCGCAATGACATGCCGCCATTTCAGCCGCGACGCGGCGAGCAGGATACTGGTGAGATTGGACAGAAGAAGGGCTGACGAAGCCAGGCCGGCTGCGATAGTCAGTTCCATCGAGATCTGGTCACTCTCTATCTCTTTGTTTTCACGCAATTCCGGAGGGAAAACTGCTCACACTTTTCCTGGAATTGCTCTCGGCCGCATGCGCCCATTTCATCAGTTACAGAGCGCCCGAGTCGCCCGGCACGGTTTGTGCACACCAACATTGTCATGTGTCACTTAAATGACATTGTTTTTCGGCACGTGCGCTACAAGGCTGGCAGGATGGTCGGCGTTGCGCGTCCAACAGCGAAGCGCAACGAATGTTCCGCAGCGGCAACCGGAGTGGCCCATGTATCGCGCAGTGACGCGCAACATCGAAGTGCTGGTCAGGCCCTTCTATCTGGAGGATCGCTCCGATCCGTCCGAGAACCGCTATGTCTGGGGCTATCAGGTGACGATCGACAACCGCTCCGACGAGTTCGTGCAGCTTGTGTCGCGCTACTGGCACATCACCGATGGTCGGGGCCGGGTCGAGGAGGTGCGCGGCGCCGGCGTCGTCGGCGACCAGCCGGAACTCAATCCCGGCGACAGCTACCAGTACACCTCGGGCTGCCCGCTCTCGACGCCGTCGGGCATCATGGTCGGCCATTACACGATGCGCAACGGCCGCGGCGAGACGTTCGATATCGCCATTCCGGCTTTCTCGCTCGATATGCCGGGGACAAGGCGCACGGTGAATTAGGCGACAGCGTCTTTCTCCCCGTCCACGGGAGAAATGCCCGGAAGGGCAATGAGGGGCAGCGCCAAACTTCTGGGATTTTTTGAGGCAGACGACCGCGTCGCCAGCGTGTCGCTATCACCACCAACCAAGGCGCCGCCCCTCATCCGTCACTTCGTGACACCTTCTCCCCGTGAAACGGGGAGAAGGAAAGGTTCCTACTTCACGAATTCGGCCGGGTCGAAGTCGTATTGCGTCGAGCAGAACTCGCAGGCGACGTGGATGCCGCCGTCCTCGGTCGAGTCCTTGATCTCCTGGGCCGAAAAGCCTTCGAGAATGCCGCGGATCTTGTCGCGCGAGCAGGAGCACTGGTCGGCGACCGGCACGCCGCGAAAGACGCGCACGCCATGTTCGTGGAACAGCCGGTAAAGCAGCCGCTCGGCGCCCACGGTCGGGTCGATCAACTCGGTCGGCTCGATCGTGCCGAGCAGCGCCAGCAACTCCTGCCAGGAATTGTCGGCCGGGTGGTCCGCAACGTCACGCGGATCGCCGTCGCCACCGGAAATATCGGGAACGCGCATGCGCTCCGGCGATTGCGGCAGGAATTGCGCCAGGATGCCGCCGGCGCGCCACTGCTCGCGTGCGCCCGCCGGGCCGGGCGTGACCAGCTTGGCGACCGACATCTTGATCTCGGTCGGGATCTGCTCCGACTGCCGGAAATAGGTACGCGCGGCATCCTCCAGCGAGGTGCCGTCGAGCTGGACGATGCCCTGGTAGCGCTGCGTATGCGCGCCCTGGTCGATGGTTAGAGCCAGGACGCCGTTGCCGAGCAGCGTCTGCTGCGAGGTCTCGCCGGCGGCGGTCAGCGCCTGCAGCCGGTCGGCATCGAAACGCGCATAGGCGCGCAGCGCATGCGGCGTGGTGAAATCGGCCACCAGCATGTCGACCGGACCGTCGGTGCGGGTCTGCAGGATGAACTTGCCTTCGAACTTCAGCGAGGTGCCGAGCAGCACGGTGAGCACGCAGGCTTCCGCCAGTAGGCGGGCGACCGGTTCTGGGTAATTGTGGCGGCTCAAAATAGCGTCGAGCATCGGCCCGAGCTGCACGGTGCGGCCGCGCACATCGAGCGGCGCGACCTCGTAAGGCACGACGTGATCGTCGCCGGCGAAGCCAAATTCACCGAGTTGGGGTTTATGCTCAGCCAAGGTCTGGGTTTCCAACATGACAAAACTCCGGGGCGCAGCCATGCAACCCGATGAGCCGCATGCGTCGAAGCGCGTTCAATTTACGTGATGGCCCGCAAATAGGCATCACATATCCCCAGATCAAGTTGAGCCCGATCGGGCCGGAAGCGGTCAGGTCGGCTCCTCTCAAGCGCCCAGGCACCAAGCCAGCACCGCCTTCTGGGCGTGCAGCCGGTTCTCGGCCTCGTCGAAGACCACCGAATGCGGCCCGTCGATCACCTCGTCGGTGACCTCCTCGCCGCGATGCGCCGGCAGGCAGTGCATGAACAAAGCATCGGGCTTGGCCTTTGCCATCAGCGCCACATTGACCTGATAGGGCAGGAAGACGTTGTGGCCGCGGGCGCGATGCTCTTGGCCCATCGAGACCCAGCTGTCGGTGACGACGCAGTCGGCCTTGTCGACGGCCTCCTCGGCGGACCTGGAAAACCGGACCTTGCCGCCATTGGCTTTCGACCAGTCGACATATTTCTCGAACGGTTCGCTGCCTTCCGGCACCGCGACATTGAGATTGAAGCGAAACCGCGCCGAGGCTTCCAGGAGCGAATGCAGCACATTGTTGCCGTCGCCGGTCCAGGCGAAGGTCTTGCCGGCCACCGGTCCGCGATGTTCCTCAAAGGTCATGATGTCAGCCATGAGCTGGCAGGGGTGCGTGTCGTCGGTCAGCCCGTTGATCACCGGAACGGTGGCGTTCTCGGTGAGCTCCAGCAGCCGGTCATGCGAGGTGGTGCGGATCATGATGGCGTCGACGTAACGCGACAGCACCTTTGCCGTGTCGGCGATCGTCTCCGACCGGCCGAGCTGCATCTCGGTGCCGGTCAGCATGATAGTCTCGCCGCCGAGCTGGCGCATGCCGACATCGAAGGAAACGCGCGTGCGCGTCGACGGCTTGTCGAAGATCATGGCCAGCACCTTGCCATCGAGCGGTTTTGAACGCTCGCCCGCCTTGAGCCTGGTCTTTCGCGCCACCGCGTCGTCCAGCATGATGCGCAGGTCGCCTGCGGAAACGGCGGATAGATCGGTGAAGTGGCGAACACTCATCGGCAGGTTCCAGAAATTATTTGGCGGCTTCGGCCGCAATCGCGTCGGTCAGGCTCTTGGCGCCACCGCGAATGCGCTCCAGCGCCTCGCCGATCTCCTCGTCGGTGACGGTGAGCGGCGGCAGGAGGCGGATGACGTTGTCGCCCGCCGGCACGGCAAGCAGGTGCTGGTCGCGCAGCGCCATGTTCACCTTGGTGTTGGGCATGGCGCATTTCAGGCCGAGCATAAGGCCGGTTCCCCTGATGCCCTCGATGACATCGGGGAATTCATCGGCCACCGCCGCAAGGCCCTGCTTCAGAAGCAGCGCCTTGCGCTGCACGTCCTCGAGGAAGCCGTCGGCCAGGACAATGTCGAGCACGGCGTTGCCGACGGCCATCGCCAACGGATTGCCGCCGAAGGTGGTGCCGTGCACGCCGGCCGTCATGCCGGTCGCCGCCTCGTCGGTGGCAAGGCAGGCGCCCATCGGGAAGCCGCCGCCGATGCCCTTGGCGATCGCCATCAGGTCGGGTGTGACGCCTGTCCATTCATGCGCGAACAGCTTGCCGGTGCGGCCGATGCCGCACTGGACCTCGTCGAAGATCAACAGCAGGCCATGCTTGTCGCAGAGTTGCCGCAGCCGCTTCAAGGACTGCGTCGGCACCGGCCGTATGCCGCCCTCGCCTTGCACCGGCTCGATCAGGATTGCCGCGGTCTCCGGCGTAATCGCCTTTTCCGCGGCGTCGATGTCGTCGAAAGCCACCTGGTCGAACCCCTCGACCTTCGGGCCGAAGCCTTCGAGATATTTGTACTGGCCGCCGGCGGCGATCGTCGCCAGCGTGCGGCCGTGAAAGGCGCCCTCGAACGTGATGATGCGGAAACGCTCGGGATGGCCCTTGACGAATTGATAGCGCCTGGCCGTCTTGATGGCGCATTCCAGCGCCTCGGCGCCGGAATTGGTGAAGAACACCTTGTCGGCAAAGGTCGCTTCGGACAGCCGCTCGCCCAGCCGGCGCTGTTCCGGGATCTCATAGAGATTGGAGACGTGCCACAGCTTGGCGGCCTGCTCGGTGAGCGCCGCCACCAGATGCGGGTGGCTGTGGCCCAGCGAATTCACCGCGATGCCGCCCGCGAAGTCGAGATATCGCTCGCCCTTGTCGGTGATCAGCCAGGTCCCCTCCCCGCGGTCGAAAGCCAGGGGGGCGCGAGCAAAGGTCTCGTAAAGCGCCGAACCGCTCATTATATGCGTCTCCGGAACCGGAAATCAAAAAAGCCGCCAATGCGGCGGCCTTTGCGGCTTATCATGTTTTTCGGCCATGAAGTCAACGAAAACGTCACGCAGAAGCGCGTGGCGAACCTCCGACGCCACGCCGGCTCATAAGTAGACCGGCAAGTTGGGGAAAACCGAAAAAACCGAATCGTGTTGCCCTGGGGACTCTTGTCACCGAGTCAGCGCATAAGGTATTTGTAGTCGAGAAATAACTAGATTTCGTGCGGCGGACCTAATCACCCGGTATATGTGGTGTCGTTTGCCCGGCGGGAGCCGGGTCGGGAACGGATTCTGACTACCGCACGCCTCAGCAGGAGCGCGGCCCCATGAACTGGACTGACGAGCGGGTAGAACTTCTCAGGAAACTGTGGTCGGAGGGCCTGAGCGCCAGCCAGATTGCCGCACAGCTTGGCGGAGTGAGCCGCAACGCTGTCATCGGCAAAGTGCATCGCCTGAAGCTGTCGGGCCGCGGCCGCGCGACGGCCGCCCCGGCGCGCCAGAAAAAGGCGACGCAAGGCGCCACAATGCAGAAATCGGTGACCCGCGCCGCAAGTGCTACGCGTCACGTGACGGCCACCATCGGCGCCACCGCGCTGCAGGTGCAGTTCGACGCAGAGCCGGTCGCGCGCCACTATATCCGACCGGTCGAGAACGTGGTCGTGCCGATCTCGCGGCATCTGCAGCTCGTCGAGCTGACCGAACGCACCTGCAAATGGCCGAACGGCGATCCGCTGTCTGAAGACTTCAACTTCTGCGGCAACGACGCCGCCGAAATGGGACCCTATTGCAAGTATCATTCCCGGGTGGCGTTCCAGCCGGCGGGGGAGCGGCGCAGGGCAAGATAGGGGAATAGGGGAGTAAGGCAGTAGGGGAGTAGGGGAGTAGGGGAAAGAGCGCTTCATGCGCTACGTTTCGCAGTCAGTCGCTCCCTATTACCTACTCCCTTACTGCCCTACTCCCTTACTCCCATATTTCACAGCCACCCATTCTTCTTGAACCGCCAGTACAGGAACGAGCAGATCGCGGCCATCACCAGCAGGATGATTGGATAACCGTATTCCATCTTCAGTTCCGGCATGTCGGAGAAGTTCATGCCGTAGATGCCTGCGAAGGCCGTGGGCACCGCCAGAATGGCGGCCCATGAGGCGAGCTTCTTGGATATTGCGGTTTCCTGGCTCTGCCCGACCAGCAGACTGGCTTCGAAGGCGAAGGCCAGAACCTCGCGCAGTGAGTCGATCTTTTCCTGCACGGTGCGGATATGGTCGGTCACGTCGCGAAACAGCGGATGCATGGCGGCATGGATCTGCGGCAACTCGGCACTGGTCAGCCGACGGCAGACCTCGACCAGCGGCAGCGCCGCATTGCGCAGGCGCAGCAGATCGCGGCGCAGCATGTAAAGCCGCTCGATATCGGAACCGGTCATCGGCTTCAAAAGCACCTTGTCCTCGATCGCCTCGACCTCGTCCTCGATCTGCTCCAGCACCGGCATGTAATTGTCGACGATGAAATCGAGGATGGCGTAGAGGACGAAGTCCTCGCCCTTGGCGAGCGAATGCGGGCAGCTCTCCCAGTGCTGGCGCACGGCGGCGTAGGAGGTCGACGGGCCGTGCCGGACGCTGACGATGTAGCCGGCGCCGACGAACAGATGAGTCTCGCCGAACGTGACGCGGCCGTCGATCAATTGCGCGGTGCGGGCAACGATGAAGAGGGCGTCGCCATATTGCTCGATCTTCGGGCGTGCATGCGGATGCTCGGCATCCTCGATCGCCAAATCATGCAGGTGGAATTGCGCCTGCACCCGGAGCAGCAGGTTGCGATCGGGCTCGAGCAGGCCGATCCAGACGACATGGCCGGGTTTTGCCGCCCATTCGCCGGCTTGTTCGACGGCGATGTCGGCGACGCGCTTGCCGCCCGAATAGACGCTGGATGCAATGATGCCCGACGTTGGGGCCGGGGTCAGGTTCCGAACTTGTTCCATCGCAAACCTCCCGAGACTGCGACTGACAAAATCGCTGTGTCTGGAGGAGCTTATCCTAAATCAGGAAGCCGTTCGAGAGGCGCCGGTTCACTTAGCCGGCACCGTGGCGGGAAGCACGACCTTGTCGGTCTTGTCGCCTTTCGGCCGATCGGCCGGCATCTGGTCGCCGGTGACGATGTAATAGATCGTCTCGGCGATGTTGGTCGCGTGGTCGCCGATGCGCTCGATGTTCTTGGCGCAGAACAGAAGATGCGTGCAGGGCGTGATGTTGCGCGGATCTTCCATCATGTAGGTTAAAAGCTCGCGGAACAGCGAGGTGTACATGGCGTCGATCTGGTCGTCCCGATCGCGCACGAGGCCGATCCTCTCGACCGAGCGCGAGGCATAGACGTCGAGCACTTCCTTGAGCTGCGTCAGCGCCAGATTGGCAAGGGCCTCCAGGCCGCGGAAAAGGCTATTCGGCTGGCGGCCGTCGACCGAGGCCACGCGCTTGGCGACGTTCTTGCCCAGGTCGCCGACGCGCTCGATATCGGCCGAGATGCGGATCGCGCCGACGATCTCGCGCAGGTCCGTCGCCATCGGCTGGCGCCTGGCGATGATGATGATGGCCTTGTCGTCGATCTCGCGCTGTCCTTCGTCGAGGACGAGATCGTCCTGGATGACCTTCTGCGCGAGGCCATGGTCGACATTCACCAGGGCCGCGACCGCCTGTTCGACCATGCGCTCGGCATGGCCGCCCATCGCAGCGATGCGCTTCGATAGGAACTTCAGCTCTTCATCATAGGCACTGGCGATATGGACGGACTGCATGGATATGCCTTCCCGGTTTGTGCCGGCTGGTGCGTTCCCTCAATCCGTCGCTGATACGCGAACCGCATGACAGAAAGAAGAAAATCCCGGTTGGCAACCGATACACGATCAGCGAGCCGGCAAATGAACCGTGAACGCCGCGCCCTTGCCGACTTCCGACTTGATCGACAATCTTGCGTTATGACGGGTCAATATATGCTTGACGATCGAAAGGCCAAGCCCGGTGCCTTTCTGGGTGCGGCTGTTTTCGACATCGACGCGGTAGAAGCGCTCGGTGATGCGCGGGATGTGTTCTTCGGCAATGCCCGGACCATAGTCCCTTATCGTGACGTCGAAGCCCGGCTGTTGGCTATCCTCGCCGCCGGCGATCGATACGGTGACATGCCCACCTGACTGGCCGTATTTGCAGGCGTTCTCTAGGAGATTCTCGAAGACCTGGAACAGTTCGTCGCGATCGCCGGGAACGACGAGCGGCCCGTTGGCGAACTCCCGCTCGATGACGACGCCGTTCTCACCGGCCAGCGGCCCGAGCGAATCGATGACGCTATCGATCGTCTGGCGAAGATCGACCTCCGTGCCCGGCCTCAGATAGGGTTTCATCTCCAACCGCGACAGCGAGAGCAGATCGTCGATCAGGCGGGCCATGCGGCCGGTCTGGTTCTGCATGATCTGCAGGAACTGGTCGCGCGCCGCCGGATCGTTGCGGGCCGGCCCACGCAGCGTCTCGATGAAGCCGGCGATCGAGGCGAGCGGCGTGCGCAGCTCATGGCTGGCATTGGCGATGAAATCGGCTCGCATGCGATCGATGCGACGCGTCTCGCTCTGATCCTTGAACACCAGCACGTAAAGGCCGGTGGCATGGCCGACCGTGGACGCGCTGACCCGATATGTCCGCTCCACCGGCAGCTTCTCGGTGTAGTCGACCGCATCGGCGGCGACCTGACCCGACAGAATGCCGTCGAGCAGCGCCTGCATTTCCGGCGCGCGAAACTTCAATGCCAGCGACATCCCCGGAGCCAGCCCGCCGAAGGCGGCGAAGGCGGCGGCGTTGGCGTGAACCATGGCGGCGGAGCGATCGAATATGATGAGCGGATCGGCGACCGCGGCCGCCAGATACTCGCCGGAGAGCCGCTGCAGCCCGCTTGCCTCGATCGCTGCTCCCGTATCGGCTGGCTGGCGTTCGGCATTTGCCGGCAGCATCGCGGCGGCCGGCAGCGCGGCCAGGGCCAGCATCAGCACATAGACGGAGACGCCGGCGAAAAAATAAACGGCAAGGACCGCGAGAACACCCGCGCCAAGCAGCCAGCGGTTGCGTGACAGCCGCGCCGCCAAGGCCTGCCCCCTGTTGTTTTGTCCCGCGCCCGTCTCTGCCATAGGCCCGCGCCACCCCGCATCCCGTTCGACCGGCCAGCGGCTCGCTGGACCGGCCTGACGCATGGGACCGTGAAAATCAGGATCGATTTTCGCGAAGGTTCATGCGCAAAATCAAAATGCTACAGCGTTTTTGCACCCGAATGCGCGCTGCGCTGCACAGGCTCCATAGCATGAGTCCGCAAACTGGAAAGGTTCGTCTGGATGAAAAAGGCCAAGGAAACGGCTGAAGCGGTGCCGGCCACCGCACCGATCAAGATCAAGATCGGCGGCAAGGAGCGCGAGTTCGACATCGACAATCCGGTGCTCCCGGACTGGATCGAGGACAACAAGCTCACCGCCGGCGGCTATCCTTACGACAAGAAGATGAAAGGCGAGGAGTACGAAAAGGAACTCGAGTCTCTGCAGATCGAACTGGTCAAGGCCCAGGCCTGGCTGCAGGCCACCGGCAAGCGGGTGATGGCGCTTTTCGAAGGGCGCGACGCGGCCGGCAAGGGCGGCACGATCTTCGTGCTGCGGCAATATTTGAACCCGCGCACGGCGCGCAACGTCGCCCTGACCAAGCCGACGCCGACCGAGGCGGGGCAATGGTATTACCAGCGCTATGTCGACCATTTCCCGACTTCGGGCGAGTTCGTCACCTTCGACCGCTCCTGGTACAACCGCGCCGGCGTCGAGCCGGTCATGGGGTTCTGCACGCCGGAGCAGCACGAGAAATTCCTCGACGAGACGCCGCACTTCGAGCGGATGATCTCCAACGAGGGCATCCATTTCTTCAAATTCTGGCTGAACATCGGCCGCGAGACCCAGCTCGAACGGTTCCATGACCGCCGTTGGTCGCCGCTGAAGAACTGGAAGTTCTCGCCGATCGACATCGCCGGCGTCGGCAAGTGGGACGACTACACCAGGGCGCGCGACCAGATGATCGAGCGCACGCACAAGGAGTTCTCGCCCTGGATCGCCGTGCGGGCCAACGACAAGCGCCGCGCCCGGCTCGCGGTGATGCAACGTATCCTGCTTTCCCTGCCCTATGACGGTCGCGACCTCGAAGCCATCGGCAAGCCCGACAAGAAGATCATCGGCGAGGGACCGGAATTCCTGAAGGACTAGTGCTTTTCCCCGTTTCATGGAAACGGCGAAACGCCTATCTCTTTGTTTTTACGCAGTTCCGGACGAATTACAGCGCCGCGCGCCTTTCGGCTCGCGCGGCGCTGAGGTTTTTAAGCCAGGCGCTCAGGCAGCCAGGCGGGCGATCCGCTGCAGCCGCTTCAGCGTGGCGTCATCCTGAAGCGCCTGCTGGAACAGCGTGATCTCGTGGTCGATGCGGTCGCACAAGACGTCCGTGTCGCCCTTGAGCAGGCTGCGCGTCTGCAGCAGGGCCGCCACGGGCTTCTTGGCCAGCTGTTTCGCCCTCGCCAGCGTCGCTTCCTCGGCGCTGCCTTGCATCACGATCTCGCCGACCAGGCCGAGCGCCTTGGCGTCTTCGACGCCCAGCGTGTCGCCCAGGCAAAAGAAGCGGAAGGCGCCGGCATAGCCGAGCTTCTGTGGTGCCAGGATGCTGGTCGCCGCGTCCGGCACCAGGCCGAAATCGACGAACGGCACCCTGAAGGTGCTGCCCCGGGAAGCGATCACCATGTCGCAATGGAACAGGATGGTGCAGCCGACACCGACGGCGTCGCCGTCGACGCAGGCAAGGACCGGCTTGGGGAAGGTCGCCAACATGCGGAACATGTCGGTGACGGCGGCGATCAGCTCTCGGTGCTTGGTGGCGTCGAGGAACTCCGAGAAGTCGCCGCCAAGGCAGAAGCATCCGGCAAGGCCGCGCAGCATGACGACGCGGACCTCGTCATTGACGGCTGCCTCGTGCAAGGTCCTGGCAAGGCTCGCATAGGCATGCCTGTCGAGCACCGGCCGGCCATCATGCGAGGACACGGTGACGACCAGCGTATGGCCGCGCAATTCCGGTTCGGGATGGAAACTCATGACCGCCTCCATCACGAAGCCTGCTTGAGGCCGAGCAGACCGGGATAACCCCGGTTCAGCACCGGCAGGTGGTGGTTACGGCGGGCCCGAACGACATCGAGCGTATGCTCGGTGAAGGTGAGCAGCGTCGCCACGACCTGCTGGTTGCCATAGGTGCGCTGGTAGCCGAGCGGCTTTGCCAGGAAGTGCAGTTGCAGCGCCCGCAGCACCCACATCGGCTCGAACTCGATGATGACCTGATTGACGGAGCGCTTGAGGCCCCATTCGACGAAGCCGGCGATCAGTTCGGTGCCGACCGTCGAGACGCCGCGCTTGCCGTCGCGAAAACCCGGAGCCACCGCGTAGCGGGTCAGTTCCCAGACATTCGGCCCCGAGGGAGACGGTCCCTCACAGAGATCCGACAGCACGTCCGTGAGCAGATGCGGCCGTGTGGTCGGCAGCATCCGCTGGTAGCCAGCCAGCTCGCCGTTGCGGATGACGAGGTGGTGCTCGGCCTCGTCATGATCGAACTGGTCGATCTCGAGCTGGTCCGGACGATCAAGATCGGTCCATCCCATCTCCTCGACGAAGATCTTGTAGCGCAAGCGATGGACCGCCTCCCAGAGGTCGGGACGTTCCATCAATTCCTGAGTGGTAAGGGCAAAAAGCATTAGCCGTCTCCTAGGCTTAAGAGGAAGATACGGCCGTGATGTCCCTTAAAATATTGCGCGAATGCGCAGGCAAGAATTTCTAGGTCGGCACGGCCGACCTAGCTAATATAGCCACGTCTAATCGCCTCCGCGACTGCCTGCACCCGGTTGGCTGCGCCCAGTTTGCTCTTGGCGTTAAGAAGATGTTTCTCAGATGTGTGTTCCGAGATGCCTAAAATTTGAGATATCTCCCATTCAGACTTGCCGACTGCGGCCCATTGCAGGCATTCCCGCTCACGCGCCGTCAATTCTATGTGATCGATGACGCTCTCGGCCTTGGTGTGCAGTTGCATGGCGCGGCCGATCGCATAGGTCGATGCGAGCGACACCATTCCGAATTCCGCATCCGACAAGTCAACGGATTCGCCACCCAGCGAGACCATGACGATCTGGCCGTCGAGCGTGACCAGCGGAAATGCCAGGCCGTCGCGCAGCTTGAACTCGCGGGCGTCGCCCATGACTTCGTCGCTGCTCTTGTCGATCAGGGCGTTTTTTGAAGCGTCCCGCCATTGGAACGGCGCCTGAAGCTGCTTCATGTGACTGACGACCGGATCGTGGTCGACATAGTTGCGCGCCACATAGCGCTCCAGCCAATCGCCGGGCCAATCGCAAAGCATCACATGCTGTTTCTGCCGGCCACGCGGCGTGCCCGGCTGCGGCACGGTTCCCGCCATCAATGCGGTCAGGCCGAAGTTCGAGGTGACGCCGAGCAACCTCTCGCAGACCGCGGCCGCGGTGCCAGCATGCTGCAACTGGTCTATGTATTCCAGAGTTCTGTCAAACAGGCCCATCGCAACATCTACCCCATGTTGCTTCTATTTTTCTCATTGCCGACGGTAGATGCCCGAACACCCCTTCGCCATCAACCTCGGGTCGCAATTGCCTCAGCAAAGCCGGTAGCTTCCCCCTTCCGGCACGCAGGTCACTTGCAAACACGCCGAATCATACGCTTAATTCGGCCGCCTGAAATCAAAAACCGTTGTGCCTGCCCCATTTTCATACGAAAAGCCGAGGAACGGGGACAGGCGCGGAGCCATATCGTGATCTTGCGGTGGATATTTCTGGCCCTGATGTCGCTGGTGGGCGGCGCGTTGCTTCTCGCCGATGCGACTCAGGCGGCGGAGCCGCAGGTGCCGGTGCTGTGGGACGCCAAGGAGCGGCTGCCGAAACCCGACCTCTCCGCGCTGCCGCGGCTCAGATTCCTCACCACCACCGATTTTCCGCCCTTCAACTTCCTCGATGGCGCTGGCCGGCTGTCGGGTTTCCACATCGATCTGGCGCGGGCGATCTGCGCGGAACTGGACGTCGTCGAGAAATGCCAGGTCCAGGCCTTGCCGTGGAACGAACTGGAGGGCGCTCTCCAGAAAGGCGAAGGCGAGGCCATCATCGCCGGCATCGCCGCGACGCCGGAGAGCCGTGAGAAATACGCCTTCTCGCGCTCCTACATGCAATTTCCAGCCCGCTTCATCATGCCCAAGGCAAAGGCCTTCGCCGAGCCGATCCTCGACAAATTGCGCAGCAAGCGGGTCGGCGTCGTCGCCGGCTCGGCGCATGAGAAAATGCTGCGCGATTATTTCAACACCGTCCAGGTGGTGACCTTCGACACGCCGGAAGACCTCTATGCCGACCTCAAGGCCGGCAAGATCGACGCCGCCTTCGGCGACGGCATGCGCTTCGCCTTCTGGCTGGGCGGTTCGGACGCCGCCGGTTGCTGCCGCTTCGCCGGCGGTCCGTATCTGGCGCCCGAATATCTGGGCTCGGGCATGACGATCGCCACCCGCAAGAGCGACACCGCGCTTGCCGCCGCCTTCGACTATGCGCTGCAGGAGATCTCGATCAAAGGCAGCTTCGCCGAGTTCTATCTGCGCTATTTTCCTGTCAGCTTCTTTTAAGTCTGCAGCCTTCTTCAGGTGAGCGTGCGCAGGCGGGCTTTCGCCGCACGCGCGATCGCGGCGACGGTCAGCGTGTCGAGGTCGAGCTTGAGGCGGATGAGCTGCAGCACCCTGACTTCCTCCATACGCATTTCGAGATCGACGGCGGCTACTTCAAAGGCAGCGGCATAAGCAGTGTCGCGCAGCCGCTCGGGTAGCGCTTCGGAGACGCGCGCCAGCACGCCTTCCAGCCCGTCCTTGTCGTGCAGCGCCTTCTGGCAGGCCTGCGCCACCGCAATTAGCCTGTCCTGGTTGAAATCGACGAAGACCGGCCAGGAGCGGACGACATCGCCGATCCGCGCCAGCTCGACATCCGTCATGTCGCGATCGGAAGCCGACGTGATGACCATCAGGTGGATCAGGGCTTCGTGCGGCGTCAGCAAAGGCATTCAAAACTCCTTGAAAGTGAGGCTCGAACGTAAGAGCGCGATTGTGGCGCCGCAAGGAAAACCGCCGCAAATCGTTGACGCTCCGATCTCGCGCGCCTAGAGACCGGTCGACAAACCTTATCCGCCGCACAGACGGCCATGACTGGAACTTTGACATGACGGGATCAAACATCATCGATCTCAATCCCGAGATGCTTGCCGCGGCGGCCGAGAGCAAAGCCTGGCCGTTCGAGGAAGCCAAGAAGATCATCGCCCGCTACAAGGGCAAGGATTTTCCCGAAACCGTGCTGTTCGAGACCGGCTACGGCCCGTCCGGCCTGCCGCATATCGGCACGTTCGGCGAGGTGGCGCGCACGACCATGGTGCGCCACGCCTTCCGCGTGCTGACGCAGGACAAGGTCAAGACCAAGCTTCTGTGCTTCTCCGACGACATGGACGGCATGCGCAAGATCCCGGAGAACGTGCCGGACCGCGCGGCGCTGGAACCCTGCCTGCATATGCCGCTGACCTCGGTGCCCAATCCGTTCGGCGGCGACTATGCGAGCTTCGCCGACCACAACAACGCGATGCTGTGCCGTTTCCTCGATACGTTCGGCTTCGATTACGAATTCGCCAGCGCGACGCAGTATTACAAGGCCGGCCGCTTCGACGAGGTGCTGCTGCGCGCCGCGGAGCGCTATGACGAGATCATGGGCGTGATGCTGCCGACGCTCGGGCCGGAGCGCCAGGCGACCTACAGCCCGTTCCTGCCGATCTCGCCGAAGAGCGGCCGCGTGCTCTACGTGCCGATGATAAATGTCGACGCCAAGGCCGGCACCGTCACCTTCGACGACGAAGGCACGGAGACGACGCTGCCGGTCACCGGCGGCCATGTGAAGCTGCAGTGGAAGCCGGATTTCGGCATGCGCTGGGCGGCGCTCGGCGTCGACTTCGAGATGTTCGGCAAGGACCACCAGACCAACGCCGGGATCTACGACCGCATCTGCAACATCCTCGGGGGCCGCGCGCCGGAGCATTTCGTCTACGAGCTGTTCCTCGACGAGGAAGGCCAGAAGATCTCGAAGTCGAAGGGCAATGGCCTGACCATCGACGAATGGCTGACCTACGCGCCGACCGAGAGCCTCGGCCTCTATATGTACCAGCGGCCGCGGCAGGCGAAGAAGCTCTATTTCGACGTCATCCCGAAGGCGGTTGACGAGTATTACGCTTTCCTTGGCGCCTATCCGCGCCAGGACTGGAAGGAGCGGCTCGGCAATCCTGTATGGCACATGCATGACGGCAACCCGCCGGCTATCGACCTGCCGGTACCGTTCGCGCTGCTGCTCAACCTGGTGAGCGCCTCCAACGCGCATGACAAGGCCGTGCTGTGGGGCTTCATCTCGCGGCACGCGCCGGGCGTGACGCCGAAGACGCATCCGGAACTCGACCGGCTGACCGGCTACGCGATCCGCTATTTCGACGACTTCGTGAAGCCGACCAAGGTCTACCGTGCCGCCGACGAGATGGAGCGCGAGGCGCTGGCCAAGCTTTCCGACGCGCTCGGCGCGCTGCCGCAGGGCGCCGACGGCGAGGCGATCCAGAACGCGGCGCTCAACGTCGCGCGCAAGATCGAGCGCTACCAGGACCACTCCAAGCAGAGCCCGGAAGGCGGGCCAGGCGTGTCGGTCGCCTTCTTCCAGATGATCTACCAGGTGCTGATCGGCCAGGAGCGCGGGCCGCGCTTCGGTTCGTTCGCGGCGCTTTACGGCATCGCCGAGACACGCGCGCTCATTGAGCGGGCGCTGGCTGGTCAGTTGGCGGCGTAACGTCGCCGCCATCGGCCGGCAGGATCGAATCCGGTGCAACCGGCGCCGGATCTGACGCGGCCGGCAGCGCCGGCAGACCGTCAAGCTCAGGCGCCGAGCCGAAAATACCCTTCCTGGCCGTGCGGGCCTTGTTCTCGGCCTCGACATAGGGACCGCCTTGCGCGGCGCGTGCCCAGCCATTCTCGACCAGCCACTGGCCGACGTCCTGATTGCCGATATGGCATTCAGCGGAAATGGTGTCGCGGCCGCCCTCGGGCGGCACGGTGCAGGCGACCGCCCGGCCACGCAGGAAAGCGCGGAAGGCTGTCCTGGCGCGCGCGCCGCAGGCCCAGCTCTTGCCCTCGTCGGCGCAGGTTTCGTCCGCCTTGACGACATCCACGCCGGACACTGCGACCGCATAGCCCTTCGACTCGATCAGCCCGGCGGCGATGGCGACCGGCTGGAACAATTTCGTGCCGTTCCAGTCGCCTGGCATCTTCGTTTTGGGCGGCTTGGGCGGCCCGGCCAGCGCCAGATCGCTGAGCGGCGCGCGCGGTTCCACCCGTTCGAGTTCGTTGTCCGAAAGAGCGGGCGGCGCCACCACTTCGGGATCGATGGCCCTCGAATGAACCGGTGGCTGCGGAGTGGCAGGCGCGGGAATGGCCGAGGTCGCCGGCTCTTCCGGCGGCGTCTCAGTGCCTGGATCTGCAAGCGCGTCCGGATCGATCTGATCCACCGCGATCGTGCTCTCATGGCCTTTGATTGCGCGCCCGCCGGTCACGACGAGCGCCGCCATGACCGGAAGCGCCAGAACCGCCAGGGCTGTTTGAAGAAGCCGCACCGGTCCGGGACCTACTGGCTCGCCCAAATGATGCGCGCCACCCATTCGATATCGCGCGCCGGGATGTCACGGTCCGGGTGGGCGGGGTTCAGCGAAACCAGCACGATCGATTTCACCGTTTGCCGATCGAGCACTTTGGCCATCACCTCGCCGGCGGTGGTCTTGACCACGACACGATCGCCCTTGCGCGTCGGCGCGCCCGGTTCGACGATCAGCACGTCGCCGTTGCGGTAGAGCGGCAGCATGGAATCGCCCTGCACCTGCAGCGCGTAGGACGTCTCGGTCGCCCGCGCCGGAAGCTCGACCAGATCCCAGCCCTGCCCCGCCGGATAGCCGGCATCGTCGAAGAAGCCCCCCGAGCCGGCCTGGGCGAAGCCGAGCAACGGAACCGCGCTGCGATGTTGGGCGACGGAAGCCCCGCCGCGTCCTTCGACCAGTCCGGTGAATTCCTCCAGCGAAGCGCCGGTGGCCTCGATGATCTTGGCCAGCGATTCGGTCGAGGGCCAGCGCGGCCGGCCGTCGGAGGACAGACGCTTCGACTTGTTGAAGGCCGTCGAATCGAGGCCCGCACGCCGGGCAAGGCCGGAAGCCGAAAGCGAATAGCGCTCGGCGAGAGCGTCGATTGCGGCCCATACGCGGTCGTGTGAGAGCACGCGCGCTCTCCTTCAGAACAGGAAAAAATGCCTCAAGCCTGTCTAGCGCGCGACCACACCATTGTCCATCGGCGTGGCCGATGGACATCGAGAAATCTGCGTGGCTTTCGCGTCCTTACGCGACCTATCCGATCCCGGCCAAAGCCTTGGGCAGGCCCTTCTTGAGTTCCTCCGCATTCATGACCGGCACGAAATCCACGGCGGCATTGAAAGCCAGGAAGAACCGCTCGCCGAAATGAGGCATGTCGGAACTGTCCTTTATATCGACGAACAGGTAAGCCGTTCGTTGACCTTTTTCGGCGGTGAAATAGGCGGCCTCCGGCTTAAGGTCCGACAGGGTATGTTCGATGAACTTCGCCATGCTGCCGTCCTTGAGTGCCTTGTTGCCTTCGACGGTCGGAACGGAAATTCTCAACATCATGCGCATGATGATCGCTCCCGTGGTCAACAGTTTTATTAGATAAAACTAATATATCATCCAAATCCTTCGCCAAAAAGCCGACGACGCCCGCGCCTGTAAAATGTGATCCAAGCCGTTGTTGACCCGGCAAGTCGGACTGACCACGTCAGCGCGATCAGGCGGCCTTGGCCTGTTCGCGCAAATTCCGGTGCGAAAGCATGAAGGCCCGCTCGGCTTCGGTCGGCGGGCGTGGACTGGCGGCGTGGCCGAGCGCCGCGACGACCTCGTCGATGTCGAGGAAGCGGCGGCCGCCGCGGTCATAGACGCCGCCGGTGGTCAGGATCAGCGCCGCCGTCTCGCCGCCATCGAGGACGAAACGATGCCTGCCGATGACGGAGGTGCCTTCCCAGGTCTCGATCGATGAGACCACCTCGAAGCGGCGCCACAGCTTGATCTCGCGTACATAGGCCACCTGCAGCCCGCCGATCATCGGCGCCCAGCCATTCTTGCGTGCAAGCGCGATAAGGCCGACGCGCAGGAAGATATCGATGCGGCCGAGATCAGCCAGCATCATGTAGCGGGCATTGTTCAGATGCAGGTTGAAATCGATGTCGATCGGCAGGCAGCGGAAGGCCAGCCGGCTTTCGTCGCCGACCCGATAAGGGCCACGGCTCGCCGCCGTGGCCATGGTGCGGGCCATTCGCGCCCAGACATACATCCCGGCTTCGTTGTCAGGCCGCCTCTCTGACCTCACCCTTCTGGTAGGGGTCGAAGCGCTGGTAGAAGGTCTCGCCCTTCTCGGCCATGTCGAGCAGAAGCTTCGGCGCCTTGAACTCGGCGCCGTATCTCTTCTGCAGGCCCTTGGCGATCTTGACGAAACGCTTGGCGCCGATGCCGTCGATGTAGGACAGCGCGCCGCCGGTGAAGGGCGCAAAGCCGAAGGCGAGGATCGAGCCGACATCCGCCTCGCGCGGATCGGTGACGATGCCCTCTTCCATCACCCGCGCCGCTTCCAGCGCGATGGCGACCAGCAGGCGCTGCTTCAGTTCCTCATAGTCGACCTTGTCGGGGTTGAGCTGCGGATAGAGGTCCTTGAGGCCCGGCCACAGCTTCTTCTTCGCCGGCTTGGCCGGATAGTCGTAGAAACCCTTGCCGTTCTTGCGGCCGAAGCGGCCATGCGTGTCGACCATGGTGTTGATCAACGCCATCTGCCTGGGATCGACGGCCTTCTCGCCGAGATCCCGGATGGTCTGCTTCATGATCTTCTGGGCAAGGTCGACGGCCGTCTCGTCGGTCAGCGCCAGCGGGCCGACCGGCATGCCGGCAGCCTTTGCGGCGTTCTCGATCATCGCCGCGGGCACGCCCTCGATAAGCATCTTGTAGGCTTCCGACATGTAGCGCAGCACGCAGCGGTTGACGTAGAAGCCGCGCGTGTCGTTGACGACGATCGGAGTCTTCTTGATGGCGCGCACGAAGTCGAAGGCGACGGCCAAGGCCTTGTCGCCCGTCTTCTTGCCGAGGATGATCTCGACCAGCATCATCTTGTCGACCGGCGAGAAGAAGTGGATGCCGATGAAATTCTTCGGCCGCGCCGAGTTCTTCGCCAGAGCGGTGATTGGGATCGTCGACGTGTTCGAAGCGAAGATCGCCGACGACTTCAGCACCGCTTCCGCCTTCTCGGTGGCTTCCTTCTTGACGCTCGAATCCTCGAAGACCGCCTCGACGACGAGATCGCAGCCGGCAAGGTCGGCATAATCCGCCGTCGGCGTGATCAGCGACAGGAGCTTGTCCTTGTCTTCCGGCTTGGCGCGGCCCTTCTTGACCTGATCGGCCATCAGGCTGTCGGAATGCGCCTTGCCCTTCTCGGCCGACGGCAGGTCGCGGTCGAGCAGCACCACCGGAATACCGGCGCGCGCGGTGACATAGGCGATGCCGGCGCCCATGAAGCCGGCGCCGAGGATGCCGATCTTCTTGAACTTGGTCTCCGGCACGTCGGCCGGCCGGCGCGCGCCCTTGTTCAATTCCTGCAGCGACAGGAACAGCGAGCGGATCATCGCCGCCGCTTCCTTCGACTGCATGATCTCGGTGAAATAGCGCTGCTCGATCCTGAGCGCCGTGTCGAAGGGCACCAGCAGGCCTTCATAGACGCATTTCAGGATAGCGGCCGCAGCCGGATAATTGCCGTAGGTTTCGCGGCGCAGGATGGCAATCGCCGGCGGCCAGAGATTGGCGCCGGCGGCCGAATAGATCGGACCGCCGGGCAGCTTGAAACCCTTCTCGTCCCAGGGCGCCACCGGCTTCAGCCCGTTCTTGATCATCGCCTTGGCGGCCTCGACGAGTTTCGAAGGCTCGGCGATCTCGTGGATCAGGCCCATCGCCTTCGCCTTCTGCGGCGTCAGGTTCTGGCCGGTGGTCAGCATCTGCAGCGCCTGCTGCTGGTCGGTCAGCCGCGGCACGCGCTGGGTGCCGCCTGCACCGGGGAAGATACCGATCTTCACTTCGGGAAGCGCCATCTTCACCTTGTCGGAATCGGCGGCGACGCGGCCGTGGCAGGCGAGCGACATCTCGAAGGCGCCACCCATGCAGGTGCCGTTGATCGCCGACACAAACGGCTTGCCGCAGGTCTCGATCTTGCGGAACAGGCCGGTCATGTAGCCGGCATTCTCGAACAGCGCCCTGGTCGCCTTGTCGAGATCATTCTCCTTCGCGGCAGCGAAGGTCGCCAGCATCTTCTGCAGCATGGTGATATCTGCACCGCCGGAGAAGCTATCCTTGCCGGAGGTGATGACGGCGCCCTTGATGGCGGCATCGCCGGCCACCTTATCGACGATGTCGTTGAGCTCGCGCATCACCTCTTCGGTGAACACGTTCATCGAGCGGACCGGCATGTTCCAGGTGATCAGCGCAATGCCGTCGGCGTCGGTGTCGAGGGTGAAATTGGTATAG
Organism: Mesorhizobium sp. B2-8-3; assembly: GCF_006440815.1. Taxonomy (NCBI): domain Bacteria; kingdom Pseudomonadati; phylum Pseudomonadota; class Alphaproteobacteria; order Hyphomicrobiales; family Phyllobacteriaceae; genus Mesorhizobium; species Mesorhizobium sp. B2-8-3. The sequence continues at coordinate 253,919 of NZ_VFTW01000002.1, forward strand.
GTCATCTTCTTCTCTCCCCGTCAGACGCGTTCGATGATGGTGGCGGTGCCCATGCCGGCGCCGATGCAGAGCGTGACCAGCGCGGTGTTGAGGTCGCGACGCTCCAGCTCGTCAAGCACCGTGCCCAGGATCATGGCGCCGGTGGCGCCGAGCGGATGGCCCATGGCGATCGCCCCGCCATTGACGTTGATCTGGTCATGCGGGATGTCGAAGGCCTGCATGTAGCGCAGCACCACGGAAGCGAAAGCCTCGTTGAGCTCGAACAGGTCGATGTCCGACTGCTTCATCTTGGCCCGCTTCAACAGCTTCTCGGTGACGTCGACCGGACCGGTCAGCATCAGCACCGGTTCCGAGCCGATGTTGGCGAAGGCGCGGATGCGGGCGCGGGGCTTCAGTCCCATCGCCTTGCCGGCCTTCTTGGAGCCGAGCAGCACGGCGGCGGCGCCGTCGACGATGCCGGAGGAATTGCCGGCGTGGTGGACGTGATTGACCTCCTCGACCTCGGGATGCTTCTGCACGGCGACCGCGTCGAAGCCGCCCATTTCGCCCGGCATGACGAAGGACGGGTTGAGCGAGGCCAGAGACTGCATGTCGGTCGAGGGCCGCATGTGCTCGTCATGGTCGAGAATGGTGAGGCCGTTCTGGTCCTTGATCGGGATCACCGAATTCTTGAAACGGCCGTCGGCCCAGGCTTTCGCGGCGCGCTTCTGGCTCTCGACGGCATAGGCGTCGACGTCGTCGCGGGAAAAGCCGTATTTGGTGGCGATCAGGTCGGCCGAGATGCCCTGTGGCACGAACCAGCCGGGCAGGCCGACGGAAGGGTCCATGAACCAGGCGCCGCCGGACATGCCCATGCCGACGCGCGACATGGATTCGACGCCGCCGGCAATGACGATCTCGTCCGCGCCTTGCGCGATCTTGGCGGCGCCGAAATTGATTGCGTCGAGACCGGAGGCGCAGAAGCGCGAGATCTGCATGCCAGGTGCCTTTGTGTCGTAGCCGGCCTCGAAGGCCGCGGCGCGCGGAATGACGGAGCCAGCCTCGCCGACCGGGTCGACGCAGCCGAAGATGATGTCGTCGACAGTGCCGGTGTCGAGCCCGTTGCGGTCGCGCAGCGCCTCGAGCGTCCTGGCGGCGAGCCTGACCGCCGGCACCTCGTGCAGCGAGCCATCCTTCTTGCCCTTGCCGCGCGGCGTGCGCACGGCGTCATAGACGTAAGCCTCAGTCATTTTCGTGCTCCTTGGCTTTGCCGGCCGCCGCGCTCAGAGAGAGCGCCCGATCAGCAATTTCATGATTTCGTTGGTGCCGCCGTAGATGCGCTGGACACGGGCGTCGCGGTACATGCGGGCGATCGGATATTCATTCATGTAGCCATAGCCGCCATGCAGTTGAAGGCATTCGTCGACGACTTTGCCCTGCAGGTCGCTGAGCCAGTATTTGGCCATCGAGGCGGTCACCGGGTCGAGCCCGCCATCGATGTGGCGGGCGACGCAGTCATTGTAGAAGACGCGGCCGATGGTCGCCTCGGTCTTCAGTTCGGCCAGCTTGAACTGGGTGTTCTGGAAATCGATGACGGCCTTGCCGAAGGCCTTGCGTTCCTTGACGTAGTCGATGGTGAGCGCCAGCGCCCGCTCGATCATGGCGATCGCGCCGGTGCCGATCTGCAACCGCTCCTGCGGCAGCTGCTGCATCAGCTGGACGAAGCCTTTGCCCTCCTCGTGGCCAAGCAGGTTCGAGGTCGGCACGCGCACGTCGTTGAAGAACAGCTCGGAGGTGTCGTTCGACTTCAGCCCGATCTTGTCGAGATTGCGGCCGCGCTGAAAACCCTCGACCTCGTCGGTCTCGACGACGATCAGCGAGGTGCCCTTGGCGCCCTTGTCCGGCTCGGTCTTGGTGACGACGATGACCAGGTTGGCGAGCTGGCCATTGGTGATGAAGGTCTTCGAGCCGCTGATCTTGTAGTGATTGCCGTCCTTCTCGGCGCGGGTCTTGACGCCTTGCAGGTCGGAGCCGGCGCCGGGTTCCGTCATGGCGATGGCGCCGATCAGCTCGCCGGTCGCGAGCTTGGGCAGCCATTTCTGTTTCTGCTCCTCGGAACCGTAATGCAGGATGTAGGGTGCTACGATCGAATTGTGCAGCCCGATGCCGAAGCCGTCGACGCCGACATGGCCGATCGCCTCGATGATGGCGCTCTCATGGGCGAAGGTGCCGCCCGAGCCACCGTATTTCTCCGGCATGGAAGCGCAGAGCAGGCCGGCGGCCCCGGCCTTCAGCCAGCTCTCGCGGTCGAACATCTCGTTCTTCTCGAACTCGTCATAGCGCGGCGCGATTTCTTCCGACATGAAGCGGGACGCCATGTCGTAGAGCATGCCGACTTCGTCCGCCGCCCAGGCGGGCTTCGGCAGGCCAAGAATTTCGGCTGGATTTGTCGCCACGATTTCCTCCGCGTTCCGACAATTGTGGGCCGGCGGTGCCGGTCCGCCGAACCTAGAACGCTTCCGCCGGCAGCGCCATTAGCGTGTCCGCGCCACTCGAGATGCGGGCAAGACGCGTCGCCGTTTCCGGCATGACGCGATCCATGAAGAAGCGCGCGGTCACCAGCTTGGTGTCGTAGAACACCGAAGCGCCGTTGGCGCCTTCCGCGAGCTTCGCCTGCGCGGATTTCGCCATCTGCGCCCACATGTAGCCCAGCGCCACCAAGCCGAAGAGATGCATGTAGTCGGTCGAGGCGGCACCGGCATTGTCGGGTTTGGCCACGGCGTTCTGCACCAGCCACATGGTGGCCGCCTGCAAATCGTTGAGACCCTTCTTCAGCGCCTTGGTGAAGGACGCCATCTTCTCGTCGGCGCGGTTTTCCTCGCAGAATTCGCCGACTTCCTTGAAGAAGGCCTGCACCGCGCGGCCACCATTCTGCGCCAGCTTGCGGCCGACGAGGTCGAGCGCCTGGATGCCGTTGGCGCCTTCATAGATCATGGCGATGCGGGCGTCGCGCACGAACTGGCTCATGCCGTGCTCTTCGATGTAGCCGTGGCCGCCGAACACCTGCTGCGCCATCACCGCATGATCGAAACCCTTATCGGTGAGCACGCCCTTGACCACCGGCGTCATCAGGCCGGTGTAGTCGTCGGCCGCCTGGCGGTCCTTGTCGTCGCCCGAGCGATGCGCGACGTCGGACTTGATCGCCGTCCACAACGCCAGCGCGCGACCGGCCTCGTTGAAGGCCTTCATGGTCATCAGCGAACGGCGGATGTCGGGATGGACGATGATCGGATCGGCCTTCTTGTCCGGCGCCTTGGCGCCCGACAGCGAACGGCCCTGCAGGCGGTCATTGGCATAGGAAACGGCGTTCTGATAGGCGATCTCGGAGACCGAAAGCCCCTGCAGGCCGACGCCGAGGCGGGCCTCGTTCATCATCGTGAACATGGCCTTCAGGCCGCCGTTCAATTCGCCGAGCAGCGTGCCCTCCGCCTCGTCATAATTCATGACGCAGGTCGAGTTGCCGTGGATGCCCATCTTCTCCTCGATCGAGCCGCAGGAGAGCGTGTTGCGCTGGCCGGGATTGCCCGAGGCGTCGAGCTTGAGCTTCGGCACGATGAACAGCGAGATGCCCTTCACGCCTTCCGGCGCGCCCTCGGCGCGGGCAAGCACCAGATGGACGATGTTGTCCGACATGTCGTGCTCGCCGGCGGAGATGAATATCTTCTGGCCGGAAATGCTGTAGGTGCCGTCGCCGTTGGGAACGGCCTTGGTGCGCAGCAGGCCGAGGTCGGTGCCGCAATGCGGCTCGGTCAGGTTCATGGTGCCGGTCCAGGTGCCCTCGATCAGCCTGGGCAGCCATGTCGCCTTCTGCTCGTCCGTGCCGTGGGTGACGATGGCCGCGATCGCGCCTTGCGTCAGGCCGGGATACATCATCAGCGCCATGTTGGCGGAGATCATATATTCGGAGACGGCGGTGTGGACGGCGTAAGGGAGGCCCTGGCCGCCGAACTCGGCAGGCGCTGCAAGCCCCATCCAGCCGCCTTCGCGATACTGGTCGTAAGCATCCTTGAAACCCTTGGGCGTCGTCACCGAGCCGTCGTCATGGCGTACGCAGCCTTCCATGTCGCCGACGCGGTTCAACGGATGCATGACGTTTTCGGCAAGCTTGGCGCCCTCGGCGAGGATCGCCTCGAGCACGTCGGGCGTCGCATCCGAGAAGCCCGGAAGGTTGGAATAGCGCTGATAGCCCAGCACGTCGTTGAGAACGAACAGCGTGTCCTGGACCGGCGCCCTGTAGATCGTCATGCCTTCCTCCACCCTTATAGTGCCGGCCGGCCAGCAAGTTCCTTATCCACGTCCTGGACAGAAGGCCGGGCCAATGTCGATGCCCCGATAGCAAATATTGACGTTTGCGTAAACGTCAACTTCGTCGCAGCCAAAAATTTATGTGAGCGATTCGGCATTGTGGCGACAAAAAAGCCGCGCGCTACAGCCGCGCGGCTCTCCATTTCCGGGATTGTCCCTGTTGAGGGCCAGCGTTCAGCCGGCGGCGCTGGCCTGCGGCGCCGCGGTGCGCTCGACGAGCATCTGGCGCACCGCCGTCATCGACGTGCTCAACTCGTTGATGGCGTCGTCGATCAGCGCGCGCTGCTTCTGCAGGCGGGCGAGCTGCTTCTCCGATTTGTCGAGGGCCAGCCGCAACTGCTTGGTGTTGGTGCCGGTCGGATCGTAGAGATCCATCATCTGCTTGACGTCGCGCAGCGAGAACCCGACCTTGCGGCCGAGCAAGATCAGCTTCAGGCGGGCCTTGTCGCGGCGCGTATAGAGACGGGTCGAGCCGTCGCGATGCGGATTGAGCAGGCCCTTGTCTTCATAGAAACGCAGCGTGCGCAGCGTCACACCGTATTTCTTGGCCATCTCGCCGATGCGGACGAATTCCTCGCCGGCTTCGAGCGGTATGTCATTGGTATTGGCCGCGGCTTCGCCGGGCGAAACAAGTTTCATGGTCACTGGCTTTCCCCTGGTGGCGTCGCGGTCTCGGACCAAGCGTCGCCTGAATGGAAGCGGGGGCGTGCTTCCAATCGTGGTTGCAACAAGTCAATCGCAAGAGGCACGGCTTCGCACCTTTTACGTTTACGTCAATTCTATATCGACAGCCACGGGGTGACGCAAGGGCGTTGTCAAAACGGACCTTTATGCCGCACCTGTAAGGCGCCTCACGATTTATGCGCGGCTTCTTAAGCTTGGTTAACGCCTTGTTTACCACGTTGGGCGAAATGTGCGCATGTCGGTCACCCGTGGTTATCCTGTAGCGAATTCTTCACGGTTTTTCGAAGCGCGGGTGAAAACCCGGGAAGCCCGTCTTCCTCCGCGGCAAAACCGCCCGGCTCGCTTCGTTCCCGACAGGACTTTGGGAAACCGGCCTTTGGCCGGCCATTCTGAACACGGGCGCATCGATGAACAGCAAGCGGTCCTATCTCGATACACTCAACGCCGGCAGGCAACGCCGGCCGCAGCCCTCGCTCGAAGAACTGAACCGCTCGCTCGAAACGCTGGAGCAGCGGCTGGACCGGACGCGCGCCGACATGCCCGATCGCCCCGACCTGCGGCGGCCGGTCGAGCAGCCGCGTTATCCAAGCACGCAGCCTTACGGCCAGCCGCGCTGGTACGAGGATACCTATTCCGCGCAAAGGCCGCTGGACCGGCCGCAGCAGAATCCGGCACCGCAAAATCCCGGCCCGCAGAACCAATGGCCGCAAAATCGCGCCCCGCAAAATCCGACGCCCGCCGCGCCCGCCTTCGGCCAGAGCTACCAGGCGATCGCGCGTGACATCGACCGGGTGCGCGGCCAGGAAGACAGCGTCGCCATGGTCGGCAAGATCGCCGTCGAACTGCGCGGCCTGCGCGAGGAACTGCGCCACCAGATGACCGTCGGTCTGCAGCGCGAATTCGAAGCGTTCCGCCAGGACATCGATCGCGCCATGCAGGCCAACAGCCAGGGCGGCGCTCCGTCGAGCGGCATGCCCGACAAGAGCAGCGCCGAGCTCGGCCTCGAATTCGAGCGGCTTTCGGGAGCCATCCAGACGCTCGCCGAAAAAAGCGACGACCGCAGCGTCAACCTGCTGCGACTGGAACTGGAACAGGTGAAGGGCGCGCTGGACACGCTGGCGCGCGAGGAAAGCCTGCAGAAGGTCGACCGCCGCTGGGACGATTTCGACCGCCGCTGGAGCGCCTTCGAGGACCGCGTCGACGCCGACCAGCGCAAGCGCGCCGAAGGTCCGAGCCTTTCGGTGCTGACCGATCGGCTCGAACAGATCAGCAGCGCCGTCAGCAACCTGCCGGAATCGCTTTCGCTGCGCTCGCTGGAGGAGAAGGTGCGCACGCTTGCCGGCGCGGTCGACCGTTTCGCCGGCCAGCAGACCGCGCGCGGCGGCGAGACGCTCGCCATGATCGACGAGCGGCTGGATGAGATTTCGCGCGCCATCGTCGCGTCGACAGTGGCCGCGCAGGCCAATGCCTTCGATCCCGAAAGCTTCGGCCGGATCGAGAGGCGCATGGCCTCCCTGGCGGTTCAGATCGAAGAGGTCGCACAGTCGCGGCCTGGAGCGGAAGTTCTGGATCGCCTCAGTCTCCTGTCCAGCCGTGTGGATCAGCTGGCCGGCAGGGCGGACCTGCCCGAGCAGGCCATGGAGCGGCTCGGCAAGCAGATCGCCTTGATCACCGACAAGATGGACCGCGCACCGGCCATGCCAGATGCCGACCAGATCTTCCAAGGCCTTGAGCAGCGCTTCGATGCGCTGTCAATGCTGCTTGAGCGCCGCCAGGGCGATGCGATCGAACAGGGCAATATGCTGTTCCGCGATCTTGAGCGTCGGCTGGACGAGGTCGCGGACAGGCTTGGCCAGCGCATGCGCCGGGACGAGAGCGCCGGCATCATGGAGGCGATCGACGCCCGCTTCACCGCTTTGGCCAAGCGCATCGAGACGCGCACGCCCGATCCCGCCAACGAGATGGCGATCCGCGGGCTGGAAAGCCGGCTCGAGGACATTTCCAGCCGGCTGGAATCGTCCGCGCAGCAGGTCGCGGGCATCGATCCGGCACTGATCCGCAGCCTGGAAGCGCAGGTCGCCGGCCTCTCGGCGCATCTTTCCAAGCCCGGCACGCCGCTGCCCGAGTTCGAAGACATCAGCCCGCGCCTCAACCAGATCGAGAAGTCGCTGGCCGGCACGCGCGATTCCATCCTGAGCGTGGCGCGCGAGGCGGCCGAGAGCGCCGTCAAATCGCTTTCCGACTCGACGTCCAGCACGGCCCAGACCAACGCGACCGCCGTTGCCGGCCTCGCCCAGGACCTGAAGACGCTCGAGGCGCTCACCCGGCGCTCCGACGAGCGCAACTCGCGGACATTCGAGGCGATCCACGACACGCTGCTGAAGATCGTCGACCGGCTGGGCTCGCTGGAAACGAGCGAGGCCAGCGAAGCGGTCAGCGAGTTGGTCGATCCGCAACCGGCCGGCAAGCGCGGCGGCCGCGGCGGCAAGATAGCGGTGCAGGACGCGCCTTCGATGGACATCGACCAGCCGCTGCCGCTCACGGGAGACATGGCCAGTCTGGAAGGCCGCGCGGCGGCGATCATGCGCGATGAGCCAGATGCGCCGCGCACGCCCGCGGAAGCCGCGGCCGCAGCGGCCATGGCAGCGCTCGGACCGGACGTGATCGGCGACAAGAGCGAGACGGCCGGCCGCAGGAAATCGATGTTCAGCGGCCTGGCGCGCGCCTTCAAGGGCAAGAAGGATGCGGATACGCAGCCGCTTGCCGGCTCGGCGCCGGTGGGCGACGTGCCAAGCGTCGACATCGACGAGCCGCTCGACCCCAAGGCCGCCAACCGGCCCTTGGAACCAGGTTCCGGCGCGCCGGACCTCAACGCCATCATGAAGCGTGTGCGCGACGAGCGTGGCGGCCAGCCGGCCCGGCGCGCCGAGGGCGACGCCGCCAAGTCCGATTTCATCGCCGCGGCCCGCCGCGCGGCCCAGGCCGCCGCCGCGGAAGCCGACACGCTGAAGCGGCAATCGACCATGACCGGCCCGGTGAAGGCGCTGAGGATAGGCGACCTGCTCAAGGCGCGGCGCAAGCCGATCCTGATGGCGGCGGCGGCGATCATGATGGCGCTGGCGGGCCTGCAGCTGGGCAAGGCCTTCTTGGCCGATCCCGTCGAAACGGCCAACAACCAGCCCGCCCCGATCGTCTCCACGCAGACGGTCGATACGGCTTCGCTCGATGCCACAGCCGCACCGAAGGCCGACACGGACACCGCGCAGGCCGAAAGCACCCCGGCCCGCCCCGTCAGGCAGGCAGAGCCCGTCAAGGACGCGGCGCCGGCCGCTTCCTTCCCCGCAAGTCCTGAAGCTGCCACCGCCATGCCGGCCGAACCGACGCCCGCGCCAGTGGCGCTTGCCGCGCCTGCCGCGCCGGCGCCGGCCCCGATGGCGTCGGCGACGCCGTCCGAACCTGCCGCAGCCGCCACCGCGACGGACACGGATGGCGACACGCAGCCGATGGCCAAGGCCCCAGAGACGGCCAGCCCCGCAGCCGGGAGCCCCCCCGCCGGCGCGCCGGCTGCCACCTCCGCCGACACGACAGGCGCCGTGCCGCCCGCGGCAAGCCAGACGGCCGCGGCCAAATTCGACATTCCCTCCGAAATCGGTCCGGTGGCGCTGCGCGACGCGGCCGCCGGCGGCGACGCCAAGGCGCTGTTCGAGATCGGCTCGCGCTACGCGGAATCGCGCGGCGTGAAGGAAGACATGAAGGCAGCCGCCAAATGGTATGAGCAGTCGGCCGAGCTCGGCTTCGCGCCGGCCGAATACCGTATCGGCAATTTCTACGAAAAAGGCATCGGCGTCGCGCGCGACATCAAGAAGGCCAAGACCTACTATCAACTCGCCGCCGAACAGGGCAACGCCAGCGCAATGCACAATCTGGCGGTGCTGTTCGCCATGGCGGCGGACGGCGTGACCGACAATGAATCGGCGACGCACTGGTTCCAGGAAGCCGCCGACCTCGGCGTCAAGGACAGCCAGTTCAACCTCGGCATCCTGGCCGCCAAGGGCGTCGGCATGAAGCAGGACCTGGAAGAATCCTACAAATGGTTCGCCCTGGTCGCCAAGACCGGCGACAAGGACGCTGCCGCCAAGCGCGACGAGATCGCCAACGCTTTGCGGCCCGAGCAGCTCGAGCGGGCGCGCGCGGCCACGGAATTGTGGAAGGCCAAGCCGCTCAACGCGGCCGCCAACTCGGCCGACGTTCCGGAGTCCTGGCAGGACAGCGCGCCGCAGACCACCGCCAGCATCGACATGAAGAAGGCGGTGAAGAACATCCAGCTGATCCTCAACAAGAACGGCTATGACGCCGGCGGCGCCGACGGCGTGATGGGCGGCAAGACCAAGACCGCCATCATGGCCTTCCAGACCGACAACAAGATGAAGCCGACCGGCGAGATCGACGCGCCGCTCGTCAAGGCGCTCCTGGCGAAGAAATAACGGCAGCCGCGTCGCATACGCGACGCCTTGCCACACATTTGCCTGTTAACTGATTGAGATGGTTTTTGTTTCGGCGCGGCGGCGGGGGTTGAACCCGCCGCCGCGCCGTCGCAAGAAAAAATTGGCTTTTCGGTGCTTTATTGTCCGGGGACGGCACTATGGGCCGACAGACAAACTGATCGAGACAGACGGGTGGGCATCTATCTCCCGATCGCGGAAATTTCCGTCAACGTCTTCGTGCTGCTGGCGATGGGCGCGGCGGTGGGCTTCCTGTCGGGCATGTTCGGGGTCGGCGGCGGCTTCCTGATCACCCCGCTCCTGATCTTCTACAACATCCCGCCGGCGATCGCCGTCGCCACCGGCGCAAACCAGGTCATCGCCTCCTCTTTCTCCGGCGCGCTTTCGCATTTCAAGCGCGGCACGCTCGATTTCAAGCTGGGGGGCGTGCTTTTGGCCGGCGGCATCGTCGGCTCGACGGCCGGCATCTTCGTCTTTGCGCTGTTGCGCCGCCTCGGCCAGTTGGACCTGTTCATCTCGCTGCTCTACGTCGTGTTGCTCGGCACCGTCGGCGGACTGATGCTGGTCGAAAGCGTCAACGCGCTGCGCGCCAGCCGCAGCGGCGCGGCGCCGGTGCTCAAGAAATCCGGACAGCACAACTGGATCCACCGGCTGCCGTTCAAGATGCGCTTCCGCGCCTCGAAGCTGTTCGTCAGCGTCATCCCGGTGCTCGGGCTTGGCGCCGGGATCGGCTTCCTGTCGTCGATCATGGGCGTTGGCGGCGGCTTCATCATGGTGCCGGCGCTGATCTACCTGCTCAAGGTGCCTACCAATGTCGTCATCGGCACCTCGCTGTTCCAGATCATCTTCACCTCGGCCTATACGACGCTGGTGCATGCCACGACCAACCAGACGGTCGACGTGATCCTGGCCTTCCTGCTGATGGCCGGCGGCGTCGCCGGCGCGCAATATGGCGCCAAGGCTGGCCAGAGGCTGCGCGGCGAGCAGTTGCGGGCGCTGCTGGCGATGCTGGTGCTGGCCGTCGCCATCCGCCTTGCCGTCGATCTCTTCGTGACGCCGCCCAATCTTTATTCGCTTTCCGCCGCGGGCCTGAACTGATGGCGGCACGACGAGCATTTGCAGCCGCCGCCTCGTTGTCGATGCTCTTTGCCCTTTCCCCGGCAACCGCGCAAACGCCGCTTGCCGAAAGCATCCAGATCGGCCTGTCGACAGACGCCGTTTCGATCACGGCGGGTTTCTCCGGCGCCGATCTCACCATCTTCGGATCGCTGGAAAATCCCGATCCGCTGGTCGCGCGCCAGGGGCGCTATGACGTGATCGTCGTGCTCGAAGGCCCGCCACGCCCTGTTGTCGTTCGGCGCAAGGACCGGGTGCTCGGCGTCTGGGTCAACCTGGACTCGGAGACGTTCGAGAACGTGCCGGTCTCCTATTCCGTCGCGACGACGCGCCCGCTGCAGGACATCGCCGAGCCTGCCAAATACAAGCAGCTCTCGCTCGGCGCGCAGAACCTCTACATGAAGCCCGCCGACGAGACCGACAGCCCGGCAACCATCGAGGAATTCACGGCCGCGCTACGCGACCGCAAGGCGGCGACGGGCCTCTACAGCGAAAATGTCGGCGGCGTGCAGTTCCTGTCGCAGAACCTGTTTCGCGCCACGGTGCGGCTCGCGCCCAACGTGCCGGTCGGGACCCATAAAGCCCGCGCGTTCCTGTTCAAGAGCGGCATGTTCGTCAAGGAAAGCTCGGCCCAGCTCGAAATCCGCAAGTCCGGCTTCGAGCAATCGATCTTCCGCGTCGCGCACGACTATTCCTTCCTCTATGGCGTGTTCGCCATATCGCTCGCCATGCTGACCGGCTGGCTGGGCCGGCTCATCTTCCGCAAGGATTGATACCCGCGGGAAAAATGGGAAGACCCATTTTCCCGTGAAAAGAGGGTTTCCCTTTTCCCGGTTTTGCGATACATCGCCGCCTCCCAGCCCTAGGGACAAGCACACACATTTCGATTTTCGGCAGAGCGGTCCGGCTTTCCGGACGACGGCGCGCTTCGCGTCGTCGGCAACCCTGCCCCAGGCAACGACAGGAGGCTGCGATGCGATCGGCATTCGGCGGCATCGATTTCGGCACGTCCAATTCCACCGTGGGCGTGATCCGCGACGGCCGGGCGCGACTGGTGGCGCTGGAAGGCGAGCAACCGACCTTGCCAAGCGCCGTGTTCTTCAACTTCGAGGACGGCTACACCTATTTCGGCCGCCGTGCGATCAGCGACTACACCGACAGCATCGAAGGGCGTCTGATGCGCTCGCTGAAGAGCGTGCTCGGCAGTTCGCTCGCCAACGAAAAGACGCGCATCAAGGCGCGCCAGATCGGCTTCATCGACATCATCGGGCTGTTCATCGATCATCTCAAGAAGCGGCTGGAAGAGGACGCAGGCGGTCCGGTCGAAAGTGTCGTGCTTGGCAGGCCCGTGCAGTTCGTCGACGACGACACGGCCGCCGATGCGAAGGCGCAAGGCGAGCTTGAAAAGGCGGCGCGCGCGCAGGGCTTCAAGCACATCGCTTTCCAGTTCGAGCCGATCGCGGCGGCGCTCGATTACGAGCAGAAGGTCGCCCGCGAGGAGCTGGCGTTGATCGTCGACATGGGCGGCGGCACATCCGACTTTTCGATCGTGCGGGTCTCGCCGGAGCGCGCCCGCTCGACCGACCGCAAGGCGGACATCCTGGCCAATCGCGGCGTCCATATCGGCGGCACCGATTTCGACCGGCTGCTCAGCATCGCCCATGTCATGCCCGAGCTCGGCTATCTAACACGGACCAAGGACCACAAGCGCAACCTGCCCGCTGCCTATTTCATCGACCTGGCGACTTGGCAGCGCATCAACCTCGTCTACACAACCAGGGCGATGAACGACCTGCGGCAGATCCGTTACGAGGCCGAGCGGGCCGACCTCGTCGACCGCTTCATCCATGTCGTGGAGCACCGCTACGGCCATGCGATGGCGGGCCTTGTCGAAAGGGCGAAGATCGCGCTGACCGACCAGTCTTCGGCCGAGGTGAAGGTGTCGCTGCCCGGCGCGCGTTTCGCGGCCGAGATCACGCGCGCCGGCCTCGAGGAGACCATTGCCGGCGACATCGAACGCGTGGCCGCGACGGTGAGACAAACGATCGCCGACGCCGGCGTCGATGCCTCGGCCATCACCGCCGTGTTCCTCACCGGCGGTTCGACCGCCATCCCGCTGGCGAAGCGGCAGATTCTTTCCCTGGTGCCGCAGGCCTCCGTCATCGAAGGCGACATGTTCGGCTCGGTCGGCCTCGGCCTCGCGCTGGATGCGCAGCGCAAATACGCGTGAGGGCTGGAGGTTGACTAAGACGCCAGTCACTTCGTCATCCACGGGCGGAGCAAGGAGCGAAGCGACGCGCGCAGACCCGAGGATCCATTCCGTGACTTTGAAGCGTTGCTCCGGTGCAGAATTCTGCTCCGCTGCATTCCACGTCGAAGGTCACGGAATGGATCCTCGGGTCTACGCTCCGCTTCGCGTCGCTCCGCCCGTGGATGACGAAGTTCGGAGGCTTTCGGCTAATCGCGAGCGTTCGCGATGATCAGCATCCCAAGAACATAGTCCGGATGCCGCCTGGGCTCAGCCGACCTTTCCGCCCAGATGCGCCTTCAGCGCCATCTGGGCGAGGCTCGCCTGGCGGTCGCGATGCGTGATCATGGCGAAGTCGCGCTTCGGCAATTCGACCGGCACGGCCCTGAGGCTGCCCTCCGCCAGGGAGCGCGCGACGACGAGTTCCGAGATGATCGTCGCCCCCGCGCCGGCCTCCACGGCCTGACGCACGGCCTCGTTGCTGGGCAGGACGAGGAAAATCTGCAATTCCGCTGGCGGAACCCCCTGACTGAGCGCGAAATCCTCCAGCGCCTCGCGCGTGCCCGACCCGCCTTCCCGGATGATCCAGCGCAACGCCCTGATGTCGAGGTTTCCCGCCCGGGTCATCGGAATCTCGGGATGCGAGCGCGCCACAACCAGCATCGGGCGATCCTCATCGACCGTGGCGCGGCGCAGGATGTCGGACTCGGTGCGGCCCTCGACCAGGCCGAAATCGGCGCGGCCGTCCAGCACATTGGTCTCGACCTGCCTGGTGTTGCCGATCGTCACGCTCAGCTTCACGGCCGGATAGGCTTCGTGGAAGGCAGCAAGGCGACGCGGCAGCCAGTAGCTCGCGATGGTCTGGCTCGCCGCGATCGACAGGCTGCCGGCGACGGTCTGCGAGACATCCTCCAGAACGCCGCGGGCAGCGGTGGCGCGATCCAGGACGGCCTTGGCCTCCGGCAGGAAGCGATGGCCGGTCTGCGCCAGTTCGATGTTGCGGCCGACCCGATTGAACAGGCGCACGCCATGTTGGCTTTCGAGCGCGCGGATGGCGGCCGAGGCCGCCGACTGCGAGATGCCGAGCCGCTCGGCGGCCTTGGTCATATGGCCGTGCTCGGCGACGGCGACGAAGATGCGCAACTGGTCGAGAGTCATGACGCAACTAAGAAGCAAAATCGATCGGAATTACAAGAGCCGCTTGTTAGACGCATCAATGGCTTTGTTCTAAGTTTTTGCCTGAAGTTGGAAAAAATTGGTCGCCAGAGACCAAGAGTGAGAAATGATAGGGCGCTTCAAATCCCTGTTCGCGCATTGGAACCGCCGTCTGAAGCGGCAGTTAGCCGGCGAGCGCTATCATCCCGAACTCCACTACATGCGCGGTCCGGGACCCAAGACGAAGGCCAAGATGGCGAACGGCAAGAGCGTTCGCGGATCATGAGCAAAGCCGCGCCGCGCGGCGCCAATTCCGCCCCCTCGCAGCGGCCGCTGGCCGACAGCCGAGCGCCGGACGAGGGCGACGGCGTCGAGACCTCGCCAAGCGTCTCCGACCGCACCGCCAAGACCACCTGCTACATGTGCGCCTGCCGCTGCGGCATCGACGTCCACATCAAGGACGGCAAAGTCCGCTACATCAACGGCAACAAGGACCATCCGGTGAACCGGGGCGTGATCTGCGGCAAGGGCAGCGCCGGCATCATGCAGCACTACAGCCCGGCGCGGCTGAAGAAACCGCTGCTGAGGACCGGGCTACGCGGCTCGGGCGAGTTCCGCGAGATCGAGTGGGACGAAGCGCTGACCATCGCCACCGAAAGGCTGTCGTCGATTCGGCGCACCGACCCGAAAAAACTCGCCTTCTTCACCGGACGCGACCAGTCGCAATCGCTGACCGGCTGGTGGGCGTCGAAATTCGGCACGCCCAATTTCGCCGCGCATGGCGGCTTCTGCTCCGTCAACATGGCGGCCGGCGGGCTCTACACGATCGGCGGCTCGTTCTGGGAATTCGGCGAGCCCGACTGGGACAACACGAAATACTTCATGCTGTTCGGCGTCGCCGAGGACCATGATTCCAACCCGATCAAGATCGGCCTCGGCAAGCTCAAGGCACGTGGTGTCAAGGTGGTGTCGATCAACCCCTGCCGCACCGGCTACAACGCCATCGCCGACGACTGGATCGGTATCCGACCGGGCACGGATGGACTGTTCGTGTTGGCGTTGGTCCATGAACTGCTCAAGGCCGGTCGCGTCGATCTCGACTATCTGCTGCGCTACACCAACGCGCCGGTGCTGGTCGTGCAGGAGCCGGGGGCCGCCGATGACGGGCTGTTCGTTCGCGACCTGGACGGCAACCCGCTTGCCTGGGACAGGGTGGCGAAGCAACCGGTCAACGCAGCCGGCTCCGAAGCAAAGCCAGCGCTGACCGGCTGCCATGAGGTCGGCGGACAGCGCTGCGTGCCTGTCTTCCAGCTCATCGCCGAACGCTATCTCGACGAGACGTATTCGCCGGACGCCGTGGCGGAGCGCTGCGGCGTCAGCGCGGAAACGATCCGGCGCATCGCGGCGGAGCTGGCGCATGTCGCCTTCGAGCAGACGATCGAACTGCCGATCGCCTGGACCGACTGCGCGAGCCGGCGGCACGAGACGATCAAGGGACGGCCTGTCTCGATGCATGCCATGCGCGGCATCTCGGCCCATTCCAACGGTTTTCATACCTGCCGCGCCATCCATCTGCTGCAGGTGCTGCTCGGCACCGTCGATGTCCCCGGCGGCTTCCGCTTCAAGCCGCCTTATCCGCGCCCGGCGCCGCCGGGGCCGAAGCCATGCGGAAAAAACGTTCGACCGATGACGCCGCTCGACGGCATGCCGCTCGGCTTCGTCTGCGGACCGGACGATCTTCTCGTCGACGACGCCGGCCAGCCCACCCGCATCGACAAGGCCTATTCCTGGGAAGCCCCCCTGGCCGCGCATGGGCTGATGCACTCGGTCATCCGCAATGCCTGGGCCGGCGATCCTTATCCAATCGACACGCTGATGATGTACATGTCGAACATGGCGTGGAACTCGTCGATGAACACCGTCGAGACGATTGCCATGCTGACCGACAAGGACGAGGCCGGCGCCTACAAGATCCCCTTCATCATCTATTCCGACGCCTATTATTCCGAGACCGTGCCCTTCGCCAACCTGGTGCTGCCCGACACCACCTATCTCGAGCGGCACGACTGCATCAGCCTGCTCGACCGGCCGATCAGCCATGCCGACGGGGCCGCCGACGCCATTCGCCATCCGGTGGTGCAGCCGGACCGCGACGTGCGGCCGTTCCAGTCGGTGCTGATCGAGCTCGGCGCGCGGCTTGGCCTGCCAGACTTCGTCGACGAGGACGGTTCGGCCAAATACAGCTGTTATGCCGACTACATCGTCAACCATGAGCGCACGCCCGGCATCGGCCCTTTAGCCGGCTGGCGCGGCAAGAATGGCGGCGTGATCGGCAGGGGCGACGTCAACCCCGACCAGCTGCAGCGCTACATCGACAATGGCGGCTTCTGGCATCACGATTTCTCCGACGACCAGCGCTATTACAAAATGGGCAACCGCGCCTATCTCGACTTCGCCGTCGAGATGGGTTTCATCCCCAAGGCCGAGCCTATTGTCTTCCAGCTCTACTCGGAGCCGATGCAGCGGTTCAGGCTTGCCGCGCGCGGCCATGGAAAAGTGCAGCCGCCGGACGCCGAGCGCGGCCGCATCGAAGCCTATATGGACCCGCTGCCATTCTGGTACGCGCCCTTCGAGGACGACGCCGTCGACCTCGAAAAATATTCGCTGCATGCGCTGACGCAGCGGCCGATGCACATGTACCATTCCTGGGGCTCGCAGAATGCGTGGCTGCGACAGATCACCAGCCAGAACCGGCTGTTCGTCCATCACCAGACGGCCGCCGGTCTCGGCCTTGCCGACGATGACTGGGTATGGATCGAGAGCATCAACGGCCGGGTGAAAGGCCAGATCAAGCTGATCGACGGCGTGAATCCGGACACGGTGTGGACCTGGAACGCGGTCGGCAAGCGGCGCGGCAGTTGGGGCCTGAAGGACGATGCGGCGGAAAGCAATCGCGGCTTCCTGCTCAACCACATTATCGGCGACCAGACATCGGCCGACGCCAACGGCAAGCGTTACTCCAATTCAGACCCGGTCACCGGACAGGCGGCATGGTTCGACGTGCGCGTGCGGATCGTCAAATGCGCGCCGCAGGAAGCCGGCTTCACCGAGCCGCAATTCGAGCGTTTCGCCCAGCCGCCGCATTTCGAACCTTCGCCCGAAGTGCTTCGCTTCGGCGCCGCGTTTCGCATGAACAGGGAAGCCGCCGAATGACCTGCCTTCCCGCCCGGACCGACAAGAAACTCGGCCTCGTCATCGACCTCGACACCTGCGTGGGCTGCCAGGCCTGCGTCACCGCCTGCAAGGAGTGGAACACCGGCGGCCACATGGCGCCGCTGACCGACATCGATCCCTATGGCGGACATGTCGACGGCGTCTGGTTCAACCGCGTGCACAGTTATGAGCATACGACAGAGCTTGGCGGCCGCACGGTGAACTTCCCGCGTTCCTGCCTGCATTGCGAGCAGCCGGCCTGCGTCACCGTGTGCCCGACCGGCGCCTCCTACAAGCGCGCCTCGGACGGCATCGTGCTGGTCGACGAGGATAAATGCATCGGCTGCAAATTGTGCAGCTGGGCCTGCCCCTACGGCGCGCGCGAGTTCGATACCGATGTCGGCGTGATGAAGAAATGCACGCTCTGCGTCGACCGCATCTACAATGACAATCTGGCCGAGGAGGATCGCGTGCCCGCCTGCGTTGCCGCTTGCCCGACCAGCGCCCGGCATTTCGGCGATCTCGGCGATCCGGCTTCGGCGATCTCGCAGCTTGTCGAGGAACGTGGCGGCGTCGCGCTGATGCCGGAGCTTGGCTACAAGCCGACCAACAGATATCTGCCGCCGCGTGCCCGCAGCGAGCGGGCGGCGAAGGTGGACGCACCGGCACTGGAGCCGATCAAGGCCGAGGGCGGCTTTCTCGGCTGGATCGACCGCATGCTTTCGAACTGACCGAACATGCATCCCGCTTTCTCGGTCGTCTTCTTCACCACAGCCACAGGGGCCGGCTACGGCCTGCTGGCGCTGCTCGGCCTGCTTGGCGGGTTGGGGTACATCCCAGCCGATTTCTGGCTGGGCTTTGTCGGCATGGGGTTGGCGCTCGGCCTGATCGCGGCCGGATTGCTGTCATCGACCGGGCATCTCGGCCGGCCCGAGCGGGCCTGGCGTGCTTTTTCTCAGTGGCGCAGCTCGTGGCTGTCGCGCGAAGGCGTGGCGTCGGTCGCTACCTTCGTTCCGGCTTGTATGTTCGGCATCGGCTGGGTGCTTCTCGGCCGCAACGGCGGCTGGGTGGCGATCGCCGGCCTGCTGGCGGCGGCCGGCGCGGTGACGACAGTCTGCACGACGGGCATGATCTACGCCTCTCTGAAGCCGATCGCCCAATGGCACAGCCGCTATACTTTGCCGGCTTATCTCATTTTCGCGGCGATGACCGGAAGCGTTCTCGCCAACGCTTTGCTCCAGGGGTTCAAGCTGGGTTCAATGGCGGTGCTGATCGCGGCTCTGCTTGCCACGCTCGCCGGCTGGGCCTGGAAGCTTGCGACCTGGCGCTACAATGACCGGTTGGATATCCCGACCACGGCCAACACGGCGACTGGTTTGGCAGGCGGCACGGTGCGGTCGATCGAATGGCCGCACACCGAAGAAAATTATCTGCTGAAGGAAATGGGCTTCCGCATCGCGCGCAAGCACAGCGCCAAGCTGAGGCGGATCGCCCAAGGCCTGGCTTTCATCGCGCCGGCTGCCCTGCTTGCCGCCGCGTTCGTCTTGCCGTGGCCCTTCGTGGCGATTGCGTCGGCGCTCGCGGCTATGTCCCAGCTCGCCGGCATGCTCGTCGAGCGCTGGCTTTTCTTCGCCGAGGCGAAGCACACCGTGACGCTCTATTACGGCCGCGAGTAGTCTTTCAGCCCGGCCGCAGCATCGAGCCGGAAATGGCGAAGATGCGCTCGGCGCCGAGCATATAGGCCATCAATGTTTCCAGCCGGAACAGGCCGGAATAGGCGCGGTCGAGCACGTTGAGCGAGCCGGTATAGGCGCCGAAGGCCGGCATGATCATGCGGCCGCCGTCGCCGGCGAAGCAGCGCCGCCTGACGGAGCGGCCGCGCTGGACGATGCGCGCGCAAGGGTGGAGATGGCCGGCGATTTCGCCCTCAACCCACGTCTTCGACGGCTCGTGACGGAAGAGCAGCGAGCCGATGGCGAGTTCCTTGACGGTCTCGCCCGGCAGGTCGGCGGGAGCATCCGGATCGTGGTTGCCGGCGACCCAGAACCAGTCGCGACCGGCCATCATTGCTTCCAGGCGCTCGCGGAAGCTCTGGTGCATGCGCCCGGCACCGCCGCCGTCGTGGAAGGAATCGCCCAGGCTGAGGACGATCCGCGGCTGGTAGTCGGCGATGACCGCCTGCAACCGCAGCAAGGTGGCGCCCGTGTCGTAAGGCGGGATCAGCGCGCCACGCTTCGCGAAAGAAGAGCCTTTTTCGAGATGCAGGTCGGAGACGGCGAGCAGCCGCAGGTCGGGGAAATAGAGCACGCCGCGCCGATCGCAGACCGCGCGCTCGCCGGCGATGCCGACAAGGTCGGCCTCGGCGATCAGCGTTGCGCGCGACAGCGAAAAATTCATCCCCTCCAGGCCTTCTTTCAGTCCGCCATTTCCGGCCCCATGGCCTCTTCAACGAGGGTGGCGGCATCCATTAGCAGTGTTTCGTCCGCCTCGCCATTCACCGGCATCTTGCCGATTTCAAGCATGATCGGCACGGCCAACGGCGATATCTGCTCGAGATTCTTATGCATGATTCGACCGCGGATGCGCGAGAGCATCTCGGCAAGTCTGCTGACATCGAGCAACCCGGTCGCGGCATCGGTACGGGTGGCCTGCAGCAGAATATGGTCAGGTTCATGGCTGCGCAGCACGTCATAGATCAGGTCTGTCGACACAGTGACCTGGCGACCGCTTTTTTCCTTGCCTGGGTGGCGCTTTTCGATCAGGCCGGAAATCAGCGCGCAGTTCCGGAAGGTGCGCTTCAGCAGCCAGCTGTCGGCGAACCAGGCTTCGAGGTCATCCCCAAGCATGTCCTGATCGAACAGCGTGGCCAGCGACGGTTTCCTGTTCTCGAACATCCAGCCCATGTCGGCCAGCGACCAGATGGCCAGCGCATAATCGGTGGCGACGAAGCCGACCGGCTTGGCTCCCACACGATCGAGCCGTCGCGTGAGCAGCATGCCGAGCGTCTGATGCGCAAGCCTGCCTTCGAACGGATAGGCGACGAGGTAATATCGGTTACCGCGTGGAAAAGTCTCGATCAACAGATCGTCGCGTTTCGGCAGCACCGACTTGTCCGCCTGGAACCGCAGCCAATCCGCAACCTGCTCGGGCAGCTTCTTCCAGCGTTGCGGGTCGTCGAGCATGGCCCGCACCTGCTCGGCCAGGTAAGTCGAAAGCGGGAATTTGCCGCCGCCGTAATAGGGAACTTTCGCATCGCTGCCGGGCGCGTTCGAGACGAAGCACTCGTTCTCGCGGATGCCTTCGAAGCGCAAGATCTTGCCGGCGAACATGAAGGTGTCACCGTGGGTCAAGGTCTCCAGAAACGCTTCCTCGATCTTTCCCAACACCCTGCCGCCGCGCGAGGCCGCTCCCCTGCTGCCGGCCTGGACGTAGCGAACGTTGAGCGCCGGCACTTCGATGATGGTGCCGACATTCAGCCTGTATTGCTGGGCGACACCCGGATTTGAAACCCGCCACAGGCCTTCCTTCGTCTGCCGGATGCGGGCATAGCGCTCGTAATTTCTCAGCGCGTAGCCGCCGGTGGCGACGAAGTCGATGACCCGGTCGAATGTCGGCCTGTCCAGGCTGGCGTAAGGCGCGGCCATCCTTACCTCATCAAAGAGCACATCGGCATGGAACGGCGCCCCGCAGGCGCAGCCCAGCACATGCTGGGCCAGCACATCGAGCCCGCCATTGACCAACGGCGGCGTGTCCTGGGCGCCGAGATAATTGGCATCGAGCGCCGCGCGGCATTCCAGCACCTCGAAGCGGTTGGCAGGAATAAGGATCGCCTTCGACGGCTCGTCCATACGGTGGTTGGCACGGCCGATGCGCTGCGCCAGGCGGCTCGCTCCTTTCGGCGCACCGACATGCACGACCAGATCGACATCGCCCCAGTCGATGCCGAGATCGAGCGTCGAGGTGGCGACGATGGCGCGCAACGCATTTTCGCCCATGGCCTTCTCGACGCGGCGGCGCTGAGCGACGTCCAGCGAACCGTGATGGAGCGCGATTGGCAAGGTGTCTTCATTGACGCGCCAAAGCTCCTGGAACAACAGCTCGGCCTGGCTGCGCGTATTGACGAACAGCAGCGTGGTCTTGTGCCGCTTGATCTCGCGGTAGATCTCGGGCGTGGCGTAGCGGGCGGAGTGCCCGGCCCAGGGCACCCGCTCTTCCGAGTCGAGGATTGATATCTCAGGCTTGGCGCCGCCCGTGACGACGATGAGCTCGGACATGGCGCCGGGAGAAGCCTGACTGACCAGCCAACGCCGCAACTCGTCCGGCTCGGCCACGGTGGCCGACAGGCCTATGGTTTGCAATTCGGGCACGATGGCGCGCAGCCGCGCCAGGCCGAGCGCCAGCAGGTGGCCGCGCTTGGAGGTGACCAGCGAGTGCAGCTCGTCGAGCACGACATAGCGCAGATCCTCAAAGAAGCGCGGGGCATCGCCGGCCGCGATCAGCAGCGCCAGCTGCTCGGGCGTTGTGAGCAGTATGTCGGGCGGCGCCAGCTTCTGCCGCTGGCGCTTGTGCGAAGGCGTGTCGCCGGTGCGGGTCTCGATGGTTACGGACAGTCCGATCTCCTCGACCGGCTTGGCGAGGTTGCGCTCGATGTCGACGGCCAAAGCCTTGAGCGGCGAGATGTAGAGCGTGTGGATGCCGCGATGCGCCTGGCCTGGTTTTCGCTTGGGACGGTTGGCTAGCTCGGTCAGCGACGGCAGGAAGCCGGCCAATGTCTTGCCGGCGCCGGTCGGGGCGATCAGCAACACCGATTGGCCGCTTTGAGCCTTCGCCAGCAGCTCGAGCTGATGGACGCGCGGCGACCAGCCCTTTTCGCCGAACCATCTGACGAATGGCTCAGGCAGCAGGACAGCGGCATTCTGCTCGGCAAGGCGCGGCTGCTCGGTCACGCGCAAGAGGTAGCGCGGCGGCGCGCAATCGCCAAGGAAAATCGGAACAAAAGGGGATCAGTTTTCCTCGCCCCGTTACGAGGAGAGGATGCCGGCAGGCAGGTGAGGGGCTGCGCCAATGTCAGAGGTTGGCTTGGTCAGCGCGAGCAATCGCAGGTTCGCGCTACCCCTCATCCGCCCTTCGGGCACCTTCTCCCCGTGAACGGGGGAAGGAAAGATCAGGGCCTGCGAAACCCCGTCGGGCCGCCATAGAGGTAGCCGATGCGATCGACCGCCTCTTTCAGCCCCTCGCGCGAGACCAGCATGGTGTGGCCATTAGCGTGGATCATGTCGCGAGCGTCGGTCATGATCGCGACGTGGCCTTTCCAGAAGACGAGGTCGCCGCGTTGAAGTCCGGCAAAGTCCGGACCCGGCTCGAACGGCGTGCCGACCGATGCCGCCTGCATGTCGGAGTCGCGCAGCACTTGCCTGCCGGCCATGCGCATTGCCAACTGCACAAGCCCGGAACAGTCGATGCCGAAGCCGGAGACGCCACCCCAGAGATAGGGGGTCCCCAGGAAGGTTTCTGCGACGGTGACGTAGTCCTCGGCCCGCTCGGCGATCAGCCGCAGATGGCCGGCGATGATCGCCTGGCCGGAGGGCAGCAACGCATAATGCGTGCCGCGCGTTTCGGCCGAGCCGGTCACTGTCACGGTCGAACCCATCGACAGTTGTCCGCTTATCGGAAAGCGCAGATCCGGTCCGGGGTAGAGGAAAGTGCGCGGCACGGAGACGACGTGCGTCGGCGCATGTTCACGCGCGCCAAGAAGATTATCGGCCACATAGCCGACATAGCCGTCGCGTTCGGCCTGCACCCAAGCCCAGCCTTCGGCATCCTCGAACACCAGCACGTCGTCGCCGAACAGCGCCTGTGTGTTCACGCCCGCATCCGGGCGCGGCGCCTTGCGCAGATCGGCGACCGACACCGTGACCCGTGCCGGGCGGCCGGTGACGAAGCGGTCGGCGGCGACCTCGCCCTTCAGCCTCGCATCGGCAAGGTCGGAGCGGAAGGCATGAAGGCGGGCATCCCTGGCGGTCAAATCGATAAATCCAGTCAAATTCTTTGTTGGAGCATGATCTTATCCGAAAACCGGTTCCCACTTTTCAGGATCATGCTCTAGATGGGCAATTCATGCGCGCGGGCGACGATACCATCGCCGAAGCGCTCGACAAAGAGCGCGCCTTCCACCGTGCGCCGGATCAGCACGTTGCGCTTGTCGAGCTCATCGCGATGGCGCGAGACCAGCTTCAGCGCTCCCATCGTATCCAGCGCGCGGGTGATGACCGGCTTGGTGACGTTGAGCTTGGCGGCCAGCCCGCGCACCGTATGGGGCGGCGGATCGAGATAGATGGTGAACAGGATCGCCGTCTGGCGCATGGTGAGATCCGGCGCGCCGTCGCGCACCTGGACCAGCATCACCTGCTGCCACAGTCGCAAGGCCTGGCTCGGGCGCATCGAGATCGACATCACCCAAGCATGCCGGCAAATTGTTTCGGTTCCGTTTCAGTGACGGCGTTTTGCCGCTTACGCTCCAAAACGCCCGGCGATGACCCGCTCCAGCGCGCGAATGCCTTGCGCCTCGCCGCCGGTCAGGCCGTAGGGGCGGTCGGCCGGGTTCCAGGCGAAGATGTCGAAATGCGCCCAACTGTGGGTCTTCTCGACGAAGCGCTTGAGGAAAAGGGCCGCGGTGATCGATCCGGCAAAACCGTCCGTCGTCACATTGTTGATGTCGGCGATCCTCGAGGAAAGCTTTGCATCGTAGGGGCGCCACAAAGGCATGCGCCACAGCGGATCCTCGACCGCGACCGATGCCGCGGCCAGATCGGCGGCAAGCGTCTCGTCAACGGTGTAGAAAGGTGGCAAATCGGGCCCCAGCGCGACGCGGGCGGCACCGGTCAGCGTCGCCATGTCGATCAGCAACGCGGGCTCCTCCTCATCGGCCAGCGCCAGCGCGTCGGCCAGGATCAGCCTGCCTTCGGCGTCCGTGTTGCCGATCTCGACCGTGATGCCCTTGCGGCTGCGCAACACGTCGCCGGGCCGGAAGGCATTGCCGGCGATCGAATTCTCGACGGCGGGGATCAGCACGCGCAGCCGGACATTGAGTTTCGCCGCCATGATCATGGAGGCGAGGCCCAGCACGTTGGCGGCGCCGCCCATGTCCTTCTTCATCAGAAGCATGCCCGACGACGGCTTGATGTCGAGGCCGCCGGTATCGAAGCAGACGCCCTTGCCGACCAGCGTCACCTTCGGCGCGTCGCCCGGCCCCCAACTCATGTCGATCAGCCGCGGCGCGCCGGTCGAGGCCCGGCCCACGGCGTGGATCATCGGGAAGTTCCGCGCCAGGAGATCGTCGCCATGGATCACGGCGATATCGGCGCCATGGGCGGCCGCCAGTTGTCGGGCGGCTTCTTCCAGCTCGACCGGACCGAGGTCGCTGGTCGGCGTGTTGACGAGGTCGCGCGCCAGGAACACGCTGTCGACGACGCGGCGGACATGCGCGGCGTCGACGCCCTCGGGAAGCGCGAAGCGCAGAGCCTTGCCGGGCTTCTTGCCGTAGCGTGTAAAGACATAGCCGCCCAGGACAAGCGCGAGCGCCGCGAGTTCAGGCTGCGCCGGGTCCGACGCGAAATGCCAGTCGCCTTCCGGCAGCGCCCTTGCGAGCGCCCCGAGGGCAAGGGCGCTGTCGCCGTCGCCGATACCGAACAGCGCGCCGGCAAGGCCGCCGCCCTCGCCCGGCAGGGCCAGCGTGCGCCCTGCCTCGCCGGAAAAACCGTTGGCCCTCGCCCAGGCGATAGCGGGCAGCGGCAACGCCGCGGCTTCAAGGGCGTCCTTTGCCACCAGATAGACAGGCAAGGCGGCTTCCGGCTTCTGCTCGACGAGTTCGACAGGCATGCAATGATCTCCGGCCGAACTGCTGAGTCGGCGCTTCTTAACGGTCCGTTAGGGTTAACAGAATATTTCTGCGGGAGGGAAGACGGCCAGCCAATGGCCGCACAGGAATGGAGACCGGGCGCCGATGCCTACCAAAGCGTTGAACCTTACAGCCAAGCGTCTGATCACCACGGCTTTCATGGCGGCGCTTGCGGCCAGCGTGGCCGGTTGCGGCAGCACCAGCAAGTTCACCACGGGTTCCATCTCCCGCTCCGACAGCAGGCCGCTGGAAACGATGTCGTCCAGCGAATTACGTACCGCCACGTCCAGGCTCGGCCAATCCTACGCCCGCAATCCGAACGACAAGCGCATCGCGATGAACTTCGCGGCGGCGCTGCAGATGGACGGCGACGCCGACCAGTCGCTGGCGGTGATGCGCAAGCTGGCGATCGCCTATCCCAAGGATCGCGAAGTGCTTGCGGCCTATGGCAAGGCGCTTGCCGCCAACGGCCAGTTCGAGCCGGCCCTCGATGCCGTGCGGCGCGCGCAGACGCCCGAATATCCGGACTGGAAGCTGGTCTCGGCGGAAGCCGCCATTCTCGACCAGATGGGACAGAAGGACGAAGCGCGGCAGGACTATCGCAAGGCGCTGGAACTGAAGCCGAACGAGCCCTCGGTGCTGTCCAATCTCGGCATGTCCTATGTGCTCGAAGGCGACCTGCGCACGGCGGAAACCTATATGCGCTCGGCCGCGCAGCAGCCTGGTGCCGACAGCAGGGTGCGGCAGAACCTCGCGCTGGTCGTCGGACTGCAGGGCCGCTTCGACGAGGCCGAGAAGATCGCCTCGCAGGAACTGTCGCCCGAACAGGCGCAGGCCAACGTCGCCTATCTGCGCCAGATGCTTGCCCAGCAGAATGCCTGGAGCCAGTTGAAGGATCAGGACAAGGACAAGGCGAAAGTCGCCACGAACTGACGGACGCTGCCAAGCGCCGACCGCTTCGACAAGAAAGAAGCCGCGCGGGGGTCCGCGCGGCTTTTTTCATTGATGCGAACGGCCCGCCTACTGGCTGGAGGAGCTGTGCTGGTCGCCGAAGATGCCGCGCTGGCTGACCTGGATGCCGGCCGGACCCAGGATGATGGCGAACAGAACCGGCAGGAAGAACAGGATCATCGGCACGGTGAGCTTTGGCGGAAGTGCGGCGGCCTTCTTCTCGGCGGCGTTCATGCGCATGTCGCGGCTTTCCGAGGCGAGCACGCGCAGCGCGTGCGCCACCGGCGTGCCGTAGCGTTCGGCCTGGACCAGGGCCTGCGACACCGACTTCACCGATTCCAGACCGGTGCGGCTTGCCAGGTTCTCATAGGCGATCTTGCGATCCTGCAGATAGGACAGCTCTGCATTGGTGAGCACGAATTCCTCGGCAAGCGCCACCGACTGCGTGCCGATTTCGTCGGCAACCCTGCGCAAGGCCGCTTCCACCGACATGCCGGATTCCACGCAGATCAGCATCAGGTCGAGCGCGTCGGGCCAGGCCAGCTGGATCGACTGCTTACGCTTGGTCGCGCGGTTGTTGACGTAGAGGATCGGCGTGTAGAAGCCGCCATAGGCGACAACGACACAGACGAACAGCTTGATGAAAGCCGGCTGCTGCGGCAGGCCGCCGAGCACGAACAGATAGATGGCCGCCAAGGCAAAACCGACGAATGGCAGGACCAGGCGGAAGAAGAGAAAACGCGTCAGCGGGTTCTGGCCGCGGAAGCCCGCGACCTTGAGCTTCTGGATCGTGCTTTCATCGGCAAGCGCGCGCCTCAGATCCAGGCGGTCGACGATGTTGCGCATGCCGATGGACTGTTCCTCGCGCAGGCCCTTGCGGCGGCGGTCGGCCTCGTTGGCCAGTCGCGTACGCTGCTCGGCGCGCAATTTGTCGCGTTCGAGCGCCACGCTCTTCATGCGCGACTTGAGCGACGTGCCGCCGAACGCCGGCATGAGCGTGAAGACGGTCGCGAACACGGCAATGCCGACCAGCATCGCGATCAGGAAGGAAGGGTCTGTGAGTGTCTTGACGACCTGTTCTGTCACTGGATCCGCGCCCCTAGACTTCGAAGTTCATCATCTTGCGCATCACCAGGATGCCGATCGACATCCACACACCCGAGCAGCCGAGGATCAGGTTGCCGACGTTGGTGGTGAACAGCGGCATGATGTAGTTCGGGCTCGACAGATAGACGAGGAAGGCGACGACGAAGGGCAAAGCGCCGATGATGACGGCCGATGCCTTGGCTTCCATCGACAGCGCCTGGACCTTGGCCTTCATCTTCTTGCGGTCGCGCAGGACGCGCGAAAGATTGCCCAGCGCCTCGGACAGATTGCCGCCGGCCTGCGACTGGATCTGGATGACGATGCCGAAGAAGCCGGCCTCGCTGCACGGCATGGTCTCGGACATGCGCATGGCGGCGTCGGGCACCGACATGCCCATCTGCTGGGAATCGACGATGCGGCGGAATTCGGACCGGACCGGTTCGGGCGATTCGTTGGCGATCAGGCGGATCGCATCGTTGAGCGGCAGGCCGGACTTGACCGCGCGCACGATGATATCGAGCGCGTTCGGAAATTCTTCCAGGAAGGCCTTGACGCGACGTGTGCGGCGAAACGACACGAACCAGCGCGGCAGGCCGAGGCCGCCCACCAGCAGGGCACCGGGCAGAGCCCATAGAGGCGCGCCGAGGAAAAAGAGAACGGCCGTCAGGATGATCCCGCAGACAGCGGAATAGATATAGAAACGCTCGATCGGAACCTGCATGCCGGCTTGGCGGATCTGAGCCTTCAGCGGCGGTTTCTTGACGTTGCGATCGTTGGTCTTCTGTTTCTCGTCGAGCTGCTTCAGCGAGTCCTGGACGTTTTTTCGCCGCTTGACCGCTTCCGCTGCGCGGTCGCGCGTCGCTTTCACCACCGACCGGTCGGTTTCGGCTGTCTTGACGGTCTGAAGCCGCTTGCCGGCCTGCTTCTCGTTGTCGATGCGCGTGAACAGAAAAGCATAGGCCACCGCACCGGCGCTGAAGCCGGCAAGCACGATGAAAGCCAGTACGGTGGTGTCAATTCCGAACATCGACCTGGATCCCCAGGGCATTTCGCCGTTCCAATGAAACGGCGAACCGACCTATTTCTTCGTTTAGACGCAATTCCGGGCGGAAAACCGCTTCACACTTTTCCTGGAATTGCTTCAGACCTCCAGCTGCATCAGTCAGCGCGTTTCTCCATCGCCTCGAGCGCGTTGGCGAGGCGCTGTTCCTCGCCATAATAGCGGGCGCGGTCCCAGAAATGCGGACGGCCGATGCCTGTCGACACGTGCTCGCCGACCAGCCGGCCGCCGGCGTCCTCACCCTTGATGTTGTAGAGCACAAGATCCTGGGTGATGATGACGTCGCCTTCCATGCCGACCACCTCGGTGATGTGGGTGATGCGGCGCGAGCCGTCGCGCAGGCGGGCCGCCTGGATGATCACGTCGATCGAGCCGACGATGATCTCGCGCACCGTGCGCTGCGGCAGTGAATAACCGCCCATGGCGATCATCGATTCCATACGGTTGAGGCATTCGCGCGGGCTGTTCGAGTGGATCGTTCCCATCGAGCCGTCGTGACCGGTGTTCATCGCCTGCAGCAGGTCGAACACTTCCGGTCCGCGCACCTCGCCGACGATGATCCGCTCCGGCCGCATGCGCAGGCAGTTCTTGACCAGATCGCGCATGGTCACCTCGCCCTCGCCCTCGAGATTGGGCGGCCGGGTTTCGAGACGGACCACATGCGGCTGCTGCAGCTGCAGTTCCGCCGAATCCTCGCAGGTGATGACGCGCTCCTCGCGGTCGATATAGTTGGTCAGGCAGTTGAGCAGCGTCGTCTTGCCGGAGCCTGTGCCGCCCGAGATGACGATGTTGCAGCGGACACGCCCGATAATCTTGAGAACCTCCGCGCCTTGCGGCGAGATGGCGCCGAACTTGACCAACTGGTCCAGCGTCAGCTTGTCCTTCTTGAATTTGCGGATGGTGAGCGCAGTGCCGTCGATCGAGAGCGGCGGCGCGATGACGTTGACACGCGAGCCGTCGGGAAGGCGCGCGTCGCAGATCGGGCTCGATTCATCGACGCGGCGGCCGACCTGGCTGACGATGCGCTGGCAGATGTTGAGCAGCTGCTGGTTGTCGCGGAAGCGGACGCCGGTCTGCTCGACCCTGCCGTTGACTTCGATGTAGACGTTCTTGGAGCCGTTGACCATGATGTCGGCGATGTCGTCGCGGGCAAGCAGCGGCTCCAGCGGTCCATAGCCCAGAACGTCGTTGCAGATGTCCTCGAGCAGCTCTTCCTGCTCGGAGATCGACATTGCGAAGTTCTTGATCGCGATGATGTCGTTGACGATGTCGCGGATTTCCTCGCGTGCGCTCTCGGGATCGAGCTTGGCGAGCTGCGACAGGTCGATCGTGTCGATGAGCGCGGAGAAAACCTGGCTCTTGGTGTCGTAATAGGTTTCCGAGCGCTCGCGCTGGACCTTTCTTGGCGGCTCCGGCGCCATAGGCGGCGGCTCGACAGGACGGCGCGCCGGCGGGGCGGCGGGCGGGCTGGAGGTCGGCGCAGCCGGCCGCTCGGCCGTCATCGTCCCCGTCGAAGCGGGCGCGGCGGGAGCAGCTGCCGGCGGACGGAATTCGGGCGTTGCCCGGCTGCCGTCGTCTTTGCCTCTTTTACCAAACATGATCGACTACCCGATGCCGCTCAATCAGCGTCACTTCTTGTTGCGCGAGAGCTTGCCGAGGATCGAGCCCAGGCCTGCCTTCTTCTTTGCCTTGATTTCGCTGCGTCCGGTCAGCACATGCGCTATTTCATTGATGGTGGTGACGACCGGGCTCTTTGCGTCCATCTCGCTCAGCATACGGCCGTTGTTGGCGGCATTGCCGAACAACAGCGGTTCGAAGTTGATCACGGCCATCGGCGTGATGCAGAGCGGTTCGGCGAAATCGGACGCCGCGATCTCGGGCCGTTTCGGTACCCCCGCCTGGTTGATGATCAGCTTCGGCGGAGGATCGTTCGGACGCAACCGCTTCAGCATGTCAACCATGTTCTTGGTGTTGCGAAGATTTGCGAGCTCGGGCGTGGCCGTGATGACGATCTCGTCCGCCTTGATCAGCGTGCTCTTCGTCCACCCGCTCCAGACGTGAGGGACATCGAGGACCAGCAGGGGCGCGCTGCGCTGCGCTGTCTCTATGATCTGCGAGAAGGCCTCGGAGTCGAAATCGTAGACGCGCTCGAGCGTGGAGGGAGCCGCGAGCAGCGACAGATGCTCGGCGCATTGCGCAAGCAGACGGTCGAGATAGACCTCGTCGACCCGCTCGGGCGAAAACACCGCCTCGGCGATGCCTTGCGCCGGATCCTGGTCGAAATTGATGTTGGCGGTGCCGAAGGCGAGATCGAGATCGGCAATGACGACTTCGGACTTGAACAGCGAAGACATAGCCCAGGCTACATTGTGAGCGATGGTCGACGAGCCGACGCCGCCCTTGGCGCCGATGAACGCGATCGACCGGCCGATCGGCTCCGATTCCGGATCGACGAAGATCGACGACACGACGCTGACGATGTCGGTCATCGAGACCGGCGCGATGACATATTCGGAAATGCCGGACCGGATAAGCTCGCGATAGAGCCCGACATCATTGTAGTGGCCGATGACCACGACCTTGGAGGACGGATCGCAATATTCCGCGAGCTGGCCGAGTTGTTCGAGCAACTGCTGCGGTTCGCTGCGCGATTCCAGCAGGATGAGGTTCGGTGTCGGCGCGGACTGGTAGAACTCGATCGCGGTCGGGATGCCGCCCATATGGACCTTGAGATGGGTCTTGGCCATCCGGCGATCCTCGCCGGCGCGCTCGACGGGATTGGCGACCCCCTCGGTCTCGCAGAAGGCCTGGATCGAAATGCGCGGCACGGGACGCAGCGCCTGCATGGCGGCGATGTCCTGCTGCGAAAGGTCGCCGGTTTCCGCAGGCGTGTCGTAGGCAAGATTGCTCATCGTCATGCTCTTTCCGTGACTGCTCTCTTCGTCGTCCGGCGCGGGCTCAGTAGGTCACTTCCGAATTGCCGAGGAACTCGTCCGAGATGCCCCTGCTCCGATAGATGTCGATCACCGCGCCGCGATTTTCGGCGTCGATGTCGGACTGCTTGCGCGGCCCGATCAGATCGTTGGGATTGGCCACCTGGGCCGCGAGGTTGTTCTGGTAGGAGCAGCCGAAGTCGGCATAGTGCTTGTTCTCCGACGTCTCGGTCAGGTCGTCGGGCCAACGGCCGCATTTGTCGGTCTGGGCCCTCACCGCGACAAAGGCGACGCGCACTGGCGCCGACGCCTCGGGCACAGCCGACTGATAGGATGTCATGACGATGCGGTTGCGCTTGACGCCTGCCGCCATGGCGAGCCTGGCAAAATCGCGGCCGGCGGCCCGGGCGGCAAGCTCATTGGCGGACCCGGCCGGCATCGCGATCGTCAGCGCCGGCGCGGCGCTCTTGTCGTAGCCGTCGAGAAAACCGAGCAGCGTATCGCGCTGCGCACCGGTCATGCCGCGATCGCCGGCGCCGACCGGCAGGTCGATCTTCTGGTTCTTCTCAGCGATGACGATCGGATGGGTCGTGCGGTAATCGTCCGGTATCGACCCGACGGTAACGCTATCGCGGTTGGCGCAACCTGCGAGCGACGCCGCAAGCATGACCGCCAGTGCCGGGACCACCTGCCGACGGATCCTTGCGATACCGGATGCTGTCCGGACCGTCATGACCTTCGATGCTGACTTGGACATATCCGCATTCCCACTCATTTGTAGATGAAGCCCACGACACCGTGATAGCGGCCGGCTGGCCGGTCGGTCTGCATGGTGCCGTAGACGCGATTGACGCGGCCGAGGAACATGGCGGCGCCATCACTTGCCGCATTGAAGTTGTCGTCCGGCTTGGCCAGGTCGTTGCGCGCCACCGGCCGCGTCAGATAGGGCGTGATGATGATGACGAGCTCGCTTTCGTTGCGCACGAAATCGCGGCTGCGAAACAGCGTGCCGAGGACCGGTATCTTGGTGAGGCCCGGCAATCCAGCGACCGCCTGGCGCACGTCGTCGCGAACCAGGCCGGCGATCATCATCGACCCGCCGGATGGCAATTCAACAGTGGTGTCGGCAAGTCTCTTGCGGATCGACAAGAGCGTGGTGCCGGGCAGTCCCTGGGCTCCTTCCAGTGTCGTTGCGCCCTCCATGGTCGGCTCCGAGACCGCAGTCCTGACCTTGAGGCTTATCCGGCCGGCCGACAGCACGACGGGCTGGAACTCCAGACCGATGCCGTATTCGATCTGTTGGTTGGTGTAGGTGACCTGGCCCGTCTGGTTGTCGGTCGAGACGTTGTTCGTGCGCCCGGTGATGATGTTGTATTCACCGCCAACCTTAAAAGTCGCCTTCTCACCGGAGACCGCCGTCAACGTCGGTTCGGCCAGGGTTTTCATGACGCCCGACTGTTCCATCGCATTGATGTAGGCCTGGAAAGGCGAGTCTAAGTTGCCTAAGCTGAGACCCGAATTCTGTGACACCGGCTTGCCCAGCCCATAGGCAGGAGAGGTCAACGCATTCCAGCTGATACCGTTGCTGCTGCCGCTGGCTACCATATTCACGCCGAGCTGCTTCATCACCGAGCGGCTGACTTCGGCGACGGTAACCTTGAGCGTCACCTGATCGTCGCCGATGATCTGCAGGAGGTTGACGATCTTGGAGGTCCGGCGCTCCTGGTCGGGGTTGTTGATGTCGACGCCGCCATTGACCGAGCCGCCGGCGGCGGTCTGCGAATATTGCCCCGTCGTCGCTTCACCGCCGGATACGAAGATGGTTGCCAGGTCGACGGCGCGCTTGGAATCGAGCGGCGTGTCGACCATGCCAGTCAGGACGACGTTGTCGTTGAGAAGCTCGACCTTGATCTGCGAGGACGGGATGAAGCGCTTGAGATAGTCCTCCAGCCCGGCGACGTCACGTTCGACGGCCAGATCCAGGCTGACGATCTGCTCGCCATTGGGGCCGAAAACGAAGATATTGGTTTCGCCGACGGCCTTGCCGAACAGGTAGATGCGCCGCGCCGTGCGGGTCACGGCATCGGCAACCGCCGGATTGGCGACGAGGATATCGTAGGCGTCGCTCGGCAAGTCGATGACCACGGATTTGTTGAGGCCGAGCTTGACGCGCTGCGTGGCGACGGAAGCCGAGACGCCGGCGCCCGCGGCCTTGGCTTCGGCCAGTCCCGGGGCGCCGGTGCCGAGCAGGAGAAAACCGATCGCCGCGGCGGCCAAGAAGGGCAGCAGTTTACCGTTTGGCCTCATTTCCTTGCTCCCACCTCGGAAACCTCACCGGACTTGATCAGCCGCACGGTTCCGCGTCGGCCGTTGCCGTTGACCAGATAGTCGGCTTCGTCCGTATTCTTTTCATGGATGTCGGTGATCGGGCGCAGCGCCAGCGTCAGGCGGTCCGCCATCTGCTGCGCCACGGTGATGATCTCGGCCTGCTGCGGCGTCAGCTCCAGCGTCGCGGTCTGGCCGACCCTGGTCTTCTTGCCTTCCTCGTCTTCCTGGATGGTCTGGTCGATGGCCAGCACGCGGATGTTCTTGAGGATCGTCTCGGTGTTGAAGCCGCTGCCGCCGTTGCCGGTGTCGGCGCGGCGGGTCATGATGACGTCGACGAAGTCGTTGGGCAGGATGAAGCCGCCGGCGGACGTGTCGGCCGATATCGCGGTCGCGACAGCGCGCGTGCCGGAAGGCAGGATCGACGACATGAAGCTCTGTCCCTCGCCGACCAGCTTGGAGCGCCGCAACGGCTCGCCGGTATACATGGCCACGCGGGCGACCGAGCCCTTGAGCTTTTCGACCGCGTCAGGCTCGGCGGCGCGCGTGATGAAGTTGGCGTTGACGCCATCGGCCGGCCATTCTTCCCAGCTGATGTTGGTGCCGAGCTGGCTGCCCATCGACACGTCACCTGAAAGCACCAGCACATCCTGCAATGCGATCGCCGGCTGCTTGGGCGCATCGACAACGACCTGAGGCGGCGGCGCCACGACCATGTTCTTCGCCACGTAGCCCGCGCCACCCGCCGCGACCGCAGCCACGCCCAGAATAATCAATCGGGATGCTGGCATTCGTCCGAAACCCTTCGCCTCAAGGCAAACCACCTCGCCAGGCCGGACTTTGCAGCTGCAATCGTCAAAACAAGGTTAATGTAATGCTTACGATCGTGATTAATTTAAGGTTTACTCAAATTGGATGGAACGGCCCGCCGTTAACAAAAAAAGGCGGCTAGGCCGCCTCGGGATCGCCGACATCTATATCGCCAGAGGCCTAAGGCGCGTGGCGGAATTCAGACCACGCGATTCAAGTCTTTGCTTGATGCATGTCGTTGTCCCAGAACCGCTGCGCACTTCTGGGCGACATGCATTCAGGCCGTGAGCCTCGCCAGCGCCCAGACCATCAGCGGCGAATCCGGGAAAGTGATCAGTCCACCCGCGCCAAGCGCGATGCCATAGGGGATGCCAACGCTCTCGTCCGCGAAATGGCGCAGAAATCGGCTGTGGCCGGTGTACATGACGAGCGGCGATTTCCGGTAAGCAAGGATTGCGAGGGTAAGCAGGCCGCCGATGAAAGCCGACGTCACCAGATAGCCGATCAGGTTGATGTTGAGGCCCATCCATAGAGCGGTCGCGGCCAGAAGCTTGGCGTCGCCGCCGCCCATGCCGCCGAGCGCAAAAAGGCCGAAGGTCGTGGCAAGTACGAGGACGCCGGCAGCGAAGTGCCAGCCATAGGTTGCCCAGTCCATGCCGGTGAGCGGCGCGACAAGCGCGAATGTCGCCACCAACAACACGGGAACACGGTTGGCGATCGTCATCGACAAGGCGTCCGAGACCGCAGCGAACAGCATGCAGAAAGGAAAGACGACGAAGATCACGGCTTCAAGCATGGATGCGGCGTGCCTGTGGCATGTTTTCAGCGTCATCCTAGGCGCGCTGGATTAACGATCGATGAGGCCGGACGATCAAAATCGGCCGACTGCATGAAAAAGGGCCACCAGTTGGCGGCCCTTTTCCTTCTGTCGAAAAGGCGCGATACGCGGCCTTGTTACGGAGCCGTGGCGCCGTTGAGGGTGGCGGCGATGTTGGCGAACTTGGCGTTCAGCGCGCCGCCGAGCTGGGTAGCGCCAACCATGATGGCGAGCGCGATGAGAGCGGCGATCAGACCGTATTCGATGGCGGTCGCGCCGGATTCGTCCTTCACGAAACGTGCAATGAGGTTAGACATTCGAGAGCTCCTACTCCACGTGTTACAGCACTTCCGTCAACTTTTCTCTTGCGGTTGATCGGATGCTGCAAATCTATGGAGAAGCCGTTTCGATCGGCTTAATAAACAGCCTTACCGATTCCTTTCCGGTGGCGAACGCGCTGTGTGGTTAACCGTGGCCTAAACATCGCCAGCCAGCTCGGCCTCCCGGAAACCGGCGCTTGTGCAATACTCCTAAAACAGTAAGCACCATCGGCGCATGATGCGCCACGCGAGCCGATCCTTAATCATGGCCAGGCCGGCTTAACCGTTGGTTCACCAATCTCGTTCATGTTCCGTTGAAGAATCTGCCCGCCGGGAGCGCTTCAATGACGTTGTCGAGATCGCTGTTTCCAGTCGCCGCGCTGCTGGCAACTGCCGCCTTGGTCATGCCGGCCAGGGCCGGCGCGGGTATAGAAGTCACCATGAACCAGGCCAAGATCGTCAAATTGTCACGCGCGGCCGACACGGTCGTCATCGGCAATCCGGCGATCGCCGACGCCGCCGTGCAGGACGCCTCGACCATCGTCCTCACCGGCAAGGGCTTCGGTGTCACCAATATGGTCGTGCTCGATTCGGACGGCAGCCCGATCATCGATGAACAGGTGACCGTCGTGCGACAAGCCGCCTCCTCGGTGCGCATCTACAGACGCGCCGAAGTCCAGACCATGTCCTGCACGCCCTATTGCGAGAGCGCGTTCAAGAGCGAGGCCGAGAAGGCTTCCGAAGCCGAAATGAGCGCCGGTCACTGAGCCCTGCGAGCGCGAACCCACGGGCATTAAAGACAGCTTAAAGCTTGCCCGACGAATTTAACGATCATCCAAACCGGAACTCAATGGGTTTTCGCTAACCTTGCCGCCGGTACCGCAAAGGCGATCGGCAGGAACTTTGATATGAGCAAGGATGCCTCATCCGGCAACGGCATGGACAGCAAGGCGCGCGCCAAAGCCCACCCCGGCTTCTTCAGCGACAGGCGCGGCAGCACGGCGATGGAATTCGCGATGCTTGCCATCCCGTTCGCCCTTCTCGTCTTCGCCATCCTCGAGAGCTGCATTTCGTTCGCCGGCCAGGAGGTGATGGCCAACGTCACCGACGATGTCGCCCGCCAGTTGCGCACCGGGCAGCTTCAGCAGAACAACGTCACCGAAGCCTCGATCAAGCAACTGATCTGCAATCGCCTGCAGATCATGGTTTCCAACAACTGCACCGATACCGGGCCAAATGCTCCACTGCTGGTCGATCTGCGCGAATATTCGAGCTTCGCGGACGCCGCGACGGCGGGTTTCAAGATCGTGAGCGGCGATATCGTGCTGACGCAGGGCGCGAACACGATGTCTCCTACAGTCTCGCCCGGACTGGCGGAATCCATCAACATGCTGCGGGTGTTCTACAAATGGCCGGTGATGACCGATTTCCTGGCCAAGTCGATGGCAAACCTGAAGGACAGCAAAACGCTGCATTTCGCGTCCGTGACCTGGCAGAACGAACCGTTCGACGACAATTGAGACTGCTCGACAGCTAAGCCGCGGGCGTGGAGGACGATATGCATAGTGCGGGGGCACTCGGGGGGATTTTGGCGAGGATGGAGCGGTTTTGCCGCGATCGCCGCGGCGTCGCGGCGATCGAGTTCGCGTTCATCGTGCCGGTGCTCCTCATCATGTATTTCATCACGATGGAGGCCTCGCAGGCCATCGAGACCAGCAAGAAGGTCAGCCGCATCGGCAGCATGGTCGC
Organism: Mesorhizobium sp. B2-8-3; assembly: GCF_006440815.1. NCBI lineage: Bacteria > Pseudomonadati > Pseudomonadota > Alphaproteobacteria > Hyphomicrobiales > Phyllobacteriaceae > Mesorhizobium > Mesorhizobium sp. B2-8-3. The sequence goes on from NZ_VFTW01000002.1 coordinate 291,129, forward strand.
GGACCTCGTCACCCAACAGCAGACCGTCGTGAAGGCGAATCTCGATGCAATGATGAAGATCGGCACATCGACGCTGCAGCCTTACAATCGTTCATTGCCGACGATCATCATCACAGGCATACAGATCACCGACGAAGCACCGCCGAGGGTGCAGGTTGCATGGTCGCGCAAGGTGGTGGGCACCACCTACAGCGCCGATGCGGCCGTCAACGCGACCACCACGGTGCCGGCGACGCTGATAATCCGCAACACCTTCCTGGTCCGCGTGGAGAGCGACCTCGGCTACAAGCCGATCATCACCTGGTCCGCCAGCAATTCGCAGACGCTCGGGCTGACCTCTGCCTTCAACAACATATCGATGAGCGAAACCTATTATCTAAGGCCGCGCCGGAGTCCGACGATTCCCTGCAGCGACTGCTGACACGCTATTCCTGCCCTGCCGTTTCCTGCCGCACGATCGCCACGGCCATCGCATAGTCCTTCCGCGCGGCCGGCCTGAAACCCCCGGAATGCGCGCCCTCCAGCAGGTCGTACACATCGGGCGTCTGGGACCTGAGACTGGTCAGGAAGACCGTCAGTCGCCGCTTTGCCTCCGGATCGAGATCGCTGCGGACGGCGTGCGGGCCATAGCGCAACAGGCCCGAGGTCCATAACACCCGAAGCGACGCCTCGGGGATGCCGGCAGCCTCCAGCCGCGCGACGGTGCCCTCGGAACGGGCGGACCGGCCATCGGCATCGGCCGGTTCCCAGCCGAACAGCGCGTCGGCTTCGCCGCCGCTCAGCATCGTTTCGGCCGCGGTGGCCGAAGCCGCGCGCGCCAGGAAGGGCGAATCCCGCGCGATCTTGACGCCTTCGGCCGACAGCGCGGCCATCGGCAGCAGCGCGCCGCCGACATTCTCGACCGGCGCAATCGCGATCCGGTGCGAAGCGATCGCCGCAAGGTCCGGAAGCCTGCCGTCGCGCGTCACCAGGACGGAACGGATGCCGACGGCGCCGTCGGCATCGACCGGCGCCACCAGCGGTTCGACGCAGCCGCAGCGCTCCGAGGCCGTGGCATAGGCAAGAGCCGAATAGACCGCATATTGCACGCGCCCGCTCGCCTGCGCCTCGATCAGCGCCGCATAGTCGCGCGCAACGACGAACTCGACCTTCATGCCGAGCGCATTGGCATAGGCGTCGGTCAGGCGCGCGAGCCCGGGGACGGTGTTGCCGCCGCCCGGTTCGGCAACGACGCCGATGCGGAACGTGCCGATGTCGTCACGCCAGTCAGCGCGTGCCGGCCCGGCGGCGGCGCTGAACGCCGCGAGAGCTGCCGCGCACATTCTCACGGCCTGCCTTGCCGCGGTTCTGCCGCGCCTTGCCATACCTGCTTCGCTCCCGCCGCATCCGCGTCTCGCCGCAACTATGGCGCCAAGCCGTTGCGGTTTGGTTTCCGATTTGCCAAGGCCGCCGGGGAACCTTATGTCTGGCAGCCAGGACTGACAACAAAGATACCCATGGCGCGCGCGTTCCTGTTCGTTCTCGATTCTTTCGGCATCGGCGGCGCGGCCGACGCAGAACGCTATGGCGATGCCGGAGCCGACACGTTCGGACATATTTTTCAGGCCTGCGCCGACGGTCGCGCCGATCGGGAAGATTTGCGCAACGGGCCGCTGGCCGTGCCCAACATGATGTCGCTCGGTCTTGGCCGAGCGGCGCAGACGGCGACCGGGCTCACGTTCGACGTCGATACGCCGTTGCTTGCCTCGTCCTTCCACGGGGCCGCCCAGGAAGTGTCGAGCGGCAAGGATACGCCCTCCGGCCACTGGGAAATCGCCGGCCTGCCGGTGCGCTTCGACTGGGGCTATTTCCCCGACACCGTGCCTGCCTTTCCGGCCGAACTGACCGAAGCGATCATCCGCGAAGGCAAGGTGCCGGGAATCCTCGGCAATTGCCATGCACCCGGAACCGAGATCATCGAACGGCTCGGCGAAGAGCATATCCGCACCGGCAAACCGATCTGCTACACGTCGGTCGATTCCGTGCTGCAGATCGCCGCGCATGAAACGCATTTCGGCCTGGAGCGGCTTTATGAGCTTTGTCTCACGGTGCGTCGGCTGGTCGATCCGTTCAAGATCGGGCGCGTGATCGCGCGACCTTTCGTGGGCGAGACGCCCGTCACCTTCCAGCGCACCCACAACCGCCGCGACTATGCGGTGCCGCCGCCGGAGCCGACCCTGCTCGACCGGCTGACCGGGCGCGGCAGCAAGGTCATCGCCGTCGGCAAGATCGGCGACATCTTCGCCCATCGCGGCATTTCGGAAGTGCGCAAGGCCGGCGGCAACATGGCGATGTTCGACAAGGCGCTCGGCGCGATGGACGACGCCGGCGACGGCGACCTGGTCTTTGCCAATTTCGTCGATTTCGACACCGAGTTCGGTCACCGGCGCGACGTCGCCGGCTATGCCGGCGCGCTCGAGGCGTTCGACCGTCGGCTGCCGGAGGCGCTGTCGCGCATCGGGCCAGGCGACCTCCTGATCCTCACCGCCGACCATGGCAACGATCCGACCTGGCGCGGCACCGACCATACGCGCGAACGCATTCCGGTGATCGGCACCGGGCCGGGGCTGGCGGGCGGCGACATCGGGCTCAGGCCGACCTTCGCCGATATCGGCGAGACCGTCGCGGACCACCTCGGCCTGGCGGCCGGTCGCCACGGAACATCCTTCCTCGCAACGATAGGCGGCCATGCCTGAGCTGCCCGAAGTCGAAACCGTCCGGCGCGGGCTGCAGCCGGTCTTGGAAGGGGCGCGGCTCGTCAAGGTCGAGGCGCGCAGGCCCGACCTTCGCTTTCCTTTTCCCGAACGCTTTTCGGAGCGGCTTACCGGCAAGACCGTGACAGCGCTTGGCCGGCGCGCCAAATACCTGACGATGCATATCGAGAACGGCCCGGTTCTGATCTGTCATCTCGGCATGTCGGGATCGTTCCGCGTCGAAGCCGCCGCGGGCAGCGACATCCCCGGCGCCTTCCACCACGAGCGCTCGAAAAGCGCCGCGCACGACCATGTCGTGTTCGATGTCGTCTCGCCGAAGGACGAGCGCTCCCGCGTCATCTTCAACGACCCGCGCCGCTTCGGCTTCATGCTGTTTGCCGAAGGAGCGCCGGACACGCATCCGATGCTGGCTGGGCTCGGCATCGAGCCGACCGGCAACGCGCTCGACGGTCCCCTGCTCGCCTCGCTGCTGAAGGATCGCAGATCGCCGCTCAAGGCGGCACTGCTCGATCAGCGTCTGATCGCCGGACTCGGCAATATATATGTGGCGGAGGCCTTGTGGCGCGCCGGCCTCTCGCCGCTGCGCGAAGCCGGCACCATCGCCGGGTCGGCCAAGAAGGCGAAAGAGCAAAGCGCGCGCCTTGCCGAGGCGATCCGCTCGGTCATCGCCGACGCGATCGCCGCCGGCGGCTCCTCGCTGCGCGACTATGTCCAGGCCGACGGATCGCTCGGCTATTTCCAGCATTCCTTCGCGGTCTACGATCGCGAGGGCGAGCCATGTCCGAAGCCAGGCTGCCGCGGCCACATCGAGCGCATCGTGCAAAGCGGCCGCTCGACCTTCTATTGCCGGACCTGTCAGCGGTGAGCTAGGAACGGTATCGATCATCCCACTGCCGCGGAAGGAAGCGAACCATGGCCCATGAAACCATCATCGTCGAGACACGCGGCAAGGTCGGGCTGATCACGCTGAACCGGTCCAAGGCGCTCAATGCGCTGAATTCGCAAGTCCTTGCGGAGGTCGTGGCGGCGGCGAGCGCGTTCAATGCCGATCCCGGGATCGGCGCGATGGTGCTTACCGGCTCGGAAAAGGCGTTTGCCGCCGGCGCCGACATCAAGGAAATGCAGGCGATATCCTTCGCCGACGCCTACACGCAGGACTTCTTCGTCGGCTGGGAGGAATTCACGCGCACGCGCAAGCCAATCATCGCGGCGGTTGCGGGCTATGCGCTCGGCGGCGGCTGCGAATTGGCCATGATGTGCGACTTCATCATCGCCGGCGACAACGCCAAGTTCGGCCAGCCCGAAATCACGCTCGGCGTCATGCCGGGCATGGGCGGATCGCAGCGGCTGACCCGCTTCGTCGGCAAGTCGAAGGCGATGGACATGTGCCTGACCGGGCGGATGATGGACGCGGCCGAAGCCGAGCGCAGCGGGCTGGTATCGCGCGTGGTACCGGTCGCCGAACTGCTCGACGAGGCGCTGAAGGCGGCGGCCAAGATCGCCGAGTTCTCGCTGCCGTCGGTCATGATGACCAAGGAGGCCGTCAACCGCGCCTACGAGACGACGCTTGCCGAAGGGCTGCGCTTCGAGCGGCGCCTGTTCCATTCGCTGTTCGCGCTCGATGATCAGAAGGAAGGCATGGCCGCCTTCGTCGAGAAGCGGAAGCCGAATTTCACCAACCGCTAGGGCACGTTGCCGAATGACTGAAGGCGGGTCATGGCGTGATGCGCTTTCGGTCTCCAAAAAGACCGCCAAGTGGCGTTGACGCGCCGGAAAAGCTGAACTATAAGCCGCACCAACCGAGGCGGCCCTGTGGCTGCCCGTTTGTTTTTTGCGCCCTGCGGCACCCCGCTGGCGCCCACCAGATCGGAAGAGAGGCATCATGGCCAATACGTCTTCGGCCAAAAAGGCAACGCGCAAGATCGCCCGCCGCGCGGCGGTCAACAAGAACCGTCGCTCGCGTGTCCGCACCTATGTGCGCCAGGTCGAAGAGGCGCTGGCCGCCGGCGACAAGGCCGCGGCGGTGGCAGCCTTCAAGGCGGCGGAGCCGGAGTTGATGCGCGCCGCCACCAAGGGCGTCGTCCATAAGAACACAGCTTCCCGCAAGGTTTCGCGGCTTGCCCAGCGGGTCAAGACGCTGTCGGCCTGACCGACTTAATCCTTAATCAACCGATGTTGAACCCGGTCGCACAGGCCGGGTTTTTTCGTTTGCCGGCAAGTACTTAAAAAAATTGCTCGCAAGCAACGCTTGCGACGTGATTCCAATGCCAGTAATGTTTTGCCGGCATATTCAACGCCGCTGATACCGGCACGCCCTCCCCGCGGCAACTGCCCAAATTTGCCTGGCAAAAAATCTGCAGTTTTTTCAAAGGCTTACAGCCGGTCATCCACAGCTTGTTCAACTCAAGATCGAGCGGCGGGGGAGAAGTAGCTGTCAAGAGAATTATTTCAGAATATTTCGTTTCGGGCGGCCTTTTTCATATTCGCCGGAAAAGGGTTTGAATCACAATGGCTTTGTCAAAATGTGCCGTCGCAGCACCCGATTTCAAGCCCCGTCTGGTAACCAGATTCGTTAAAAAACCGTTAGATGTGGCCTTGCCCTATCCACAGCGATTTCGGTAATGTCCATCCATCGAAGGGACGGGCTGTAGCCCCTGACCCAGCCTGAATCGGCCAGCACAAAATGGCAGAATTCATGACGTGGAGCAATTCCGCGTGCGGCTTGGTTTGTCTCTTCGGTGCGGGTAGGGGACTGGCGTAATTGTACATGGCAGTCGATGTCTCGCCGGCGTTTTCGCCGGAGGGTGATGTATTGCCTTGTCGTTGTCGGAGGCCGGCGTGCGGAGCCGGCAGCTGGTTCCTTGCGCGAGTTGCGACGATCGTTGCCGCGGCGGCAGCGGCATCGCGGCGAAATGAGGTCGCCGGACCAAGGATGCAGGAGGCGCATCCCCGGTGGAAAAGGGTACGAGAAGACAAGGAACTTTGATCATGCAAAGCGGCATCGAGAGGGAGCTAGCGGGCGAGCTTCCATTTCCAGCAACTTTTGTCGGAGGGGGCGACGTGGCGGCATCCAGCGACGCGGAACAGAAGTTCGAACGGGTCAAGACCCAGCTGAAGGCGCGTCTTGGGGCCGAGGTCTATTCGAGCTGGTTCGGTCGCATGAAGGTCGCCGAGGCCTCCCGCGGCATTATCCGCATCTCGGTGCCTACGGCCTTCCTGAGGTCCTGGATCAACGGCCATTATCTCGAGCTTATCGCGGAGCTGTGGCGGCATGAGGATCCCGACATCCTCAAGATCGAGATCGTCGTGCGCACCGCGACGCGGCAGGGGCGCAACCCTGTCGAGCCGGAAATCGCGCCGGCGCGCAAGATGACCAAGCAAACGCATACCGCGCTCGCCAACGGCACCGCGAGCGCCGGGCGCGTGGAACAACGGGCGCCGGCGCCCCGCCAGGGCGCGTCCGCGGAACCGGAGTTCCGCCACAATGTGCTGGGGTCACCGCTTGACCCGCGTTACACATTCGCCTCCTTCATCGAAGGGCCGTCGAACAGGGTGGCCTTCGCCGCGGCCAGGGCGGTGGCGGAATCGCAGTCGAGCGCGGTGCGCTTCAACCCGCTTTTCCTGCATGCGACCGTCGGGCTCGGCAAGACGCACCTCCTGCAAGCGATCGCCGCTGAATCGCTGCGGCACAACCCGAAGTCGCGCGTCGTCTATCTGACGGCGGAATATTTCATGTGGCGCTTCGCCACCGCGATCCGCGACAACAACGCGCTGACCCTGAAGGAGCAGCTGCGCGACATCGATCTCTTGATCATCGACGACATGCAGTTCCTGCAGGGCAAGTCGATCCAGCACGAGTTCTGCCACCTCATCAACATGCTGCTCGACAGCGCCAAGCAGGTGGTGGTCGCGGCCGACCGGCCGCCCTCGGAACTGGAATCGCTGGAGCCGCGCGTGCGTTCGCGCCTCAATGGCGGCGTGGCGCTGGAAATGTCGGCGCCGGATTTCGCGATGCGGCTCGGCATGCTGAAACTGCGCCGCGCCACCACCAAGACCGACGACACCTCGCTCGACATCTCGGACGAGATCCTGGAGCATGTCGCGCGCACGGTGACCGGCAGCGGGCGCGAGCTCGAAGGCGCCTTCAACCAGCTTCTGTTCCGCCAGTCCTTCGAGCCGCAGATCAACATCGACCGCATCGACGAGATCCTCGGCCACATCTACCGCTCCGGCGAGCCGAAGCGGGTGCGTATCGAGGACATCCAGCGCATCGTGGCGCGCCACTACAACGTGTCGAAGACGGAGCTTCTGTCCAACCGGCGCACGCGCACCATCGTCAAGCCGAGGCAGGTGGCGATGTATCTGTCGAAAGTGATGACGCCGCGCTCATTGCCGGAGATCGGGCGCCGCTTCGGCGGCCGCGACCACACGACCGTGCTGCATGCCGTGCGCAAGATCGAGGACCTTTCGGGCGGGGACAACACGTTGGCGCAGGAACTCGAACTGCTCAGAAGGCTGATCAACGACCAGGCCTGAAGGGGCGCAGAAATAATCGGCGACGCGCTTCGCCGGCTTTATCCCCAGAAAGCCCGCGCTACCGGCCGGAACCGGTGCCGCGGGCTTGCGTTCGCAGGCTTTTTACTGTCAGCTTACACAGATTCTGAAAGCCTTTCAGGGCTTTCGCGGGATGCCGCCTGCCGGTGACCCGTTCATTCATTGAAGCGAGCCTGTTTCGTCATGCGTGTTATCCTGGAACGGTCAAATCTCTTGAAGTCCCTCAACCACGTCCACCGCGTGGTCGAGCGGCGCAACACCATACCGATCCTGTCCAACGTGCTGCTCAGCGCCGAGGGCGCCAGCCTCGAGATGAAGGCCACCGACCTCGACCTTGAGGTGACGGAAGCGACGCCCGCCAAGGTCGAGCGCGGCGGCGCAACGACGGTGCCGGCGCATCTGCTCTACGACATCGTGCGCAAGCTTTCCGACGGCGCCGAGGTGATGCTGAAGACGGACGAGGACGGCAACGCGATGACCGTCGCCTCCGGTCGTTCGAGCTTCCGTCTGCAGTGCCTGCCGCAATCCGATTTCCCGGAGCTTTCGGCCGGTTCATTCTCGCATATCTTCCGGCTGGAATCGGCGGCGCTCAAGGGCCTGATCGACAAGACCCAATTTGCCATCTCCACCGAAGAGACGCGCTACTATCTCAACGGCATCTTCCTGCACACGCATGAGGTGGGCGGCAAATTGAAACTGCGCTCGGTGGCGACCGACGGGCATCGCCTGGCGCGGGCCGAGATCGACGCGCCGGCAGGCTCCGAAGGCATGCCCGGCATCATCATTCCGCGCAAGACGGTGAGCGAGCTGCAGAAGCTGGTCGACGACCCCGACGTCGCTGTGACCACGGAGCTGTCGGACACCAAGATCCGCTTCACCATCGGCAGCGTGGTTTTGACCTCGAAGCTGATCGACGGCACCTTCCCCGACTATCAGCGCGTCATTCCGACCGGCAACGACAAGAAGCTGATCATCGACCGGCAGAGCTTCGCCGCGGCGGTAGACCGCGTTTCGACCATTTCCTCCGAACGCGGCCGGGCGGTGAAGCTTTCGATCAATGAGGGCCAGGTGACGCTCGCGGTCAACAATCCGGATTCGGGCAGCGCCACCGAGGAACTGGCGGCCGACTATTCGTCGGACCCGATCGAGATCGGCTTCAACGCCAAATACCTGCTCGACGTCGCGGCCCAGCTCACCGGCTCGGAAGCCAAGTTCATGCTGGCCGATGCCGGTTCGCCGACGCTGATCCACGACATGGCCGACGAAACGGCGCTCTACGTGCTGATGCCGATGCGGGTCTAGGTTCGGCACGGACATATATGTCGTCGTGACCGCGGATGCGAAACAGCTTCGGCAACAGAGCCATTTAAGTAAGCTATCACTTACAAATTTCCGTAACTATGCAGCGCTCTCGCTTGAACTTGCGCCCGGCGCGGTGGTGCTGTCGGGCGACAATGGCGCCGGCAAGACCAATCTCCTGGAAGCGATCTCGTTCCTGACGCCGGGCCGTGGCCTGCGCCGCGCGCCCTATGGCGATGTGGCGCGCGAAGGCGGCGACGGCGGCTTCGCCTTGCATGCTCGCATCGAGGGACCCGAGGGACAGGTGGAGATCGGCACCGGAATTTCCGGCGGCGACGCCGCCGGTGAAGGCGGCAGGAAGGTGCGGATCAACGGCGCGCCGGCGCGATCGGCCGAGGATATGCTGGAATGGCTGCGGGTCGTGTGGCTGACACCGGCGATGGACGGGCTGTTCCCTGGACCGGCGGCGGACCGCCGCCGCTTCCTCGACCGGCTGGTGCTGGCGATCGACCCCGGCCACGGCCAGCGCGCGCTCGACTATGAGAAGGCCATGCGTAGCCGTAACCGCTTGCTTACCGAAGGTTCCCGCGACGGCGCCTGGTTCGACGCGATCGAGACGCAGATGGCCGAAACCGGGGTGGCGATCGCCGCGGCGCGGGCCGAGCTGGTGCGTCTGCTTGCCGCCATGATCGACAGGTTGCCTGGCGGCGGGCCGTTTCCGCAGGCCGACATCAGCCTTGCCGGTGATCTGGAGAGCGAGGTCGCCGTCGCGCCGGCCGTCGATGTCGAGGAGCACTTCCGCCGCGCGCTTGCCAACGGCCGCGAGCGCGACCGCGCCGCCGGCCGCACGCTGGACGGCCCGCATCGTTCCGATCTCGTGGTCCGGCATCGGCCGAAGTCGATGCCGGCGGAGCTCTGTTCGACCGGCGAGCAGAAGGCGCTGCTGGTCGGCATCGTGCTGTCGCATGCCAGGCTGACCGGCGAGATGTCGGGCTTGACGCCAATCCTTCTCCTGGACGAGATCGCCGCGCATCTCGACGCGGGCCGGCGCGCGGCGCTGTTCTCCATCCTGGAGGAGCTGAACTGCCAGGCCTTCATGACAGGCACGGATGCCGCGCTGTTTTCCAGCCTTGAGGGCAGAGCGCAGTTCCTGACCGTCGATCACGGCAGCGTCGGCGTGACCGGGTGATCTCTTGAAGAACCCGGCTTCGGCTTGCGCTGCGGGACAAGGCTTCGCCTTGCCCGTGCATGCCCGGCGGGACAAGGCTTTGCCTTGCCCGTACATGACAAGGCTCTGCGCCGGCGATATGGTTCGACCATGACCAATGCCGCGCTGACCGACGAAGAGCTCGAACGCTACGCCCGCCACATCGTGCTGCCCGAGATCGGCGGCCCCGGCCAGCAGAAGCTGAAACGGGCCCGGGTGCTGGTGATCGGCGCCGGCGGGCTCGGCGCGCCGGTGCTCGAATATCTTGCCGCCGCCGGCGTCGGCACGCTCGGCATCGTCGATGACGACACGGTCTCCTTGTCCAACCTGCAACGGCAGGTGATTCATGGAAGCGACACGATCGGCGTGGCCAAGACCGACAGCGCGCGGGAAGCGATCATGCGCATCAACCCCAACGTCACGGTGGAATCGCATCGCCTGAGGCTGACGGAGGAGAATGCCCCTGCCCTCGTCGCCCGCTACGATGTCGTCGTCGACGGCTCCGACAATTTCGAAACGCGCTACGCGGTCGCCGATGCCTGCGCCGGCGAGAAGAAACCCCTCGTCACCGCGGCCGTCGGCCGCTTCGACGGCTCGGTGACGGTGCTGAAGCCGTTCGAGGCCGGCGCCGACGGCAAGCGCAATCCGAGCTATCGCGACCTGTTCCCGGAAGCGCCGCCCGAAGGGCTGGTGCCATCCTGCGCCGTCGCCGGCATCGTCGGCGCGCTGACGGGCGTCATCGGCACGCTGGAGGCGATGGAGGCGATCAAGCTGATCACCGGCATAGGCGAGCCACTGATCGGCCGGCTGCTGCTCTATGACGGGCTCACGGCCCGCTTCGACACCATCCGCTACAAGGCCGTGTAAGCATGGACCAGATCGTCGGCATCTCCATAATTCGCCTTGCCGCGGATTTCGACCAATGGGGCGACTTGCTCGCGCTGATCCGGCGCGCCTTTGCCTATATGGACGGCGTCATCGACCCGCCGTCATCGGCGTATCTTTTGACCGCCAAGGCGCTTGGCGAGAAGGCGAAGCGAGAGACGGGGTTTCTGGCCGTCGAGAACGGCCGCATCGTCGGCTGCGTCTTCGCGCTGGAACGGTCGCAAGATTTCTATGTCGGCAAGCTCGCCGTCGAGCCACGGCTTCAGGGCCAAGGCATCGGAACCCGGCTGATGCGGGCGGTCGAGGATCTTGCCCACAAGCGCGGCAAGGACGAGATCGAGCTTCAGACCCGTATCGAACTGACCGCAAACCATGCGGCCTTCGCCCGGCTCGGCTTTCACGAGACCGCGCGCACGGCGCATGCGGGCTATGACAGGCCAACCTCCGTCACCATGCGCAAGGTGCTGTCTTGAGCCTCGCCCTTAGCCCGCAAGAACAGGTGATCGCCGCCGGCCAGGATGGCGCGGCAATTGCGATGCGCATCGTCGCCGAAAGCGCCCGTCTGCTCGGCGCGCCACGGCTCATCCCGATCGCTTCCACCCATATCGACGGGGCGCTTTACCACGGCGATTCCGGTACCTTGTTCGCCGAGCGGCTGGTCGAAGGCGGCGCGAAGGTCGCGGTGCGCTCGACGCTCAATGTCGGAGCGCTCGACCTGATGGGATGCTCGCGCATCCGCCTCGAAGAGCCGCGGCGCCGCATGGCGCGGCGGATGATGGAGGCCTATCGCAAGCTCGGCTGCGAGCAGAGCTGGACCTGCGCCCCCTACCAGGCCGGACACAGGCCCGCGCTCGGCAGCGACGTCGCCTGGGGTGAGTCCAACGCGGTCGTCTTCTGCAACTCGGTGCTGGGCGCGCGCACCAACCGCTATGGCGACTTTCTGGACATTGCCTGCGCGATTGTCGGCCGCGCGCCGGACTATGGCCTGCACCGGCCTGATAACCGCCGGGCGCGGCTTGTCTTCGATGTCTCGAGCCTGTCGCCATCCTTCCTCGCCTCGGAGATCGCATGGCCGGTGCTGGGCAGCCTCTATGGCCGCGAAGTGGGCAATGCGATCGGTGTCGTCAGAGGCGTGACCGGTCATCCCGGCGAGGACGCGTTGAAGGCCTTCGGCGCGGCGGCAGCGTCGTCCGGCGCGGTCGGCCTGTTCCACATTGCCGGCGTGACGCCCGAGGCACCCGACGTCGAAACCATCCTGGCCGGGCCGGAACCGGAAGCGGTGATCCGCGTGACGCCCGACATGGTGGCGCAAGCGCGCGCCGGCCTGTCGACCGCGGCAGCGCCAAAAACCATCGACGCGGTGGCGATCGGCAGCCCGCATCTGTCGCACGCCGAGTTCGACAGCCTGGAGCGGCTGATTGCAGGACGCAAGCTTGCCGTGCCCATCTATGCCTGCACCGGCCGCCATGCGCTTGCCCTGCTGGAGCAGAATGGCCGGCGGAAGCAGCTTGAAGCCAGCGGCGTCGTCATCGTCGCCGACACCTGCGTGGTGGTGACGCCGATCATGCCGGAGCTCGGCAACGGCGTTTTGATGACCAATTCGGGCAAGTTCGCGCATTACGCGCCGGGCAACACCGGCTATGCGGTGCTCTACGCCTCGCTTGCCGACTGCGTCGAAAGCGCGGTCCTCGGCAAGCCGGTCTTCACGGAGATCGCCGCATGACCGCCATGGCCGAAATCCTGGTGCCGGGCAGAGCAGGCGAAGGCGACGCGCTGGTGCTGACGGCGCCGATCAGCTTCTGGGGCGGCGTCGACCCGAAGACAGGCCGCATCGCCGATGTCCGCCACCCGCAGCATGGCGAAGTCATTGCCGGCCGGGTGCTGTTCCTGCCGGGCACGATCGGCTCGTCATCCGCTTCGGCGGTGCTGATGGAGCTCGTTCACAACGGCCGCGCGCCGGCCGCCCTGGTGCTGCACGAGCCGGACGCCATCCTGCTGCTCGGCCTGATCGTCGCCCGGGAAATGGGCTGGGCAACGCCGATGGCGGTGCGGCTCGAACGCGGCGCGTTCGACAGCTACCGCGGAGCCACCGTCACGGTCGCTTCGGACGGCGCAGTGACCGCCGCTGTTTAAACCTTTTCAGGTCCTGAGCGGCAGGACACGATCCGGCGGACGGTGGCCGTCGAAGAAGGCGCGGATGTTGATGATCACCTTCTCGCCCATGTCGATGCGGCCCTCGAGCGTGGCCGAGCCCATGTGCGGCAAAAGCACCACCTTGCCCTTGGCGGCAAGCTTCATGAGCTTGGTGTTCAGCGCCGGCTCGTGCTCGTAGACGTCGAGGCCGGCGCCGGCGATCTTGCCGTCATGGATGAGCTTGACCAGCGATTCCTCGTCGATGATATCGCCGCGCGCGGTGTTGACGAGGTAGGCCGAAGGCTGCATCAGCGCGAGGCGACGACCCGACAGCAGGTGGAACGTCGCCGGCGTCGACGGGCAGTTGACGGAGATGATGTCCATGCGGGCCAGCATCTGGTCGAGGCTTTCCCAGTAGGTCGCCTCCAGTTCCTCCTCGACCGCCGGCAGCACGCGGTGCCGGTTGTGGTAGTGGATCGAGAGGCCGAAGGCCTTGGCCCGCCTGGCGACGGCCGTACCGATGCGGCCCATGCCGACGATGCCGAGACGTTTGCCCCAGATGCGCCGGCCGAGCATCCAGGTCGGCGACCAGCCGGCCCATTTCTTCTCGCCGGTCAGCACGTTGGCGCCTTCGGCCAGCCTGCGCGGCACGGCGAGCATCAGGGCCATGGTCATGTCGGCGGTGTCTTCGGTGAGAACATTCGGCGTGTTGGTGACGGTGATGCCTTTCTTGGCCGCCGCCGCGACGTCGATCTTGTCGACGCCATTGCCGAAATTCGCGATCAGCTTGAGGTTTTCGCCGGCCTGGGCGATCAGCGCGGCATCGATATGGTCGGTGATGGTGGGGACCAGCACATCGGCTTCCTTGACCGCCGCGACCAGCTCCGGCTGCGTCATCGGCCGGTCCTCGACATTCAGGCGCGCGTCGAACAGTTCGCGCATGCGCGTTTCGACCGGGTCGGGCAGCTTGCGCGTGATGACGACGAGGGGCCGTTTTTTGCCTGCCATTTTATCCCCGAAGCTTCCTCGAAACCGATCTCGTTGAGACCTCTTTAACCAAGACCGGCGAAACTTGCAGCCAATCGCGGCACCAGCCCACTCCTGTAACAAGCGGTGCCGCCGAAGACAAAGAAAAAGGGGCGCCCGTCCCGACGGGCCGGCGCCGAAAGGAACGAAAGTGTCTGGTTTCGCGTCGCTTCGCCTGGCCTTCAGCGCAGCCCTTCTTGGCGCCCTGCTTTGCGCGCCGCAGGCGTTCGCCCAGAGTGCCGCCGCTCCCGCGCAGACAATAACGCTCGGCCCAAGCGGCCTGCCGCTGCCGCGCTTCGTCAGCCTGAAGCCGGCCCGCGTCAACTCGCGCGTCGGGCCCGGCGCCAATTATTCCGTCAACTGGATGTATCTGAAGGCCGGCCTGCCGATGGAAGTCATCCAGGAGTTCGACACATGGCGCCGCGTGCGCGATGCCGACGGCTCGGAAGGCTGGATCAACCAGTCGCTGCTCTCGGGCCGCCGCACCGCCATCGTCGCGCCCTGGCAGCGCGGCAAGGGCGGGCGAATCAACCTGCTCAACGAGCCCGACAAGGATGCCGGTGTCGTCGCCATCATCGAGCCGGGCGTGATCGGCTCGATCAAGAAATGCGACGGCCAATGGTGCGAGATGACCTTCGACGGCCATACCGGCTGGATGGCTCAGTCGCAGGTGTGGGGCGCTTATCCGGGCGAAAAGGTCAAGAACTAGGCTGTGCCGATATTCAGGTGATGCCAGCCTGTGAACGGCGGTCTCCTGCGCTTCCGGTGCTCACGTACTTTTAGTACGCTCCGTTTCTCGGAGCCCACCGTTCTCGGCTCGGCACTCCCCTATTGGGCCGCGCCAGGGCGCTCGCGGCCGATGCGGCCGAGATGCGTATCCTGAAAACCGGTAGGCAGCTTGAGGCCGTAGCCGAGGGCACGGTCGATGGCGATGTGCGCGATCCAGATGAGCGCCACGGCGGTTGTGATCGGGCCGGCGAGCAACGCGCCCGCAAGCAGAAGAGCGAGCGGGGCAATCAGGATATGCAAGGCGTTGTAGATGACGGCGCCGACGCTTGGCCCGGCTAGGTAGCCCAGCATCGACAGGTCCGGCGCAAGGATGAGCAACGCAAACAGCCACCAGGAAAAGCCGGACATTGCGTAGCAAACGATAGCCAACGCGGCGACGGCGACCCATTCAGACCGGACAATCAGGTCGACGGCCCGCATCGCCACGGGATCAATCGCAGCGTTTGGGACGCAGTCTCACCACGATGTCGACATTGGCGATTTCCATGCCTTCCGGCGGCGCCGGCAGGTTGGAGACGGTGACCGGTCCGCTCTCGATGTCGAAAATCCGGTTCTCGCCCTCGACGTAGAAGTGATGATGGTCGGAGGTGTTGGTGTCGAAATAGGTTTTCGAGCCTTCGACTGCCAGGATGCGCAACAGGCCGGCCTGGGTGAATTGGTGGAGCGCGTTGTACACCGTCGCCAGCGAAACCGGCACGCCGGCGGCAATCGCCTCTTCGTGCAGTTCCTCGGCGGAAAGGTGGCGGTCGCCCTTGGCGAACAGCAGGTCGGCCAGCGCAATGCGCTGACGCGTCGGCCTCAGGCCGGCTTCGCGAACCCGCTTGTCCACAGCGACATTTTCCTTCCGATAGCCCGAATCCATCTTCACGTCGAAGCTTTGTTGCCCAGCCCATCAACAGGTCCAGCATGGCAAAAAGACGTCAAAAGCCAAAACCGGACATCAGCCGACATATATTCTGTAGTCCGAATGCGATCAATAGCGCGCATTGACCCGGGCAGGCGCACGGGTTAAGCGCAAACGCCGGTTTCCGGCCGCAAACAGAGTGTGTTAGGAAACCAACGACAAGGGCGCCCTGCCGCCCGCGAAGAACACGGGGACAGAAACTTGATGGCGGGTCAAAAGTCCAGCTACGATTACGAAGAATTGCTCGCCTGCGCCCGCGGCGATCTGTTCGGGCCGGGCAATGCCCAGCTGCCCTACCCACCAATGCTGATGTTCGACCGCATCACCGAGATCAGCGAGACCGGCGGCGCTTTCGACAAGGGCTTCATCCGCGCCGAATTCGATATCAAGCCGGACCTGTGGTTCTTCGCCTGCCACTTCATCGGCAACCCGATCATGCCGGGCTGCCTCGGCCTCGACGCCATGTGGCAGTTGACCGGTTTCTATCTCGGCTGGCTGGGCGAACCCGGCAAGGGCATGGCGCTGTCGACCGGCGAGGTGAAGTTCAAGGGCATGGTGACGCCATCGGTGAAGAAGGTCGAATACGGCATCGACTTCAAGCGCGTGATGCGCGGCCGCCTGGTGCTCGGCATCGCCGATGGCTGGCTCAAGGCCGATGGCGAACCCATATATGCGGCTACGGATCTGAAGGTCGGCCTGTCCAAGCAGTCGGCCGCCTGACCGTTTTCCGCCACGGCGCCCGCATAGCCAATGGACGCCACGTCAGTTTATTTGCGTATGATCAAGGGGAAAACCGGCTAGGTCTTTCGCCCGAATACGCGGGAAGGAGTTGCGAATGAGACGGGTCGTAGTGACAGGGCTCGGCATTGTGTCGTCGATCGGTAACAATGCCAATGAGGTGCAGAGCTCGCTTTACGATGCCAAATCAGGCATCAGCTTTTCCAATTCCTTCGCCGAACACGGCTTCCGCTGCCAGGTCTGGGGCGCGCCGACGCTCGATCCCACTCCGATGATCGACCGCCGCGCCATGCGCTTCCTGAGCCAAGGCGCTGCCTGGAACCACGTCGCCATGGACCAGGCGATCGCTGATGCCGGCTTAAGCGAAGGCGACGTCACCAATGAGCGGACCGGCATCGTGATGGGTTCCGGCGGGCCGTCGACCCGCACCATCGTCGAAGCGGCCGAAACCACGCTCAAGAACAACAGCCCCAAGCGCATCGGCCCGTTCGCCGTGCCGAAGGCCATGTCGTCGACGGCGTCGGCCACCCTGGCCACATGGTTCAAGATCCACGGCGTCAATTATTCGATCTCGTCGGCCTGCTCGACCTCGGCGCACTGCATCGGCAATGCGTATGAGCTGATCCAGTGGGGCAAGCAGGACGTGATGTTCGCCGGCGGCCATGAGGATCTCGACTGGACCATGTCGGACCTGTTCGACGCCATGGGCGCCATGTCGTCGAAGTTCAACGACAACGCATCGACCGCTTCCCGCGCCTATGACGTCAACCGCGACGGCTTCGTCATTGCCGGCGGCGCCGGCGTGCTGGTGCTGGAAGAGCTGGAACACGCCAGGGCGCGCGGCGCCAAGATCTACGCCGAGATCGTCGGCTACGGCGCGACTTCCGACGGCTACGACATGGTTGCCCCTTCGGGGGAAGGTGCCATGCGCTGCATGCGCCAGGCGCTTGCCACGGTGTCTTCGCCGGTCGACTACATCAACACCCACGGCACCTCGACGCCGGTCGGCGATTCCAAGGAAATGGGCGCCATTCGCGAGGTGTTCGGCGACAAGATGCCTTACATCACCTCGACCAAGTCGCTCACCGGCCATTCGCTGGGGGCGGCGGGCGTGCAGGAATCGATCTATTCGATCCTGATGATGCAGGGCGGTTTCATCGGCGAGAGCGCCCACATCGAGGAGCTCGATCCGGAATTCGAGGGCATGCCGATCGTGCGCAAGCGTATCGACGACGCCAGGATCGACACCGTCCTGTCCAACTCATTCGGTTTCGGCGGCACCAACGCAACGCTGATTTTCCAGCGCTATTCCGCATAGGACCAGCGTTTTTCATAAGGATTGCCAAGGCATGGAAGGGTTGATGAAGGGCAAGCGCGGGCTTGTCATGGGTGTCGCCAACGACCATTCGATTGCCTGGGGCATCGCCAAGAAGCTGTCGGAACACGGGGCCGAACTCGCTTTCACCTACCAGGGCGACGCCTTCGGCCGGCGGGTCAAGCCGCTCGCCGAGAAGGTAGGGGCCTCGCTGATTGTGCCTTGCGATGTCGAGGACAGCGCCTCGGTCACCGCGACCTTCGAGACCCTCGGCAAGGCCTGGGGCGGGCTGGACTTCGTGGTGCACGCCATCGGTTTTTCCGACAAGAACGAGCTGAAGGGCCTTTACGCCGACACCAGCCGCGACAATTTCGTGCGCACAATGGTGATCTCCTGCTATTCCTTCACCGAGATCGCCCGCAACGCCGCCGCGCTGATGGGCAATGGCGGCTCGATGATCACGCTCACCTATGCCGGCTCGGTCAGGGTGATGCCGAACTACAATGTCATGGGCGTCGCCAAGGCCGGGCTGGAGGCCAGCGTGCGCTACCTTGCCAACGACTACGGCCCACGCGGTATCAGGGTGAACGGCATCTCGGCGGGTCCGGTGCGGACGCTGGCCGGCTCCGGCGTGTCCGATGCCCGCCACATGTTCTCCTACCAGCAGCGCAACTCGCCTTTGCGGCGCACCGTGACCATCGACGAAGTCGGCGGCTCGGCGCTCTACCTGCTCTCCGACCTGTCGTCGGGCGTCACCGGTGAAATCCACTATGTCGATTCCGGCTATCACATCGTTTCGATGCCGGCACTGGAGGAACTGAAGCAGAACGACGGCACGCACGAATAGTTTGCAGTCGCGACAGTAGCGTTCCAGTAAAATTGGATGCATTGGCGGAAACTCATTTTAAGGAGATATCCGCTATAAGGTCCCCTAATCTAGGGACAATGCATGCCTGCAGTCAGCAATCCGAAACGGACTCCGCTGTTCCGGCTGATCACCATCGCCAGTTCGGGCATGGGCAGTTTCATCCTTGGACTATGGGGCCTGCGGTTCGGCTTCGGCGACGGCATGGCCGGCATGCCGGCCGAAACGATGGCCGGCGTCATCGCCGCGCTCTGCGCTTTGGCCGCCGGCGGTGCCGCGCTGTCGTTCTTCGCGGGCGTCGATGAATCGGCGGCCTATGTCTTCAAGGAAACCCATTTCGACAAGCTGACCGGCCTTTTGTCGCGCCAGGCCATGGTCGGCAAGATCGCCGAGGCCGCCTCCGGGACGATCCGAACCGGCGAGCCGGTGTTCCTCATCGACATCGATATCGACCGCTTCAAGCAGATCAATGACGCCATCGGCTACAGCCAGGGCGACGAACTGATCCGCGCCTTCACCAGCAGGCTGAAGAACAACATGCCGAAGAACGCGGTGATCGGGCGCCTCGGCGCCGGCGAATTCGGCGTGCTGCTGCCGGATCGCGACATCAGGGGTTCGATCGAGCGGCTCATCGAGAAGCTCATCAACGAGATGATGGAGCCCTATCAGCTGCAGAGCCATCTGCAGTCGGTCAGCCTGTCGGTCGGCATCGTGGCGATGCCGAAGGACGGCGTCGACCCAGTGCTCATCCTGCGCCGCTCGAACCTGGCGCTGCAGAACGCGCGCGCCAGCGGCGTCGGCAACTGGTCTGTCTTCCACGCCGACATGGGCCGGGTGGCGGACTACCGGCAGTGGATCGAGTCGGAGTTGAAGACCGCCTTCGACCGCGGCGACTTCAGCCTTCACTATCAGCCGCAGCTCAACCTGCCGAGCGGCCGCATCGTCGGCTATGAGGCGCTGATCCGTTGGAAGCATCCGGAGCGCGGCATGATTCCGCCGATGGAATTCATTCCGATCGCCGAGGAAACCGGCATGATCAATCCGATCGGCGAGTGGGTGCTGCGCAAGGCCTGCAGCGACGCCCGCTACCTGCCGGAGGACTGCTTCGTCGCCGTCAACATCTCGCCGGCCCAGTTCATGACCAGGGATTTCGTCGGCATCGTGCGGGAAGTGATGGAATCGACCGGCATCAAGCCGTCGCGGCTGGAGCTCGAGGTCACCGAGACGGCGATGATGCAGGACCGCGACCGCGCCGCGGCGATCCTAGAGCAGCTTGCCGAGATGGGCATCTCCGTGGCCGTCGACGATTTCGGAACGGGCTATTCCAATTTGAGCTACCTGATCGATTTCTCCTTCGGCAAGCTGAAGATCGACCGTTCGTTCGTCAGCCGCATCGACACCGACTCCAGCTCCGGCGCGATCGTTTCGACCATTGTCGGCCTGTCGCGGGCGCTGGGCGTCGGCATCATCGCCGAAGGCGTGGAGACCGAGAACCAGGCCACCCTGCTCCGAGCGGCCGGCTGCGAGGTCGTGCAGGGCTATCTGTTCGGCCGGCCGGCGCCGCTCAAGGTCGAGCTTGGCGAAGCGCGGCCCGCCTTCGGCACGCACGAACCCGCCCGCATCGTCAGCGTGCAATAAAGCACCTAGCTCTTTTCCTGACGCAATTCCGGACGGAAAACCGCTCCACACTTTCCCTGGAATTGCTTCAGCGGCGCGCCGAAAACACCTTGAACATCCCGTCGCGGGCAATCTCGGCATGGCTGGCAAAGGCCGCCGAAAGCACCTGCTCGTAAGGAAGCTGGCGGTTGGCGACCATGAACAGGCGCCCGCCCGGCCTCAAGGCTTTCGACGCGGCGCGGATCATGCCGGCGCCGATGCCGGATTCAGCCGCACGCCCACTGTGGAAGGGCGGGTTCATGACGATCGCGTCGTAGCGCCGCTCGACCGTCTCGGTGAGCAGATCGGTCCAGAAGAAACGGGGCTCGACCGCTGCCGCATGAACATTGAGCCTGGCAGCCTCCAGGGCCTCGAAGTCCGCCTCATAGAGATCCAGACCAAAGATGCCAGGCGAACGTTCTGTCACCTCGGCCGCCAAATAACCCCAGCCGGCGCAGAAATCGGCGACATTGCCCTTGAGATCGCCAGGCAGGTGCGCGGCCAGCAATTTCGATCCCGCATCGACACGGTCGAAAGAGAACATGCCAGGCGCGGTCTTGAAGCCGCCGTCAACGACAAGGTCGGGGTTGCCGGCGCGCAGGGTCGCGGCCGCCTCCGTACCGGTTCGCCTGAACCAGAAGGCGACGCCGTGGTGCTTCGGCAGATGGCCTTCCAGCGACGCCAGCGCGTTGATCCGCTTGCGCAGGCTGTCGATGCCGTCCTCCTTGCCACCCGCGACCGCGATCAGCCCGCCCGGCACGGTGCGTTCGATGGCGTCGGCGATGCGCAACTCATTTTGCCCACGATGACGGCCCGCAAGCACCAGCGCCAGCTCGAAGCCGGTACCCTCGGCGCGCGGCGTGACCGCATAGCCAGACGCCTGCAGCGTTCGAAAATGTGGCCGAAAGCCCTGCACGAGATGCAGCGCCGCCTCGAAGCCGGCGGGCAAGCGGAAGCCGGGCTCGGCGCCGAGAAACAGGACGCGGGCATCCTTTCGCGGCAGGGGCAGCGCTTCGGCCTCGAACGGGTAGAACAACGTCTTAAGCGGCTCCGCGGCCATTCACCTAGCTCCGTAGAACTTTTTGCTTGGACGCAATTCCGGACGGAGAACCGGTTCCCGCTTTTCCTGGAGTTGCCCCGAAACAAAACGGGCGCGACCTCGCGGCGCGCCCGTCTTGGATTATACGGTAAAACCGATCAGGCGGCGTCTTCCTCGCCGTCCGACTTCTTCTTTTCCTGGACGATTTCCTTGCCGGTCGCCTGGTCGACGACCTTCATCGACAGGCGGACCTTGCCGCGCTCGTCGAAGCCCATCAGCTTGACCCAGACCTTGTCGCCTTCCTTGACGACGTCGGAGGTCTTGGCGACGCGCTCATTGGCGAGCTGCGAGATGTGGACGAGACCGTCGCGCGGGCCGAAGAAGTTGACGAACGCGCCGAAGTCGGCCGTCTTGACGACGGTGCCTTCGTAGATCTCGCCGACTTCCGGCTCGGCGACAATGGTGTGGATCCACTTCTTCGCCGCCTCGATCTCCTTGGCGTTCGCCGAAGCGATCTTGACCGTGCCGTCGTCCTCGATGTTGATCTTGGCGCCGGTCTTCTCGACGATCTCGCGGATCACCTTGCCGCCGGAGCCGATGACGTCGCGTATCTTGTCGGTCGGGATATGCATGACCTCGATGCGCGGCGCGAATTCGCCGAGCTCGGCGCGGGCGCCGGACAGCGCATGCGCCATCTCGCCGAGGATATGCAGGCGGCCATCCTTGGCCTGGGCCAGAGCGATGCCCATGATCTCCTCGGTGATGCCATCGATCTTGATGTCCATCTGCAGCGAGGTGACGCCATTGGCGGTGCCGGCGACCTTGAAGTCCATGTCGCCGAGGTGGTCCTCATCGCCCAGGATGTCGGAGAGCACGGCAAAACGCTCGCCTTCCTTGATCAGGCCCATGGCGATGCCGGCGACCGGCTTTGCCAGCGGCACGCCGGCATCCATCAGCGCCAGCGAGGTGCCGCAGACGGTCGCCATCGACGACGAGCCGTTGGACTCGGTGATCTCCGAAACGACGCGCAGCGTGTAGGGGAACTGGTCCGCGCTCGGCAGCATCGGGCGGATGGCGCGCCAGGCGAGCTTGCCGTGGCCGATTTCGCGGCGACCCGGCGAACCCATGCGGCCGGTCTCGCCGACGGAATAGGGCGGGAAGTTGTAGTGAAGGAGGAACTTCTCCTTGTACATGCCGGTCAGCGAATCGACATACTGCTCGTCTTCGCCGGTGCCGAGCGTGGCAACGACCAGCGCCTGGGTCTCGCCGCGCGTGAACAGCGCCGAACCATGGGTGCGCGCCAGGACGCCGACTTCGGAGACGATCTTGCGGACCGTCTTCAGGTCGCGGCCATCAATGCGCGAGCCGGTGTCGAGGATGTTCCAGCGCACGACCTTGGCCTGGAGCTCCTTGAACACCGAGCCGATCTGCTCTGAGGTGTGTTTGGCCTCTTCGCCTTCGGCCGGCGCAAACGCCGCCTTGACCTTCGCCTTGACGGCGTCGACGGCGGCATAGCGCTTCTGCTTGTCGGTGATCTTGTAGGCTTCGCGAAGCTCGTCGCCGACGATCTTCAGCATCTCGGCTTCGAGCGCGGAATGATCCGGCGCGGTGAAGTCGCGCGGCTCCTTGGCGGCGACCTCGGCCAGCTTGATGATCGCGTCGATCACAGGCTGGAAGCCCTTGTGGCCGAACACGACGGCGCCGAGCATCAGGTCCTCGGAGAGTTCCTTGGCCTCGGATTCGACCATAAGCACAGCGTCGCCGGTGCCGGCAACGACGAGGTCGAGCTTGGATTCCTGCATTTCGTCGATATGCGGGTTGAGCACATATTCGCCGTTGATGTAGCCGACGCGGGCGCCGCCGATCGGGCCCATGAAGGGCACGCCGGAAAGGGTCAGCGCGGCGGAGGTGGCGACGATCGACAGGATGTCCGGATCGTTCTCGAGATCATGCTGGACGACGGTGACGACGATCTGGGTGTCGTTCTTGTAGCCGTCGGCGAAAAGCGGGCGGATCGGGCGGTCAATCAGGCGGGAAACCAGCGTTTCCTTTTCGCTCGGACGGCCCTCACGCTTGAAGTAGCCGCCCGGGATCTTGCCGGCGGCATAGGTCTTTTCCTGGTAGTTGACGGTAAGCGGGAAGAAATCGAGGCCGGGCTTCGGCTCCTTCATCGAAACGACAGTGGCGAGAACGACCGTCTCGCCATAGGTGGCGAGCACCGCGCCGTCAGCCTGGCGTGCGATCTTGCCGGTTTCCAGGATGAGCGGACGGCCGCCCCATTCGATTTCCACTTTGTGTTGATTGAACATGTCTTGTCCTTCATGTGCGGAAAGGGCCGCGCCGTCCTAACGGTCACGGGTTCTCCCTTTCCTGGCTTCCTTCGGGCAGCCACGGGCAAGACAACGGGAGGCTCGTAGGTTCGGCTCAAAGCCAAGCGAGCATCCTGCAATCCTGCCCCATGACCGTCCATGGGGCGGTTCCGAATGGCCCTCTGCGCGTCCGGAACCGTGTTTGGCCGACCGATCGGCCGGCTTGCGCATGACGCCGGAAACCGCTGTTTCCGGAACGCGTCCTGCGCGAATGCGAATTCAAGAGCGCGTCGCGCTCCGGCATTATCGCACCGGATCGACCGATGCGCCAATGCGCGACCGGCGAGCCCTCCGAGAAGGGCCCGCCGGTCAATTCGTCAGCGACGGAGACCGAGCTTGTCGATCAGCGTCTGATAGCGCGCGTCATCCTTGCGCTTGAGGTAGTCAAGCAGGCTGCGGCGCTGGGAGACCAGAGCAAGCAGGCCACGGCGGGAATGGTTATCCTTCTTGTGGTCCTTGAAGTGCTCGGTCAGGTTCTTGATGCGCTCGGAAAGAATGGCAACCTGGACTTCCGGAGATCCGGTGTCGCCCTTGGTGGTTGCGAATTCGGTCATCAATTCGTTCTTGCGGTCGGCAGTAATCGACATCGTGCTTTTCCTTATCTGTTGGAGGAAACGGGACGCCCACAGCCGGGATGTCGTCCAGCAGGGGCCAGTGCAAGCGACGCGTCAGGGCGCGAAGCTGCGGCGCATATAGTGCAATTCCGGAAAAAACACCAGCCCAAATGTCAAGCCGGCTTGTCGCAGGTCTTGCCATGAAAACAAAGGGTTCAGCGGCTATAGCCACTTCTTCCATTTGAAGAAGAAGATCAGTCCGGCAGCGACAAGCGCCATGAACAGTATTGCCGCCGGATAACCGTAATAGGTTTTCAGCTCCGGCATGTTCCAGGGCGAGCTTTCCGGATCGAAATTCATTCCCCAGACGCCGACCAGGAAGGTCAGCGGCATGAAGATCACCGAGACGATCGTCAGATAGGAGATGACGTCGTTGGTGTGGGCCTGGGTCAGCGAGACATGCATTTCGATCAGGCCGGTCAGCATGTCGCGCTGGTTCTCGACCAGTTCGATCAGCCGCAGCGAATGGTCGAGCGTGTCGTTGAAGAAGATCTTGGTCTCCGCCTTCACGAAAGCCACGTCGTTGCGTATCAGCGTCGCCAGCGCGTCGCGCATCGGCCACAGCACTCCTTTGAGCACGTTGGCGTCGCGCCTGAGTTCATGCAGCTGCTGCATCTGGTGCTTGTGCGGTTTGTTCAGCATCTCGTCCTCGATGCCGTCGACCGCTTCGCTCGCCGCTTCGATCGGGGGAAAATAGCTGTCGACGATAGCATCGATCAGCGCACGGCGAGATAGTCGGCGCCGCGCGAGCGCAGTCGGTTGGGCATCGCACCCGCAATGCGCTTGCGCACCGGATCGAACGGGTCGCCCTCGCGCTCCTGGAAGGTGACGACGAAATTCCCGCCGAAGAACAGCGACATCTGCTCGTAACGATGCGAGGTGACATCGTCGATCATGCGCATGACGACGAAGGCGTGGTCCTCGAAGAAATCCACCTTGGGCCGCTGTCCGGTGTTGACGACATCTTCCAGCGCCAGCGGGTGCAAATTGAAGATGCGGCCGATCTCCTCGATCAGCGGGATATTGGCAAGTCCGGTGCAATCCAGCCAGACGACGGGCCATTTCTCGCAATGGGCGTTGAGATCGTCGATCGAGGCATTGTCGATGGTTTTGTATTTCTCGGGCGAGATCAGCGTCAGCCGAAGCTCGCTGCGTCGCGCCGCCGGATCGGCGATAAGCGTGCCGGGCGACGCCCCGACCGGTGGCCGGCGGGTTTTCAGCGATGCCCGCTTCTTGCCTGCATCAGCCTTGGCCATGAGATATCCTCGGGACTCAGCATTTCGGCCGAGATTAGAGCAATTCCAGGAAAACTGCGCAGCGGTTTTCTGTCCGGAATTGCGTAAATAACAAACACTTAGTGCATGTCGCCCAGAAGTGCGCAGCGGTTCTGGGACAACGACATGCATCAAACCAAAGACTTAAAGCGCGGCGCCTGAATCCGTTTCAGCGCGTCGCGGATTCAGCCGACAAAAACCCGCTTGGGCTTGAACATGCCCTGCTCGATGGCGCCGATGGCGACGAGCTTGCCGCGCGCTGTGGCGCAGGCCTCCTCGGCCTCGACCGGTGCGTCGCGGCCGCGAATGATGACGGGATTGCCGAGGCGGATCTTCGTCGCCGCATCGTCGCTGACCGCGACCTGCGGCAAGCAGTCGAGCGCCACCGCCGTTTCGACGAGCAGCGCATCGATGGCGCTGAAATCGATCGGGGCATCCATTTCGTCCGATTTGTCGCCATTCTTTTCGCCAAGGCGGGCCGCTTCCAGCTCGGCGACCGTGACGAAATCATCCGGCGTGAACGGCTCGACCTCGACGCGGCGCAATTCGGCGATGTGGCCGAAGCAGCCGAGGTCGCGTCCCATGTCGCGGGCCAGCGAGCGCACATAGGTGCCCTTGCCGCACTCGACCTCGAAAACGGTCTTGTCGGCACCGTGCTCGACGATGTCGAGGCGACCGATCTCGATCTCGCGCGCTGGTATGTCGACCGTCTCGCCTTCACGGGCAAGGTCATAGGCGCGTTCACCGGCGATCTTGATGGCCGAGAATTGCGGCGGTGTCTGCATGATGACGCCGGTGTATTTCGGCAGCAGCACCCTCACCTCCGCCTCGTCCGGTCGACGGTCGGAACTGTTGGTCACCGGGCCTTCGAGGTCGTCGGTCGAGCGCTCCTGCCCCCAAGCGACGGTGAAGCGATAGACCTTGGCGCCGTCCTGCACGTAAGGAACGGTCTTGGTCGCCTCGCCCAAGGCGATCGGCAGCATGCCGGAGGCCAGCGGATCGAGCGTGCCGGCATGGCCGGCCTTCTCGGCCTGAAACAGCCATTTGATCTTGGAGACCGCTTCGGTCGAACCCATGCCGACCGGCTTGTCCAGCACCACCCAGCCGGAGACCGGCCGCCCCTTCTTCTTGCCGCGACGCGCCACCTATTCCTCGTCCTTGTCGTTGTTCTTGCCGTCACCGAGATCGCGCGCCACTTCGGGCGATTTCAGCAGCTCATTGATCTTCGCGAAATTGTCGAAGGAAGTGTCGAGCCTGAAACGAAACTCCGGCATGTACTTCATCTGCCTGAGCGCGCCGGAGACACGGCCGCGGATGAACTTCGCGTGCCTGTTGAGCGCCTCGATCACGGCGCCGTCGTCGCCCGCGCCAAGCGGCGAGACGAAGGCGGTGGCGATCTTGAGGTCGGGCGACATGCGCACCTCAGACACCGAGACGACGCTGTTCTCGATCACCGGATCGATGATTTCGCCGCGCTGCAAGGTCTCGGAAAGGGCATGGCGCACCTGCTCGCCGACGCGCAACATGCGCTGGGAGGGACCAGCCGTTGACGATCTTGGCATGAAAACTCTTCCTTAGCGCGGATTCGAACCGCCTCAAACCGCCCACTTAGCGCCGTTGAGCAGCTTTGGCTACCCCTGGCACTTGGTCTCCACCACCGTCCTATATGCGGGATTGCGCCGCCCAGATTTTGATTTTCTCAAACGCATCGGCGGCAACAAGGTCTCTTGGGATATAGATGAACCGGGTTCCCTGATCTATGAGAAAAAACAGGTAATCGTTGCTGAAGAATACCCGCTCGATATTTCGAGTCTCAGTTGATCCGTTGTCCGAAAACTGAGCTAGATATCCACCAAATATCTTTACCGAAGCGGTAGACTCTCCAATTTCCTTATTCTTGAGCTTCCTTTTAAAATACCCAGTAATGCTCCGGGATACCAATAAGTACAGGGCGCCCACGGCCATAGGTGCCATAACGAAAACAGCTTCCGTGGAGATAAAATCCTGCGCGATATATTCCAAGCCGGCAACTGCTGCCGCACAAAGCCAAATAATCACAATAAGTACGATGATCAAAATCGCCCAGGCGACTCCAATCATAGTGGAGCGCCAAAGCCGACCGTGGCGCAGCACCGAGAATGAGCGGATGGCATGCTTGCGCTGCTTATCATTCGTTTGGAAAGTATACTCCCATAGCGGGAGTGTACTTTCCAAATCTGCAGCGTCCTGGCTCATACAGGGATGAATGCGCCTTACAGTGTGCGCGTCACCATCTCGATGCGGAAGCACTCGATGACGTCGCCGACACGCATGTCCTCGTAGTTCTGGAAGGCCATGCCGCACTCCTGGCCGCCCGGCACTTCCGAAACCTCGTCCTTGAAGCGCTTCAGCGTCTTCAGCGTGCCTTCGTGGATAACGACGTTGTCGCGGATCAGGCGAACACCCGCGCCACGCTCGACCTTGCCTTCGGTGACACGGCAGCCGGCGATCTTGCCGACCTTGGAGATGTCGAAGATCTCGAGGATCTCGGCATTGCCGATGAAGGTCTCGCGACGCTCCGGCGAAAGCATACCGGAAAGCGCTGCCTTCACGTCATCGACGAGGTTGTAGATGATCGAGTAGTAGCGGATCTCGATGCCGGCCGCGACTGCGGCCGCACGCGCCTGCGCATTGGCGCGGACATTGAAGCCGATGATCGCCGCTCCGGACGTCTCGGCGAGCGAGACGTCGCTTTCGGTGATGCCGCCGGCACCGGCATGGACGATGCGCGCGCGCACCTCGTCATTGCCGAGCTTTTCAAGTGCGGCATTGATCGCCTCGATCGAACCCTGCACGTCGCCCTTGATGACCAGCGGGAATTCCTTCAATCCGCTCGTCTGCAGCTGCGACATCATCTGCTCGAGCGAGCCGCGCTGGCCGGCATGCCTGGCCACCGCCTTGTCGCGCGCCAGGCGCTGGCGGTATTCGGTGATCTCACGGGCGCGCGCCTCGTTGTTGACGACGGCGAAGCGGTCGCCCGCCTGCGGCGTGCCCTGGAGGCCAAGCACCTCGACCGGCATTGCCGGCGGCGCTTCCGGAACGTGCTCGCCGCGATCGTTGACGAGCGCGCGCACACGGCCCCACTCGTTGCCGGCGACGATGATGTCGCCCGGCATCAGCGTGCCGGTCTGCACCAGCACGGTGGCGACAGGCCCGCGTCCCTTGTCCAGCTGCGCCTCGATGACGGCGCCTTCGGCGGTGCGGTCGGGGTTGGCCTTGAGGTCGAGCACTTCGGCCTGCAGCAGGATCGCTTCCAGCAGCTTGTCGAGATTGGTGCCCTTGGTCGCCGAAACCTCGACGTCCAACACCTCGCCGCCCATCGATTCCACGAACACTTCGTGGCGCAGCAGTTCGGTCCGCACCTTCTGCGGGTCGGCGTCATGCTTGTCGATCTTGTTGATCGCCACGATGATCGGCACGCCGGCCGCCTTGGCGTGATTGATCGATTCGATCGTCTGCGGCATCACGCTGTCGTCGGCCGCCACCACCAGCACGGCGATGTCGGTGACCTGCGCGCCGCGGGCCCGCATCGCTGTAAAGGCGGCGTGGCCGGGCGTGTCGATGAAGGTGATCTTCTGACCGTTCTTCTCGATCTGGTAGGCACCGATATGCTGGGTGATGCCGCCGGCCTCGCCGGAGACGACATTGGCGTTACGGATCGCGTCGAGCAGCGAGGTCTTGCCGTGGTCGACATGGCCCATGATGGTCACGACCGGCGGACGCGACACCAGGTCTTCCGGGCGGTCGGCGATGTTGAACAGGCCTTCCTCGATGTCGGACTCGGCGACGCGGCGGACCGTGTGGCCGAATTCGGAGGCGACCAGTTCGGCCGTGTCGGCGTCGATGACGTCGCCCGGCTTGAGGATCTGGCCCTGCTTCATGAAGAACTTGACCACGTCCACGGCGCGCTCGGACATGCGCTGCGCCAATTCCTGGATGGTAATGGTTTCGGGCAGGATCACTTCGCGCATGACTTTCTCGCGCGGCTCGTTATGCATCGCGCGTTTGAATTTTTCCTGGCGGCGACGCATCGACGACAGCGAGCGGGCGCGCGCGTCGTCATCGGACAGCGCCGAGTTCAGCGTCAGCTTGCCACGGCGGCGATCTTCCTCGCCCTTTGTCGGCTTGGCCGGCCGCGCCACTTCCGGCGTCGCAAGACGGCGCGGCGGCGCACTCGCCCCGGCGCCGGCGCCGGTACGCCTCGGCTTGGCCTCTTCCTCGTCGTCAGCCGTGACGACATCCGCCGCCAGCGGCGCGCGGCGGCGAGCCTCTTCCTCGGCGCGCCGGCGGGCCTCGGCCTCAGTCTGCAGGCGTGCCTCCTCCTCGGCCTGACGGCGCGCGGATTCGTCACGCTCGCGCTTGCGGCGTTCTTCTTCCTCGGTGCGGCGCTTGGCATCTTCCTGAGCGCGCTGGCGATCCTCGGCCTCGCGGACCTTGGAACCTTCCAGCGCCTTGCGACGCGCTTCCATCTCGCCGCGCGAGAGTTCGTTCAGAACCATGCCGGAACGCTCCGGCGGCGGAGGCGGCGCCTTCGGTGCTTCCTGCACGACAGGGGCGGCGGCAACAGGGGCAGGGGCGGGCTTCGGCGTGAAGACGGACGCAGCCACCGGCTCCGGCTTGTCGCCGGGCAGCGAGAACTTGCGCTTCTTGGTCTCGACCACGACCGACTTGGTGCGGCCATGCGAGAAATTCTGGCGCACGGTGCCCTGCTCGAGGCCGGGGCGCTTCAGCGTCAAGGTCTTCTTCGGCGTAACGCTCAACGTCTTGTCGTCGCCCGATTTCGTATCGTTCATTCCATATCCTCTGCGGCATCATCTTCGTCAGCAACGGCCGCAAGCATTGCCAGATCGTTCGGGGTACCGCCCCGATATCGGTCGAGCGCAACAACGCGCTTCTCAACCGCCTGTCCCGCGTCCTGCGCGAGGACGGCAGCATGTATCACATTTGTACCCCCCAATGCCAAGCTCAACTCGGCTTCAGGGAAAAGTTTGTAGGCAAGGATGGCCGGGCCGCCGAGATGGACGGTTGCCCGCCGTGCCTGACTGATCTTGCGGACACCGTCGTCCGAAGCCTCGGTCGCATGCAGTACCAGAAGCGCTTGGCCGTCGCGCACCGCACCCTCGACCTTGGCGGCGCCAAGAACGACAGCGCCAGCCTTGCGGGCAAGGCCAAGCATACCCAGAGCGGATCTGGAGAGCAGCCCGTCAACCATGCCGCCAAGATCGGTCGGCACGATCACCTGCGCCTTGAAGGCGCGGGCAAACAGGTTCTTCGCCGCTGCCTTCTCGATATGTAGGCGGTCAGCGCTCACCCAACAACCACGGCCGGGCAGGTTTCTCTTGATATCCGGAACGACGGCCGAATCCGGGCCGACGACGAAACGGATCAGTTCATCCGGTTCGGCCTGCCTGCGCGTAACGATGCAAGTGCGATCGTTCATCTCGTCCTGGGGCGGGTTGTGTGCGATGCGGGTTCACCTCACGCACCAACGGCTTCGTCAGCCGCGACTTGTTCGGCTGCAAGCTCGTCTTCGGTGATCCAGCCGGCCTGCTTGCGGGCGGCGAGCACCATCTGCTCGGCATCGGCGCGCGAGACACCGTGGCTGGCAAGCACGCCCGGATAGACCTTGGTCTCACCGTCCTTGCGCTCTTTCCAGCCGGTCAGATCGTCGGCGGCATAGCCGGCGAAGTCCTCGATCGTCTTCACGCCGTCCTCGCCGAGCGTCACCATCATGGCGGTGGTGACGCCGGGGATCTCGCGCAGCTCGTCCTGGACGCCCAGCGCCTTGCGCTTTTCGTCGTGCTCGGCCTCGATCTTTTCCAGATATTCGCGGGCGCGGGTCTGGATTTCCGAAGCGGTGTCCTCGTCGAAGCCGTCGATCGAGGCGATTTCGCCCGAGTCGACATAAGCGACTTCCTCGACGCTGGTGAAACCTTCGGAGGCGAGCACCTGGCCGACCATCTCGTCGACGTCGAGAGCTTCCATGAAGAGTGCGGAACGCTCGACGAATTCCTTCTGGCGACGCTCGCTCTCTTCCTGCTCGGTCAGGATGTCGATATCCCAGCCGGTCAGCTGCGAGGCAAGCCGCACGTTCTGGCCGCGACGGCCGATGGCCAGCGACAATTGATCGTCCGGCACCACCACCTCGATGCGCTCGGCATCCTCGTCGAGCACCACCTTGGCGACCTCGGCCGGCTGCAGCGCGTTGACGATGAAGGACGCGGCCGATGGCGACCACGGAATGATGTCGATCTTCTCGCCCTGCAATTCGCCGACCACCGCCTGGACGCGGCTGCCGCGCATACCGACGCAGGCGCCGACCGGATCGATCGAGCTGTCGCGCGAGATGACGGCGATCTTGGCGCGCGAGCCCGGATCGCGGGCGACCGACTTGATCTCGATGATGCCGTCGTAGATTTCCGGCACTTCCATGGTGAAGAGCTTGGCCATGAACTGCGGATGCGTGCGCGACAGGAAGATCTGCGGCCCGCGCTGCTCGCGGCGCACGTCATAGACATAGGCGCGCACGCGGTCGCCATATTTGTAGTTCTCGCGCGGGATCAGCTCGTCGCGGCGGATGATTGCCTCGCCCCGGCCGAGATCGACGATGACATTGCCGTACTCGACGCGCTTGACGGTGCCGTTGACGATCTCGCCGATGCGATCCTTGTATTCGTCATACTGGCGATCGCGCTCGGCCTCACGCACCTTCTGCACGATGACCTGCTTGGCCGACTGGGCGGCGATGCGGCCGAAATCCATCGGCGGCAGCTGCTCGGCGATGAAGTCGCCGACCTGGGCATCGGGATTGCGCTCGCGGGCCGTGGAAAGCGCGATCTGCGTCGCGTAGTCCTCGACCGCCTCGACCACTTCCATCAGCCGCTGCAGCTTCATCTCGCCGGTGTTCGGGTTGATGTCGGCGCGGATATTGGTCTCCTGGCCGTAACGAGAGCGCGCCGCCTTCTGGATCGCATCGGCCATGGCGGCGATGACGATCTGCTTGTCGATCGACTTTTCACGCGCGACCGCATCGGCGATCTGCAGCAGTTCAAGCCTGTTGGCGCTTACAACCATTGTCTTTCTCCCGATTTCGCGCCGGGCATGCAGCCCGGCTACTCAATCAACTTTCCTGTTCGGTTTCATTTTCCTCGCCGGCGGCGGCGTCTTCCGCTTCGCCACGGCGCTTCCTGGCTTCCTTGCGCGCCCGGTTGTCCTTCGACAGGGCATCGCGGATGAGATCGTCGGTCAGCACCAGCCGGGCCTCTGCGATCGCGTCGTAAGGCACGCGCACCGTCGGCTCTTCGCCATAGGCCGCCTTGTCGCGCTCGATCAGGATGCCGTCGGCATCCGCCTCGGCGATCTTGCCCTTGAAGCGCTTGCGATCGCTGACAAGAACCGATGTCTCCAGCTTGACCAGATGGCCGGTCCAGGCGGTGAAATCCGACTTGCGCACCAGCGGCCGGTCGATGCCTGGCGACGAAACTTCGAGATGATACGCTTTTTCGATCGGATCATCGACATCGAGCGCCGGCGACACGGCGCGGCTGACCTCTTCGCAATCCTCGACGGTCATGGTGCCGTCTTCGCGTTCGGCCATGATCTGCAGCGTCAGCCCGTTCTGGCCGGTCAGTTGCACCCGCACGAGACGGAAGCCGATGGCCTTGAGCACCGGCTGCACGATCAGCGCAATGCGCGCATCGATGCCGCTTTCGCGGATGATACGGTCGTCGGCCTCGCTTGCCGCTGCAGTCATCAGATCCCTGTCGCTTTTCACTTCCGGCCGGCAGGTAATAAAAAAGAGCGGGACCGGGTGGACCCACTCTTCGTCATACCGACCAAGAATTTGAGGTTGATATAGACGATCCCGAATTGTGTTTCAAGCCTGCAGGCAAAGGCTGGCGGCGGTGTCTACAACTGGCGCGGCCATCGCTGGGCCGCATGCATTACGGTGAGTATCTCGATCTCGCCGCCGACCACGCGGTAGGGAATTATGTATGGCATGTCAGCCAGGACCAGCTCTCGTGTCCCTTTCACCCGCCCGACCCGCCCCATGGCGGGTTGCTCGGCGAGATTGTCCGCGGAGGAAACGATGCGGGCAACAACCCTCGCCGCGGCTGTTGGATTGTCCTTTTCGATGAAAGCGCCAATCTGGTCGAGACGGCGCACGGCGCGCTGGGTCCAGCGGATCCGCTTCATCGTTCGGACTTGACGTATTTCGCTATGACGCCGGCCAAATCCTTCTCACTTGCAAATTCTCCTCGATCGGCTTCATCAAGGCCGGCCTCGATCTCGGCAAGCTGCCATTCTTCCCTGGCGACATAGTCTTCGATCGCTTGAGCAGCGACGTAGGAACGGGAGCGATCCACCTTTTCGGCCAATTGGTCGAGCTTGGCCACGGTCTCATCAGGAAGCCGCACGGTAAAGGCACTCATCATCCTGTCTCCATTCTGGTTCACTCTGAATGTGATGGAACCAAAGTGGTTCGTCAAGAACCCGCCTGGACTGCCTGCGTTGCGCGCCGCGCATGGCGGCCATGCAGCCCTTTGTGAACCGACTGTCGTCACCATCTAGGTTGCAGTGCAAAAGAAAGGACGCGCGCGGTGGCGCGTGAAGCTGATCATATGGACCGTGGATTGTTTTTCGTCATCGGCGATTTCTTCAACACATTCGGCAGCGCGGCAACGGCCGCGCGAGCCGTCGAGGCCGGGCGCAAGCCGCGCCGCAGCGCCCTGAAGAAGCTCGGCATCGATCCGGCCGCTTTCGATCGGATAGGCCACTTCTAGCCTCATAAACGGAAGCCCGACCATCAACATCTCGCTGAATGGCGGTGGGCGTCCACCAGCGACGCGGCGATTGCCGCGATCGAACGAAATAAGATGAGCGGATCGTCTCTCGTCGGGAGAAATCCCCCGCGCTGCCAGAACTGCGCCGCTTCCGCATCGACTGCATTGATCATCAGCGCACGCCCTCCGATCAGTTCCGCCGCCTGAACGCAGCGCTGAAGGGCATGCTTTTACCAAGCCGGTGCCGATGCCGCGCCCAGCCCAACCGGTATCGGTCGCAAGCTGGCCGAGGAGCAGGCACGGCACCGGGTCGGGCGGTTGCCCGTGCGGACTGACCGGGGCAGGATCGAAGGCACGACGGCCGTCGGCGCCAAACCGTAATATCCAATCACGCGGCCGGCTTCGTGGACGACGAGAACGGCTGTGAAGCCCTTCTCCTGATTGGAAAGCGCGCGGGTTTTCAGCCAGTGATCAAGCGCAGGCTTCCCACAGGAAAATCCGGACACGTCGTGAACTGCCGTAAGCGGTTCGGGAGCCGATAAGGCCACTGGTCAGCGCTTCGTCGTATAACCAGCTTTCCAAGGCGCAGACCGCTTTGCCAATTCCACCATGTCGGGAACCGGCGCGGCCGGGGCCGACAGAACCTCCATGAACTCCGCGAACCCTTCCGGTCTCCTGCGGACAAGACGGTTATCCATCAGCACATCCTCGGCCGCGCACGGCGGCATCGCGCACGAAATCCGTGCGGGACCGGCCGCGCAGAGTGGCGGCACGATCGATCATCGTCACATCCGCTTCCGGCAGGCGCATCGAGATCGGGTATTCCTTACGTTCAACCGAGGCGGCCATAGCTGTCTCCAGCCTGCAATGCAGCGATCTGTAGCTCTATATGCAATACAGATCGCCCGATAACTTCCGGATGAACGTTAGATAGGCGGGCCGCCGCCCCTCGCGGATGGCCTTGGCCTCATAGCGCGTGCCGGGCCAACCTTCATAGGGCCGGTGCCAATCGGCGGCATCCCGCACCTGCCATTCAAAGGTGCCACTGGCGCGGCAGGCAAGCAGCGTCCAGTTCACATAGCTGTCGATGTCGGAGGCGAAGCGGAACCTGCCGCCGGCTTTCAGCACCCGGGCGAAGCGGCCGAGATTGGCGGCGCCGACGAAGCGTCGCTTCCAATGCTTCTTCTTGGGCCATGGATCGGGATAGAGCAGATCGATGCCGTCGAGCGAGGCTTCCGGCAGCCAGTCGAGCAGGCGCGTGGCGTCGTCGTCATAGACTCTCAGATTGGCAAGCGGCGTCTTGCCAAGCGCCGTCATCATCTTGGCCATGCCGTTGACGAAGGGTTCGACGCCGATGAAGCCGGTTGCCGGCGCTTCCGCGGCGCGATGCAACAGATGCTCACCGCCGCCGAAGCCGATTTCCAGCTGGAGCGCCGAAACCTGTGCCTTGAACAAGATCCTGAGATCAGCCGGCGCTTGCGCCGTCAGGTCGACCCGGTATTCGCGCAGGCCGCCTTCGAGGGCGATCGCCTGCTGAGGGCGTATAGTCTTGCCGTGCCGGCGACCGAAGAAGCCTTCGGTCGCCCGGCTTGGCCTGTCCTTTGCGTCCGCTGGCGTCAGGCGGCGACGGCGTCCTTGAGCGCCTTGGCGAGATCGGTCTTTTCCCAGGAGAAGGAGCCGTCGCGACCGGCCTTGCGGCCGAAATGGCCGTAGGACGAGGTTTTTGCATAGATCGGCTTGTTGAGGTCCAGATGACG
Source organism: Mesorhizobium sp. B2-8-3 (assembly GCF_006440815.1). Classification (NCBI taxonomy): domain Bacteria; kingdom Pseudomonadati; phylum Pseudomonadota; class Alphaproteobacteria; order Hyphomicrobiales; family Phyllobacteriaceae; genus Mesorhizobium; species Mesorhizobium sp. B2-8-3. The sequence goes on from NZ_VFTW01000002.1 coordinate 327,128, forward strand.
GCGGATGCCCGACGGCGACAGGTCCATGACCTTGCGCAGCGCATCCTCGAGCTTCGATTCGTCCACCTTTCCGGTGCCGTGCAGGTCGACATAGACCGACAGCGGCTGGGCGACGCCGATGGCGTAGGAGAGCTGGATGGTGCAGCGGTCGGCAAGCTTGGCCGCCACCACGTTCTTGGCAAGGTAGCGCGCCGCATAGGCGGCCGAGCGGTCGACCTTGGTGGTGTCCTTGCCCGAGAAGGCGCCGCCGCCATGGGGCGCCGCGCCACCATAGGTGTCGACGATGATCTTGCGGCCGGTGAGGCCGGCATCGCCGTCAGGCCCGCCGATGACGAACTTGCCGGTCGGGTTGATGTACCAGTTGCAGTCCTCGGCGATCTTCAGGTCGCCAAGCGCCTCGCGGATATAGGGCTCGACCACCTTGCGGACCTTCTTGGAATCCCAGCTCGTATCGAGATGCTGGGTGGAGAGCACGATCTGCGTGACTTCCGCCGCCTTGCCGTCGGCATAGCGCACGGTGACCTGGCTCTTGGCGTCCGGGCCGAGCTTGCCGGCCTCGCCATTGCCTTCATGGCGTGCCGCCGCCAGCAATTCGAGAATCTTGTGGCTGTAATAGATCGGCGCCGGCATGAGGTCGGGCGTCTCGCGGCAGGCGTAGCCGAACATGATGCCCTGGTCGCCCGCGCCTTCCTCGCCCTGGCGGTCGGCGGCATTGTCGACGCCCTGGCCGATGTCGGGCGACTGGCCATGCAGCAGCACGTCGATCTTGGCGGTCTTCCAGTGGAAGCCGGATTGCTCGTAGCCGATCTCGCGGATCGCCTTGCGGGCAACCGACTTGAACTTGGCCGGGTTGACCACAGGGTGGCCGGACGCATCCTTGAGGACGTTGCCCGCCTTGTCCTTCTTCAAAAGCGTGTCGGGGACGCGGACCTCGCCGGCGATGACGACGCGGTTGGTGGTGGCCAGCGTCTCGCAAGCGACGCGCACCTTCCACGGATCCATGCCCGTCTTCTTGGCTTCGCGATAGACCAGATCGACGATCTCGTCCGAGATGCGGTCACAAACTTTGTCGGGATGACCCTCGGAGACGGATTCCGAGGTGAAGAGATAATTCTGCCGCGTCACGGGTGTCCCCTCTTGAAAAAAGATCGGCAGGCTGCCGATTTTGGCGCGCCACGTGTTAGCGGTGCCGGGCGCCGCTCGTCAAGCGGCGCGACGGATCTGGCATGAATGTCGGTAAGGCCGGCTATGCCACCGGCGGCAGAGCGCCGCCGGTGGCATCGGTAAAATCAATCGGCGTCTTCCGCGGAAAGCGCCTTGACCAGATCGATGATCCTGCGGCGCACCTTGACGTCGCCGATCTTGACGAAAGCCCGGTTGAGCTGAAGCCCCTCGGGACTGCCGCAGAATTCGATGGCGAACGCCATCGAGGAGTCTTCCGCAAATCCTCGATTGCCGCCGCCGGCCTCCTCGCCCGGGGCATCCTCGAAGAAGAAGGCGACAGGAACGCTCAGGATGGAGGCGATCGCCTGCAGACGGCTGGCGCCAACCCTGTTCGTGCCCTTTTCGTACTTCTGGATCTGCTGAAAAGTGATGCCGAGATTTTCACCCAGCTTTTCCTGGCTCATTCCAAGCATATTGCGACGCAACCGGATGCGACTCCCGACATGGATGTCGATCGGATTCGGCTTCTTCTTGTTCTCTTCTGTCATTTTTTCCTCGCCGAATTTTTCCGGCTTTTTCTATTTTGTTCCGCCCATATGAAGCCGGAGCCACCTGCCCCAACAGAACCCTCCAACCGACTTCGAGAAAATTTTAGGCGTTACAGTATGAGTTTCTAATGTGCCGACTGTCAATTCACCCGTAGCCGCTGCCTTACATTCAATGTGAGGGCAATCAGCGCTAACAGCAACATGATCAGCAATCCGTTAATGCGCCGCTGTTTCGCAGACAGGAGGGCGCGCCCAGAAACCGGCACATGCGCGTCGATGGCGCCGCGCGCGTCGACGGCAAGCGCGTCGATAATGCGCCCGCGCGAATCGACGACTGCGGAGATGCCATTGTTGGCCGCGCGCAGCAGCGGCAATCCATTCTCCACTGCCCGAATCTGCGCCTGCCTGAAGTGCTGATACGGGCCTGGCGTGTCGCCAAACCATGCGTCGTTGGTGACGTTCACGATTACGTCAGATGACGCAGAGTCGGCGGCGACGAGATCGGGAAAGATAACCTCGTAGCAGATGAACGGCGCGGCACGCAGGCCGCCCGGCACGGCGATTGGATGGCGCTCGTTGCCGGCGGCGAAATTCATCGGTCCGGCGACGAGTTGGCCTATGCCGAAGCGTTCGAACAGGTCGGCGAAAGGCAGATATTCGCCGAAGGGCACCAGATGCACCTTGTCGACGGCATCGACGATCTCGCCCTTGTCGTTGATCGCCACCACGGAATTGTAATAGCGGCTGCCGGCATTCGCCGAACCGCCCTCCTCGCGCACGACGCCGGCAATCAGCATCTGGCCGTCGGTCAGCATGTCGCCCAGTGCCGTCAGCGCGTCCGGACGCTCGGTGAAGAGAAACGGCACCGATGTCTCCGGCCACAGAATGAGCTGGGGCTTGGCGTGACTTTCTTCGGGTGCTTTCCCCGATATTCCCAGCAAAGTCGCGAAGATGCGGTCGCGCACCGAGGCGTCCCATTTTTCGCTGAGGTCGACCGCGGGCTGGACGATGCGGACGTCGATGGATCGTGTCGCCGGCTCGGCGGGCATGGCGAGCCTGAAATAGCCGAAGCCGACATGGGCGGCGGCGAGGATGACGAACAGGGCAACACCCAGCCTCAGATGCCGGCGCGCCGCGACCAGCGCCGGCAGCGAAAACAGGAAGACCGCGAGCGCGTTCATGCCGATCATGCCGGTCACCGAAACGCTCTGCATCAGAAGCGGCACCGGCATCGCCGCATAGCCGACGGCATTCCAGGGAAAGCCGGTGAAGAGGAAGTCGCGCAACCATTCGGCAAGGCCGAACCCGAAGGCAAGGGCGGCGATGCGGCCGATATCGCTGCTCCAGAACAGCCGCGCCACCACGGTGGCAAAGCCATAGAAGAAGGCCAGCGCGAAGGGGATGCCGACGACGGCGAAGGGCAAGGCCCAGGCGAAATTGTCGGCCTCGACCAGCAAGGCCTGGCCGATCCACCAGAGACCGGCGAGGAAGTAGCCGAAGCCGAACCACCAACCTGTTGCGAAAGCCGGCCGCAGGCGCCGGAACCAGCCATCGGAAGCCTCGCCGGTGGCGCCGTCGAGCAGCCAGACGAGGACCGGGAACGAAACGAAGCAGACGGCGAAGAAATCGTAAGGCGCCTGGGCAAGCACCGCCAGCGCTCCGGCGGCAAACGCCACCAGCGCCCGCCGCCACCCCCACAGCAGAATTATCCGGCCGGCAAAGCGCTGCATCCAGCTTCCCAAGTCGCGCGAATCAGGGAGCTAGAGGTTTAACAGGCTGGGCCCGGCGTTCCAAACCCAGATAAGCGCGGCCTGACACACGGTCGCGCTATCGCGGGAATCCCGCCATAGCCCTTTGTTTAGCCGCATTTCCGCAACGCCAAGCGGTTCCGCTTGGTTGCAAAAGCTCAGCGGTGCCAGCCCTGGATGCGCAGGCCACTCAGTCGCTCAGCCTCGTCCTTGGGGACAACGCGCACGGTGCGGGTGAATGTCCAGACATGACCTTCGAGGTCACGAGCGCGGTATTGGCGCTCGCCGTAGAAATGGTCGGCGGGCTCCTCGACGATCTGCGCGCCCGCCGCACGCGCTTGCTCGCAATGCGCGTCGATATCTTGCTGCAGGCGCACATAGACGGCCTGCGTGTTCTTGCCGCCGACGGAGGCCGGGCTGGCGATATGCTCATCCCATTCGGAATCGACGATGATATAGCCGTCGCCAAAACGCATTTCGGCATGCACCAGCCGACCCTCGGCATCGCTCACCAGCATGCTCGGCTCGAAGCCGAAGGCCGCCTGCAGCCAGATCAATGCCGCGCGTGGATCCTTGTAGAAAACACCCGAACCCAGAACCGCGTGCTTGAACGGATCGTCTATCGCCATCGGACCGCGATATCAGGCCTGTTCGGTGCGGGCCGCGCGGCGGCGCTGGCGCTCGCCCTTCTGGCTCTGCACGATGCGCACGCGCTTGACGCGGCGCGGGTCGGCGTCGAGCACGTGGAACTCGAAGCCGGGAATGGCCTGCACGACTTCGCCCCTGGCCGGGACGCGGCCGAGCGTGTTGAAAATCATGCCGCCGATCGTGTCGACATATTCGCCATGCTCGCCGGCGGCGAAATCCTCGCCGATCATCTTGGCGACCTCGTCGATCTCGGCCTTGCCGTCGACGACGAAGACGCCGTCGCCGGTCTGCGTGACCATCGGCTCGTCATCGTCATGCTCGTCCTCGATGTCGCCGACCACCATCTCGACGATATCCTCCAGCGAGGCGAGACCGTCGGTGCCGCCATACTCGTCGATGACCAGCGCCATCTGCGTGCGGTTCGTCTGCATGCGCCCCATCAGGTCGGAGGCAAGCATCGAGGGTGGCACGAACAGCACCGGGCGGATCAGGCTGAGATCGCCGATGGTACGCGCAAGGTCGACCTGGGCAAGGTCGAGCGCGGTCGACGCCGGCGTCTTCGCTCTGCTGCGGCCCTTCTTGACGCGAGCGAGCTTGGTGATGTGGGCGAGCACGTCGCGGATGTGGACCATGCCACGCGGATCGTCCAGCGTCTCGGAATACACCGGCATGCGCGAATGGCCGGACTGCTCGAACAGGCCGAGCAGATCGCCAAGCGTCGTGTTGATCTCGACCGCCTCGATATCGGCGCGCGGCACCATGACATCCTCGACCCGGACTTCGCGCAGGCGAAGGATGTTGTTGAGCATGGCGCGTTCGCCGGGCGAGAAGGCGCCGGCATCGGTCGCCGTTTCCGCGAGCGCGCCGGCAATCTCTTCGCGCAGGCTGGTGCCGTTGCGGTGCCGGAACAGGCCGAGCACGCGGTCGAAGAGCGAAGGACCGGCATGCGTCGGCTCTGCGGCCGCGCTGCCGGCGGGAATACTCGGACTGGAGCCCTCTTCCGTCTTTTCGGAAGGCTTGGCAGCACTGCCGGCGTCCGGACGGGCGGCAGTTTCTGGTGTGTCGTTCATCGCCATCGGGTCAATTGAGCTTTTTTGTTACGCGTAGGGATCGGGAATGGCAAGCCTCGCAAGCGCCGCGCGCTCGATCGCTTCCATCTCCTCCGCCTCGGCGTCGGTCTCGTGATCATGGCCCAAAAGATGCAGCAGGCCATGGATAACGAGATGGGTGATATGGTTTTCAATCGGCTTGTCTTCCAGAGCGGCCTCGCGCGCCACCGTCTCGGAAGCCAGCACGATGTCGCCCAGCATCGGCGGCAGCTTGCCGCCTTTCGGAAAGGAAAAAGCCGGGAAAGACAGGACGTTGGTGGGCTTGTCCTTGCCGCGCCACTCGGCATTGAGCGTCCGGATATGGGCATCGTCGGAAAAGACGACGCTGAGCTCGGAGGCGCCGCCCGCGTCGGTTTCGGCAAAAGCGGCTGCAACGGCGCGATCGACGAGACGCGTCAGTTCTGCTTCCGCGGGCCAAGCGCCTGCCTCGACGAAAATATCGATATCGACCGGCGCTTCGCCGCCAAATTCCGGCTTCTGAGCCATAGGGCCTATAGTCAGCTTTCGGCGCCCAAGCCTCGCGCCAGCTTGCCGTCGCGGTCATAGGCCTTGACGATCTCGGCGACCAGCGGGTGGCGCACCACATCGCCCTCGTTGAAGCGGACGGTGACGATGCCGGGCACGCCGTCGAGGACGCGCAGCGCCTCGACCAGACCCGACTTGGTGTTGGGCGGAAGGTCGATCTGGGTCGGATCGCCGGTGACTATCATGCGGGAGTTCTCGCCGAGACGGGTCAGGAACATCTTCATCTGCATCGGCGTGGTGTTCTGCGCCTCGTCGAGAATCACCGCCGCATGCGCCAGCGTGCGGCCGCGCATGAAGGCCAAGGGCGCGATCTCGATGACTTCGGCCGCGATCGCCCGCTCGACCTTGTCGGCCGGCATCATGTCGTAGAGCGCGTCGTAGAGAGGCCTGAGATACGGATCCACCTTCTCCTTCATGTCGCCGGGCAGGAAGCCCAGCCGCTCGCCGGCCTCGACGGCCGGACGCGACAGGATGATGCGCTCGACCATGCCGCGTTCTAGCAGCATCGCCGCATGCGCCACCGCCAGATAGGTCTTGCCGGTGCCGGCGGGACCGATGCCGAACACCATTTCGGAGCGTTCCAGCGCCCGCATATAGGCATCCTGGTTGAGCGAGCGGGCATAGATCGTCTTCTTTCGTGTCGCGATCTGGGCGGCCGAAACCTTGCCCTTACGCTCCATCGTCGGCAGGGTCAGCTGGTCGTCGGCGGCAATCGCCATGCGTACGGCGCCGTCGACATCCGACTGGCCAATGTCGACGCCCTTCTGCAGGATGCCGTAGAGGGTGTCCAGCGCGCGGCGCGCCTGTTCGGCGGCGGCGGCCGAGCCCTTGATCGTCAGCTGATTGCCGCGCGAGCGGATGTCGACGCCGAGCTTCTGCTCGAGCCTGGCGAGGTTCTCATCGAACTGGCCGTAAAGGGCGCTGGCTAGCTTGTTGTTGTCGAAGGTCAGTACGATGTGCGCCATGTCGGAGGCCCCGGACGCCTGGTTCTGGGGCGGATTCTTCAGTTCAGCAGCGCTCAACCGTCTCTCCTCATCTGCCGAGGTCGTCAGACCAATTCGGCGAACAGGCTGTTGTAGCCCGTCCTTGTGATTCGTACGTCGATAATGTCACCGATTCCGCCGGCCTTGTCGTCAACAATAACCGGCTGCAGCCACGGTGAACGGCCTACTTTCTGGCCGGCCTGTCGGCCAGGCTTCTCGATCAGCGTGCCGATGGTCTTGCCGACCAGGCTCAAGCCGAAATCCTGCTGCTGCCTCAGGAGCAGCGCCTGAAGGCGTTGCAGCCGTTCGTCCTTCACCGCCTCGGCCACGTGGTCGCTCATCTCAGCGCCCGGCGTGCCGGGGCGAGGCGAATATTTGAACGAGAAAGCCGAGGCATAGTTCACTTCGCGCACCAACTGCAGCGTCGCTTCGAAGTCGGCATCGGTCTCGCCGGGGAAACCGACGATGAAGTCGCCGGACATGGCGATGTCGGTTCGGGCGGCGCGGATGCGCTCGATAAGCGCGAGATAGTCGCGCGCCGTATGCCGGCGGTTCATCGCCTTGAGAATGCGATCCGAGCCGGACTGCACGGGCAGATGCAGATAGGGCATCAGCGCCGGCAGATCGCGATGCGCGGCGATCAGCTCGTCGTCCATGTCGCGCGGATGGCTGGTGGTGTAGCGCAGCCGCGCCAGGCCGGGGATTTCCGCCAGACGGAACAGCAGACGGCCAAGACCCCATTCCTCGCCATTTCCGCCGACGCCGTGCCAGGCGTTGACGTTCTGGCCGAGCAGCGTCACCTCGCGCACGCCGGCCTCGGCCAGGCGCTCGGCCTCGGCGACGATCTGCGCCACCGGGCGCGAAACCTCGGAGCCGCGCGTATAAGGCACGACGCAGAAGGTGCAGAACTTGTCGCACCCCTCCTGCACCGTCAGGAAGGCGGTGACGCCGCGCTTTGCCAATTCGGCGCGCCTGGGCTGCGGCAGATGCTCGAACTTGTCCTCGATGGCGTATTCGGTCTCGACGATCTTTTCGCCGCCGCGGACCCGCGCCAGCACGTCGGGCAGCCGGTGATAGGTCTGCGGGCCGATGACCAGATCGACCGCCGGGGCGCGGCGGATGATCTCGGCGCCTTCGGCCTGCGCCACGCAGCCGGCGACGCCGATCAAGAGCTCGCGGCCGGCCACGGCGCGTTCGGCTTTCATGTCGCGGATGCGGCCAAGCTCGGAATAGACCTTTTCCGCCGCCTTTTCGCGGATATGGCATGTGTTGAGCAGCACCAGATCGGCGTCTTCGACGGCGTCGGTGGCGACATAGCCGTCGGCGACCAGCGCATCGGTCATGCGCTGGGAATCGTAGACGTTCATCTGGCAGCCATAGGTCTTGACGAAGACCTTTTTCGCCGCGCGGACAGTGCCGGCCGAGTGCTCGGCCGCAGTGCCGATGCCATGGCTTTCAATCATGTTCAATTCCATCGGGCGGCTTCTAGCGCCTTTCCGTGACAAAAAACAGACGATTCTGCCCGCGGCGCGTCGCGCCGCCTTGTTCCAAAATCGCTACAGGCCCTTGGGCGACATAACAATCAGCGGCTCTTGGCCGGGTCGGCGAGGATGGCCTGCATCATCTCGCGCACCTTGGCTTCCATCAGCCTTGCCCTCTCCTTACGGTTCGAACCCTTGGAGAACGGCACCGGCTCGCCGAAATGCACCTCGGCATCGATCGCCCCTTCGGCAAGCAAGGTTTTCAGGTGCGGCATCAGATCCTGGTCGCCGATCCAGGCGGTCATCGGCCGATGGCGGCGCCCCATGGGCATGCCGTGCAGTCGCGTGTAGGCGATCGCCACGGGCTGGATGAAGACCTGTTCGGCCGCCCCTTCCGAAATCGCCATGGAGGCCGCGCCGAACAGCGTGCTCTTGAACGGCAGCACGAGGTTGCCGTCGCCGGTCGAGCCTTCGGCGAACAGCACCATGGCATCGCCCTTGGCCATGCGCCTGGCAATCTGGCTTGCTTGGTCGCCGGAAGTGCGCTTGCGCTCGCGCTCGATGTAGACGGTGCGCTGCAGCTTGGACAGCATGCCGATCAGCGGCCAGCCCTCCATGTCGGCCCGGGCGATGAATTTCACATCGACAAAGGAGCCGAGCACCATGATGTCGGTCCAGGAAATGTGGTTGGCCGCCACCAGCAGCGGACGTTCCCTGGCCAGCGCGCCCTTCACATGCACCCGCATGCCGAGCGCCCGCAGGATCATTCTGTGCCAGATTTTGAGAATGAACGTTTCGGGCCACAGCCCCGTCTTCATCGACAGCATCTGCAGCGGCACCAGCACCAGCGAACAGACGACGACATAAGCGAGCGCCAGGAAAATCCGCAATTTCTTGATCATTCGCTCCGGCCCTATCGCGCGGACTGGCTAGCGAAGATCGCGGCGCATGACAAGCGCGCCGGTCGGGCCATGCTCGGTCGAGCGATAGTAGTTCGGCCGATGGCCGACCTGGCGGAAGCCGAGCCTGCGGTAAAGCCCGATCGCCGGCGTGTTGGTCTCGTCGACCTCGAGGAAGAGCGCCGCGGCGCGCTGCGTATGCAATTCGCGCAGCACCGCGTCCATCAATTGCCAGCCGAGCCCCTGGCGGCGATGCGTGCGGGCGACGGCCAAGGTCAGGATCTCGCCCTCGCCGGCCGCCAGCCGCGCGAGCACGAAGCCAACCGGCGGCTTGGAGCCTTGGCCGGTCTCACGCGCGGCATAGCCGAAGACCGTGTCCTGCTCGAGAAGTGCTGCGAATTCGCCGTCGGTCCAGGGCCGCACGAAATCCTCGCGATGCAGCACCGAAACAGCGGCGCTGTCGGCGACCGTCAACGGTTCCAGCGCATAGTCCCTGCGGCGCGGCTGAAAGAACGGTATGCGCATCAGGAATCGTTTCCCCTGTCCTGCCTTGGCAGAATGAAACCCGCCTGCGGCTTGGCGTCGGCGCCGCGCAGATAAAGCGGTTTGGGCTTTTCGCCCGGTTCCCTGGCCGAGGCCAGCCTGGCATAGGTCGCGATGTCGGCTGTGGCGGCAACCGGACCAGTTTCGAAGGCATGAACCGCCGCCTTGGCAATCTGCGGCGCGGCGGTCCCGACCAGGACCGCGTCGGCGCCGATGGCCATGGTCACTGCATCGGAAAGCGCAGCTACGGAAGGTCCGTAAGTCTCGACTAACGCTTTATCATAGAGCGCCGCATGGATTTCCTCGCGGCCGGCATCGAGCGCGGCAAGCACCGCGCGCCCGGGAAACGCATTCGCAGCCTCCGCCGCCAGGGCTTCCAGCGTCGTCACGCCGATCGCCGGGATTTTCAGCGCCAGCGCCAGGCCGCGCGCTGCCGATACGCCGACGCGCAGGCCGGTGAAAGAGCCCGGTCCGATCGAGACGGCAACAGCGTTGAGGTCAGGGTAATCGACCCCACCGGCTTGCAGGGCCGTCTCGATGACGGCCATCAGATGCTCCGCATGCCCCTTGCCGAGGTCGCGCACCTCACGGCCAAGCTCCTTCCCCGCGCCTGCATCATAGACGCAGGCAGCGCAGAGACTGGCGGCGCAGTCGATGGCGAGCAGCTTCATATAGGCAACTTCATATGGCCATTAATGAACTGGATCGAAACACAATTCCCTCTGCCCGGCATAGGCCGCCGCCGCAAGAGCCAGGGCGGAGAAATGTTAAGCGGCTTTGCTTTCCGGCAGCGCCAGGACCTTGTTGTCAGGCAGAGGCCGCGATGCGCAGCATGTGGTTGTCCCAGACATAGTCCGGCTCGGAACGGGTCGAGCCGGCGCCGCCGACGATCTCGCCGGCGCCGGTCGTTGCCATGAAGCCAGCGCCGTCGGGCGCGAGGCCGCAGACCTCGACCAGTGATCTGGTCGCGACCACGCGTCCGCTGGCGGCGTCGAGGACGGCCAGCGAATTGCCTTCCGGCGAAGTGATGGCGACCGTACCTGTGGCGGCATTGGCGGCGACCGAGCCGATATAATTGCGGAAGCCGGAGAGCACGTCCTGCGGCATCTCCAAGAGCTCGAGGTCCTTGCCGCGCGCGGCGCGGCCGACCAGCGCGGGGCGGTCGGTCGCCGGCCCGCGATACTGGCAGCCGAACCAGACCGTGCCCGCCTGGTCGCGATCCATGTGGCGGATCGACAGCTGATGCAACGCCGGCGGCAATTCATGCTTTTCGATGAGGTCGCCGGTGACGCGGTCGACCAGCGTATAGGACGGCTTCATCGTCGCGATGTTGAGCTCGGCTCGGCCATAGTCGGGATGGGTTTCGATGCCGCCATTGGCGATGGCTAAAGTGCGGCCATCGCCGAGCAGGAGCAGCTCATGCGGTCCCATGCCATAGGTCGGGAATTCGCCGATGCGATTGAATTTCTCCCGCGCATCGTAGACACCGACGACACCTGCCGCATTGTCGAAATCGTTCTCGGTCGCATAGAGCAAGGCGCCGTCGGGCGAGAACACGCCATGGCCGAAGAAATGCCGGCCGGCGATGCTGGCGATGGTCAAGGGCTTGTCGCGGCCGGCTTGGTCGAAGACAACCGCGAAGGTGCCGGGCTGACGGGCGAAGACCACCGAACGCTTCGACACCGGATCGAAGGCGACGTCATGGCCGCGATCGGGCAGATCGACCGTGTGCAGGATTTTTCCCGCCTCGGAGAGCACGGCGGCGCCGAAGCTGCCGTCGCGCTTGACGAAGGCCGTGGCAAACACCGCGCCCGCGGCAAGCGTGTCGGCCCAGGCACGCGGCGCCATGGCGGCGGCAAAGCCCGCGCCCGCGGCCCGCAGGAAATCGCGGCGATCGATGAGCTTTGTACCTGTCCTCGCCATCGATCAATCTCCGTCCAGCGACGAGAAGCCGGCGGTCAGGCCGAACTCGGCGGTCATCCTGGTGCCGATCAAGGTCGACAGGCTCGAGGTTATCAGCGCGAAATGCTCGAGCTTGCCGCGCAGCGCGGGGTCCGCGAGCGCCTTGTCGATCGGACCGGCGATCGACTTCGCCGTCGCCACGCCGTTAGTGAGCTGGATGTGGATGGATTCGGCCATCCATTGCGCATCGGCGGGCAGCGCATCGCCGAGCTTGGAAGCCTGGAACAGTTGGTCGATGCCGGACAGGTTTGCGGCCAGCGAAGCCGTCGTGTTCTGCGAGCGCCAGTAGATCGCCTGCTTCGGCTTGTCGGCATCGGGCCTGGCGCCGAGAAAACCTTTCAGCCGCACGTCGCGGATCATGTCCAGCTCGTTGATAAAGACACCGACCAGTTCCGTCACCGCTTCGTTGCCGTCTCGGTAGAGCGGGTTTTTCGGTCCTGGGTTGGCCCAGAGCGACGCAAAGCCGTCAGGGTTTTGCCAGGCATCGCGCACCTCGCCGGCCATCGCTTCGACATTGCCGGCGACAGCCGAGCCATAAGCGCAGCGGTAAGGATCGTCCTTCCTGGCAAGCGTTTCGGCGCCGTCGCCGTAAAGCACATATTCGAGCCCGCCGAGGCCCTGCATGGCGACGCTCTTTTGCGCCAGTTGCGCCGGATCGGTGGCTGACGGATCCTTGGATGCCAGCGTGGCCTGCACTTGCCTCAGGCCGATGCTCTTGCGGTCCGGCCAATAGAGCATGCGCTCCAGTCGGTTGTTCTCCTTGATCGGCCCGAAGGCGATGATCTCGGCCACCGACCAGGCCTCGACCGTGCCTGAAAACGCCACGCGCGCCGCTTCGAGATTCTTTTCGGACGGCGCTTCGCAAAGCTGGTGCATCGCCTTGGTCAGGCCCGCCGCATGCTCGTCAAGGCTGGCATAGGCCGGGCGGACGAAACCGTCGATCGCGCGGCCGATGACATCGGAGGCCTTCACCGCGGCCGATGCCGGCAGGGAGATCGCCAGAAAAAGCGGAAGGGCAAGGGTGGCGGCCAGGCGTTTCGACATCAAAGCGACTCCAGGAATTTAATCAGCGCGTCACGATCGGCCGCGGCGGCCCCGGCAAAGCGATCGCGCGCCTTACGACCTTCGCCGCCATGCCACAGGATCGCCTCGGCAAGCGTGCGGGCGCGGCCGTCATGCAGATAGAAGCTGTTGCCGTTGACTGTCGCGGTGAGCCCAATACCCCAGAGCGGCGGGGTGCGCCACTCGCTGCCGCTCGCTTCGCCTACCCGTTGCCCGTCGGCAAGGCCCTCGCCCATGTCGTGCAGCAGGAAGTCGGAATAAGGCCAGATCAGCTGGAAGGCCTGCGCCTTGTTGGGCGTGCCGCGCATGGTGACGAATTTCGGCGTGTGGCAGGAAATGCAGCCCATCTCGTAGAACTGCTTCTTGCCGGCGAGCACGTCAGGTTTGTCGAGATCGCGCCGCGCCGGCACGGCCAGATTCTGCGAATAGAAGGTGACGAGGTCCATGACAGGGGGCGGCGCCTCGGCCGTGCCGAGGCGTTCCTGCACGCCGTTCGGCATTGCAAGGCAATCCGTCTGCGCCTTGGTGCAATCGCCCCAATGCTTCGGCATTTCCGGGGTGGAGATGCCGATATCGCCGGCAAAGGCATCGGCCGCCTGCTGGCGGATCGAGGCGGTCTGCGCCTTCCAGCCGAAGCGGCCCACGGTCACCGCGCCGCTCAGTTCGTCGCGCACGATGTTCGGCCGGCCCGAAATACCGTCACCGTTACGATCGCCCGGATCGGCATTGGCGAGGATATCGGCAGGCGCGATCTGCTCGATCAGGCCGAGCCCGATCATCGGCGGCGTCAGCCGAGGCGAGAGCGTGGTGCGCGGATCGAGCGGGCCATAGCCGAGATTTTCGACCGAATAGCGCGGCTTGCGCAGCGTAACAACGGCGCCGTCGCCGAGCGTCACTTTTTGCTCCTGGTAATCGACGCGCATCCGGCCTTCGCCTTTGAGGCCCGGAACCGCAAGATCCTGCAGTTGCGTGCCATAGACCGCATCGGGAAAGTTCAGCACCTTGTGGTCGGCAAGCGCGGTCTTTTCCTCGGCGCTGGCGGCGTCGCGCGCCAGCCGCAGGAACATAGACGTCGATCCGGCATCGCCTTCCGGAGGACGCCCGCGGCCGTCCTTCAAATGGCAATTCTGGCAGGCGCGCTCGTTGAACAGCGGGCCGAGCCCGTCCGAAGCCTGGGTCGAGGACGGCGACGACACCCAGTTCTTGCGGAACAGCGCGTTGCCGAGCTTGAAGCTGCCCTCTTCCTCAAAGGTGATGTTGGCGGAGGATTGCGAGAAGGCATCGCGGTTGACGTCCTTGCGCGACGTGCCGGCGCCGCCTTGCATCAGCTCGAACGGCTCGGGCCTGGTAAACTCGGTCGTTGGCCTGGTGACCGCCAGAACCCGCGCCTGATCCTTCGGCGTCAGGTCGGTGCGGCTCGTCGGCATAGCGGCTGGCTCACCGGCCATCGCGGGAACGGAAAGCATGATCGCCAGCAAAAGCGACGCCCCACTGCCGATCCGGTATCGCGGGGTCTTCTGAAGCGGCAGGCCGTCGATTGCGGCCCGCAGCGCGCGGCGCGAAAAATGATCTACGGGGCGCCGCATTCCCGCATGTCCTTACTCCGCCTCGCTGGCCGAGTCGGCGTTGAGCTGGCCGTACTTTTCCTCGCCGATCGAGGCAAGCAGGTCGAGCTGCGTTTCCAGGAAGTCGATATGTCCTTCCTCGTCGGTCAAAAGGTCCTCGAACAGCTTCATCGAGACGAAATCGCCTTCCTCGTGGCAGATCTCGCGCGAGCGTTTGTAAGCGGAGCGCGCGTCATATTCGCCGGCCAGATCGGATTCGAGCACTTCCTTGACGTTCTGGCCGATGCGCAACGGCGCGACGGACTGCAGATTGGGATGGCCTTCGAGGAAGATGATGCGCGCGATCAGCCTGTCGGCGTGATGCATTTCCTCGATCGATTCCGCCCGCTCCTTCTTTGCCAGCTTGGTGTAGCCCCAATCCTCGAGCAGACGATAATGCACCCAGTACTGGTTGACGGCTCCAAGCTCCAGAAACAGAGCTTCATTAAGCCGCCCGATGACCTGCGGTTCGCCTTTCATGGGGTCTGCTCCCGTATTGGACGCGCAAGCCTCTCACGCGGTCCAGGTGTGAAACGATGTCCACGCCGCCCACCCCTGAGCGGGCGTGGTAGTTCTCGGTGACCCGAATGATCGTTTCCACCACATTTGGGAAACAGCCGCAACAGCGACCGCGCTTGCGCATCGCATGATAGACCTTCGCGGGCACGATCAGCTGCCAGGGATCCTCATCCAGCAGGCCGACGATCGTCTGCTCGATCTCCTTCTCGGTGATGATGTTGCAATGGCAGATCAGCATTCACTTGCTCTGGCTGACGGCGCCGGCCACGGCGCCGCTTGGATTATTTGTTAGTCGGGCATGATCTTATCCAAAAACCGGTATCCACTTTTTGGGATCATGCCTGTTTCCTCGTCGGGCATGATCTCGTCCAAAAAACCGGTATCCACTTTTTGGGATCATGCCCTGGACCTTACTTGAACACCTTGTCGGGAGCGTCCAGGCTGTCGGAGCCCTCGAAGGCGATCTGGTTCAGCTTGAGCGAGCCGACGGCGCGCTCGATCGACTTGGTCTGGTCGATCAAGGCGTCGATTGCCGCCTGGACGGTAGCGTTGCCTTCGGTGTTGCCTTCGGCGATCTGCTGGTCGTAGGCCTCGCCGGCCAGCGCGCGCGCCTGGATGGCCTCCATCTTGGCGACGGTGGTGTCGAGCTTGCCCGACAACTCCTTGTCGATCGCCGGATCGGCGGCTTTCACCATGTCGGAGACCGACGGACCGGAAACCACGGTGCCGTCGAGACGCGTATAGTTGGCGTGATAGGCGGCGCGAATGCCGACGGCGTCGTAGAGATGCGAGATGTAGGTGTTGTCGGAGAAGCAGTCGTGCTCCTCTTCCGGATCGTGCAGCAAAAGGCCGAGCTTCATGCGCTCGCCGGCCAGCTCGCCATAGGAGAGCGAGCCCATGCCGGTGAAGATGGTGGAGATGCCGGCATTCGCGTCGCCGTCGGTGAGGTTCTTGCGCGCTGCGCCGTCCTCCTTCCAGTTGCCGACCATTTCCTGCAGGTCGGACACCAGAAGATCGCTCGCCGACTTCAGATATTCGGCGCGACGGTCGCAATTGCCGCCCGTGCAGTTCTTGAGATCGTAGTCGGTAAAGGGCCGCTCGCCCGCGCCCGGGCCTGTGCCGTGCAGGTCCTGGCCCCAGAGCAGGAATTCGATGGCATGATAGCCGGTCGCGACATTGGCCTCGACGCCGCCGGCCTCCTGCAGCGTGCCCGAAAGGAACTCCGGCGTCAGCTTCGAGGCGTCGACCTTCTTGCCGTTGATCTCGATTTCCTTGTTGGCGATGACGTTGGCCGTATAGAGCGCGTTTTCGTCCGACTCGCTGCCATAGCTCTTGGGGACATAGTCGATCAGGCCCTCATCCAGCGGCCACGAATTCACCTTGCCTTCCCAGTCGTCGACGATCTTGTTGCCGAAGCGGTAGACCTCGGTCTGCTGGTAGGGAATGCGCGCGGCCTTCCAGGCTTCGCGCGCGGCGTTCAACGTGTCGGCCGAGGGGCTGGCGATGAGTGCGTCCACCGCCTTGTCCAGCGCCTGCGCCGTGGTCAGCGAATCCTCGTATTTGGCCAGTGCGATGTCGGCATAGGTCTTGATCACCGCCTTCGCGTCGGTCTCGGCTTTCGCCGGCAACACGAAAACCGCCGCCGTCAGTGCAGCCGTGGCGCAGATCGCAGCCAGCCTGCCGCCATTACGTGCCGTCATTATCCTTCTCCAGTTCCTTGGAAATTCAACAATAGGCGCATGTGTCCACCCGCGCCGAGGCATGAGCATGCCGGGAAAAATGGTGGCCGCGCCGATGCGCGGTTCGCGATAAAAAGACACCCACTTGCCTCCAATCGAAAGGGTTCAAGGCCCAGCCATCAAAGGGATGCGCTTCGCGCGCAGCTCTCCATAAAGCGATGGAGAGGCCTGGAGTCAACTGGCGCGGCAGAAAAAATTCAATTGAAACAATAGTTTAGAATTATTCTAAACTAGGATTATCAACTTTAAGACGATCGCCCGACCGGGAGACCGGATTGACAGGCAGCCGTTCTGGGTGCGACCCGGACGCCTGCCCTTGCGGCGGCGGCAGACAATCGCCACTTGGCGCAAGAGCCTAGAGTTCCAAGACAAAAGGATTGCGATGACGAACGGGGTTGTGATTGTCGGTGCCGGCCATGCCGGCGTGCAGGCCGCAGCCAGCCTGCGCGATGAGGGCTATGAAGGGCCTGTCATCCTGATCGGCGACGAGAAGGAACTGCCCTATCACAAGCCGCCGCTGTCCAAGACCTTCATCAAGGACGCCGAGGCCAAGCCGCAGCCCCTGCGCGGCGAAGCGTTCTACACCGGCAACAACATCGATTACCGGCCGGGCGTGCGCATCGAGAGCATCTATGCCCGCGCGGGCCAGCTGAATGTTGCAGGCGGTGGAACGCTCGCCTTCGACCGGCTGGTGCTTGCCACCGGCTCGCGGCCGCGCCTGCTCAAGCTCGACGGCGCCGGCCTTGCCGGCGTGATCTCGCTACGCTCGCTGGCCGATGCGCGGGCGATCCGCGAGCTCAGCGCGCAAAGCGAGGACGTGGTCATTCTCGGCGGCGGCTTCATCGGCCTGGAGATCGCGGCGACGCTAAGGGCCGCCGGCCGCAACGTCACCGTCGTCGAGGCCGTCGACCGGCTGCTTGGCCGCGCCGTGGCGCCTGTCATCGCCGCGCATGTGCGTCAGCGCCTGGAAGCGATCGGCGTGCGCATCCTGACCGGCACCACCATTGCCCGCCTCGAGGGCGAAGGCGGCCGCGTCTCGGCCGCGATCACGTCCGGCGGCGAACGCCTGCCGGCGCAGATGGTGATCATCGGCATCGGCGTGGTGCCCAATGTCGAACTGGCGGAAGCCGCCGGCCTGGCCATCGGCAACGGCATCCGCGTCGACAAGCATATGCAAAGCTCCGTTCCCGAAATCCTCGCCATCGGCGACGCGGCCTCCTACAGGCACTGGTTCACAGGCGGCGAAGTGCGGCTGGAATCGGTGCAGAACGCCACCGACCAGGCCAGGTTTGCAGCCCGCACCATCCTCGGCCATGCCGAGTCGTTCTCGGCCGTGCCGTGGTTCTGGTCGGATATCGGCGACATGAAGCTGCAGATGGTGGGGCTGACGCAAGGCGGGGACAGCCACGTTGTGCTCGGCGATCTCGCCGACAACAAGTTCTCGATCTACCATTATGCCGGCGACCGGCTGCTCGGCATCGAATCCGTCAACCGTCCGGCCGACCATATGCTTGGCCGCAAGATGCTCGGCGCCGGCTTCTCGCCGGCGCCGCAGACGGTGGCAGGCGGGCCAGATGCGCTGAAGGCGGCGCTCGCGGACTTCAGTCAGGACGAACCCACCAGGGCGGCGGGCTGATTGTTCAATCCACTATGATGATAACAACGCTCGGGGGCGCGAAAGGACGCACCCACCAAGCCTTGGCAAAAGGCCATCGCCGAATTATCATAAATTGATAATTTCGGATAAAGCGAAAGATTTGCTCCGTGCCTGCAAGCTACAGCATTGGCTCCCGCTACGAGGCATTCGTGCGCGAGCTTGTCGAGAGTGGCCGCTACGCCAGTGCAAGCGAAGTCGTGCGCGATAGTCTGCGCCTGCTGGAGGAGCGTGAAGAGCACCGGCAGGCGAAGCTTGCTGCACTGCGTGAAGACATCCGCAAGGGTGTAGAGAGCGGACCAGCTATAACAGCCGACGACGTTTTCGATCGGCTGGAGAAAAGATACGCGGCGGAAAGCCGCAAATAATGGCTCTCAGTTTCGCGCCTGCCGCCGTGCAGGACATCGAAGAGATTGGCGATTACATCCAAGCTGAAAATCCGGCGGCCGCCCGCCGCTTGATAGCGGCACTTCGAGTGCGATGCGACACCATCTTGGATGCACCACGTGGTGGCGCTCCCCGTTCCGAACTCTGGCGCGGCCTGCGTTCCGTCGCGTTCCAGAGATATGTCATCTTCTATACCGTCGAGCGTAACAATGTGCGCGTTGAGCGCATCCTGCATGGCTCGCGCGACATCCAGGGCATTTTCGATGAAAGGAAAATGCCCAAGGATAGTTGAAGCCGACACTCTGACAACTTCGATCAGGCGGCCCGCGCGTCGCGGATCGAGGTCTCCAGGATATCCAGCGCCTCGGTCATGACTCCGTCCTGGATGGTGATCGGCGACAGGAAGCGGATGACATTGCCGTAGACGCCGCAGGTGAGCAGGATGAGGCCCTCGTCCAGCGCCTTCAGCCTGACCGCGTTGGCGAACTCCGCCGACGGCAGGCCCTTCTTCACGTCGTTGAACTCGACGGCGTTCATGAAGCCCGGACCGCGGATGTCGACGATCTCCGGCACGTCGTCACGGATCGAGTCCAGCCGCTGCTTCAGCCTGGCGCCAAGGGCATTGGCGCGATCGCAGAGGTTTTCCTCATCGATGACGTCGAGCACGGCGTGCGCCGCGGCGACGCCGATCGGGCTGCCGCCATAGGTGCCGCCGAGCCCGCCGGGGCCGGGCGCGTCCATGATCTCGGCGCGGCCGGTGACGGCCGAGAGCGGAAAGCCGCCGGCGAGGCTCTTGGCCATGGTGGTGAGATCGGGCGCCACGTCATGATGATCCATGGCAAACATCTTGCCGGTGCGGGCAAAGCCGGTCTGCACTTCGTCGGCGACAAGCAGGATGCCATGCTGGTCGCAGATCTTGCGTAGTGCAGCCATGAAGTCGCGCGGCGCTTCGTAGAAGCCGCCCTCGCCCTGCACCGGCTCGACGATGATGGCGGCGACGCGGTTCGGATCGACATCGGCCTTGAACAGCTTGTCCAGCGCGGCGAGCGAATCCGCGACCGAAACGCCGTGCAGCGCGACCGGGAACGGCGCGTGGAAGACATCGGCAGGCATGGCGCCGAAGCCGACCTTGTAGGGCACGACCTTGCCGGTCAGCGCCATGCCCATGAAGGTGCGGCCGTGGAAGCCGCCGGAAAAGGCGATGACCGCCTGGCGGCCGGTGGCGTTGCGGGCGATCTTGATGGCGTTCTCGACCGCCTCGGCGCCGGTGGTGACGAAGATCGTCTTCTTGTCGAACTTGCCGGGCAGCATGCCGTTCAGCCGCTCGGCGAGATGCACGTAGCTCTCATAGGGCACGACCTGGTGGCAGGTGTGGGTGAAGCGGTCGAGCTGCGCCTTCACGGCCTCGATCACCTTCGGATGGCGGTGGCCGGTGTTGACCACGGCTATGCCGGAAGAGAAGTCGATATAGCGCCGGCCCTCGACGTCCCAGATTTCCGAATTCTCGGCGCGATCGGCATAGATCTGCGTCGTCATGCCGACGCCGCGCGAGATCGACTGGTTCTTGCGTTCGGAAATGGCTGAATTCTTCATCTCATCCCTCAATCGGGCCATCCTTCATCGACTGGCCCGTTCTTGTTGGTGCCGCTGCAGGCCTCTTCTGACCTTATTTCACGTTTTGCTCAAGTCGGCACCATGGCCCAGTCGATTGGGCCTGCCCCAGACCCCGATAACACCTGGGCAGGAACGCGGCTTGGCAATTGAGAGCTAGACCCTCACAAACCCTTCACTCGCCCTGAGCAGATTGCGCGTATAGTCCGCACTGACGCGATGCCCGATCAACTGGCTCGCGGTCAGCGTCTCCACCGCCTCGCCATTCTGCATCACCATCAGCCGCTCGCACATATGGGTGATGATGGCGAGGTCGTGGCTGACCATCAGGAAGGTCAACTTGCGCCGCCGCCGCACTTCTTCCAGAAGGTTCAGTACCTCGGCCTGCACCGAGGCGTCGAGCGCCGAGGTCGGCTCGTCGAGCAGCAGGACCGAGGGTTCGAGGATCAGGGCACGGGCAATCGCGACGCGCTGGCGCTGGCCGCCGGAGAGCTGGTGCGCGTAGCGGAAACGGAAGCCAGTGCCCAGACCGACCTCGTCCAGCGCGCGCTCGATGCGCTTCTCGCCGTCGGCAATGCCATGGATCGCGAGGGGCTCCTGCAGCAGGCGGTCGACCGTCTGGCGCGGATGCAGCGAGCCATAGGGATCCTGGAACACCATCTGCACATCGCGGTAAAAAGCCTTGTCGCGGGTCTTGCCAAGGGGCTTGCCGTTGACAGAGATGGTGCCGGAAGAAACCGGCGCCAGGCCGGTGATGGCCCTCAGCAGCGTCGACTTGCCGGAACCGCTCTCGCCGACGAGACCGTAGGATTCGCCTTCCCTCACTTCGAGGCTTACGCCCTTCAGCGCGCGAAATCGGTCGAAGACCACTTCCAGCCCTTCGACGGCGATGGAAGCCGTCATGCCGCCCACTCCGGCTTGCGGTCGAGCACCGGCAGCGGATGGCGCTCGAAGCCGATCCTCGGCATGCAGTTGAGCAGGCCGCGCGTGTAGGGATGGCGGGCGTCGCGGAGTTCGGAAGCCTTGATCTGCTCGACCACCTTGCCGGCATACATGACGACGACGCGGTCGCAGAAGGAGGAGACCAGGCGCAGATCGTGCGAGATGAAGATCAGCCCCATGCCGCGCTCGGCGACGAGCTTGTCGAGGATCTTGAGCACGTCGAGCTGCACGGTGACGTCGAGCGCCGAGGTCGGCTCGTCGGCGATCATCAGCTCCGGCCCGGCGATCAGCATCATGGCGATCATGGCGCGCTGGCCCATGCCGCCGGAGACCTCGTGCGGGTAAAGGTCGAAGACGCGGGCCGGATCGCGAATCTGCACCGCCCGCAGCATCTCCAGCGCGCGCTCGCGCGCCTCGGCCTTGGAGACCTTTTCATGCGTGCGCAGCGTCTCGACGATCTGTCGGCCGATGGTCATCACCGGATCGAGCGAATATTTGGGATCCTGCAGGATCATGGCGATGCGGTTTCCCCGCAGCGCGCGGCGCTGGCGGGGCGATATGGAGAGCAGATCGATGCCGTCGAAGGCAAGCTTCTTCGCCGAAACCTCGGCCTGCGGCGGGGTGAGGCCCATGATGGCGCGACCGGTCTGCGATTTCCCGGAACCACTCTCGCCGACGATGCCGAGACGCTCGCGGCCGAGCGAGAACGAGACGCCGCGCACGGCCTGCACGAGGCCGGTGCGGGTCGGGAAGGTGACGCGCAGGTCGTCGACTTCGAGGAGCGTGTCGCCGCTCATTGGTCACCGCTCCGGGGGTCGAGCGCGTCGCGAAGGCCGTCGCCCAGCAGGTTGAAGCCGAGGCTGACGACAAGGATCGCGGCACCAGGTGCGGCGGCAACCCACCACTGATCGAGGATGAAGCGGCGGCCGGACGCGATCATCGCGCCCCATTCCGGCAGCGGCGGCTGCGCGCCGAGGCCGAGGAAGCCGAGACCCGCGGCGGTCAGGATGATGCCGGCCATGTCGAGCGTGACGCGGATGATCAGCGAGGAGATGCAGAGCGGCATGATGTGGCGCAGCACGATGCGGAAGGGCGAGGCGCCCATCAGTTGCACCGCCTTGATGTAGTCGGAGTTGCGCACCGTCAGCGTTTCCGCACGGGCAATACGCGCGTAAGGCGGCCAGGAGGTGATGGCGATCGCGATTACCGCGTTCTCGATGCCGGGACCGAGCGCCGCGACGAAGGCGAGCGCCAGCACCAGCTTCGGAAAGGCGAGAAAAATGTCGGTGATGCGCATCAGGATCGTGTCGGTCCAGCCGCCAGCGTAACCGGCGATCGTGCCGACCAGCAGGCCGATGGGCGCGGCGATGATGGCGACGAGGATCACCACATAAAGCGTCCAGCGCGAGCCATAGACGATGCGCGAATAGATGTCGCGGCCGAGGTCGTCGGTGCCGAACCAATGCTCGGCGCCGGGCGGCAGCAGGCGGGCGTTCTTCAGATCGCCGATGGTGGGCGAATAGGGCGCCAGCACATCGGCAAAGGCGGCGACCACCAGCAACGCGATGATGATCAGCATGCCGACCAGCGCCAGCCGATTGGCGGAGAAGCGACGCCAGGCGACATAGGCGCGGCCGAGCCTTGCCTGCAGGCGCGAGGCCGGCCGGTCGCTGAGCAGCCACGCGCGCCTGGATTGGATGGCTTCAGCGCTCATCCGGCCTTCGTCCTTGGATCGAGCAGCCGGTAGAGCAGATCGGACAGAAGGTTGATGGCGATGAAGACCGATCCGATGGCGATGGTGCCGCCGAGCACGGCGTTCATGTCGGCGTTCTGCAGCGAATTGGTGATGTAGAGGCCGATGCCCGGCCAGGAGAAGACGGTCTCGGTCAATACCGAGCCTTCGAGCAGGTTGGCGTAGGAAAGCGCGATCACCGTCACCATCGGCACGGCGGCGTTGCGCAGCGCGTGGCCCCAGATGATACGACCTTCCGACAGGCCCTTGGCGCGCGCCGCGACGATGTATTCCTGCGCCAGCTCGTTCAGCATGAAGGAGCGGGTCATGCGGCTGATATAGGCGAGCGACAGATAGCCAAGCAGCGCGGCTGGCAGGACGATGTGGCGCCAGGCATCATAGAAGACGTCCCACTGCCCTTGGATCGCGGCATCGAGCAGGTAGAAGCCGGTGATCGGCGTGAATGTGTATTCGTAGACGACGTCGAGCCGCGCCGGAAAGGCGATCCATTGCAGCTTGGCGTAGAACAGCACCAGCCCGAGCAGGCCAAGCCAGAAGATCGGTACCGAATAGCCTATGAGGCCGACGACGCGCGCGACCTGGTCGATCAGGCTGCCGCGTTTGACCGCGGCCAGCACGCCGAGCGGCACGCCGATGACGGCGCCGATGATCGTGCCCAGCGTCGCCAGCTCGATGGTCGCCGGGAAGACGCGGCGGATATCGGACATCACCGGATTGGTGGTCAGCACCGAAGTGCCGAAGTCGCCGCTCAGCGCATTTTTGACATAGATATAGAACTGCTCGATCCAGGGCAGGTCGAGGCCCATTTCGCGGCGCGTGCGCTCGACCACGGCCGTGGGCGCACGGTCGCCGAGCACGGCCAGAACCGGATCGATTGGGATGACGCGGCCGATGAAGAAGGTCACCGCGAGAAGACCGAGATAGGTCGTCACCGCGATGACCAGGAAGCGGCCGAGCGACGATAGGACGGCGCGGGCGCTGCCGCGCCCCGCCGTCACCTGATTGTCAGTTACGCTCACGCGGCGGATCCGCCGACGCTATTCCTTGGAAACCGCGCCGACAAAATTGGTGTCGAAGCTCGGGCCGAGCGCAAAGCCCTTGAGGTTCTTGCGCAGCCCGGCCACTTCCAGCTGCTGATGGATGATGACGAAGGGGCTGGTGTCGAGGATCTTCTGCTGCAGGTCCTTGTACATATCGGCGCGCTTGCCCGAATCCTTCTCCAGTAGCGCCGCCTCGGTTTCCTTGGTCAGGTCCGGGATGTCCCAGGCATTGCGCCAGGCCAGCGTCTTGATCTTGGCGTCGTCGGAATTGTCCGGGTTCGAGGCGAATGTCTGGGCGTTGGAGTTCGGATCGAAATAGTCCTGGCCCCACTGGCCGATATAGATGTCGTGGTTGCGGGCGCGGTATTTGGTCAGCGTCTGCTTACCGTCGCCGGGAATGATCTCCAGTTGGATGCCGCCCTGGCCGAGCGTCTGCTGGATCGATTCCGCCATGCCCGTGGTCGGCTGTCCGGTGCGCACGTCCATGGTCACCTTGAAGCCATCCGGCACGCCCGCCTTGGCGAGCAATTCCTTGGCCTTGGCGACATCGAACTTGAAGGGATTGTCATCCATCGCGCCGAGGTCGCCCTTGGGCAGGAAGGACTGGTGGATTTCGCCGATGCCCTTGAGGATGGTCGAGCCCAGCGCATCGTAGTCGACGAGATATTTGAACGCCTGCCGCACCTCCGGCTTGGCAAGCGTCGGATTCTTCTGGTTGAGGCTGATGTAATAGACCGTGCCCTTCGGCGCGCTGGTGGTGGTGAGATCGGCGTTCTTGGCGATGGCGTCGAGATCGTTCGGTTCGAGGTTGCGGGCGACGTCGATATCGCCGGCCTCGAGCGCCAGGCGCTGCGCCGAGCTTTCCTTCATGTTGCGATAGATGACGCGCGCGAGCTTGGCCTTCTCGCCATTGTAGTTGTCGTTGCGCTCCATGACGACGGCCTCGTTGGCGCGCCACTCACGCAGCTTGTACTGGCCCGAGCCCGCATAGCCGGTCTTCAGCCAGGCATTGCCGAAGTCGTTGTCCCATTTGTAGTCGGCGCTCGGCGTGACGGCGGCGACATGTTCCTTGACCAGCTTGGCGTCGACGACCGAGGCGACGGTAGCCGACAGGCAGTTCAGCACGAAGCTCGGTGCGTAGGGCTTGTCGACGACGAACTGGAAGGTGGTGTCGTCGACGGCCTTGGCTTTTTCGGTGACATTGTCGCCGGTGATGCCGAACTGGTTGATGATGAAAGCCGGGCTCTTGTCGAGCTTGATGGCGCGTTCGAAGGAATAGGCGACATCGGCCGCGGTGATCGGATTGCCGGACGCGAACTTCATGCCGGGCTTGAGCTTGAATGTGTAGGTCAGGCCGTCGTCGGAAACGGTCCAGCTCTCGGCAAGGTCGCCCTTGACCTTGGACGTGTCGCTGAGGTCGAGACGAACCAGGAGATCATAGGTGTTGCCGGTGACCTCGGCCGTCGACAACTCGAACGCTTCGCCCGGGTCCATCGAGATGATGTCGTCGATGGCAAAGCCCTCGACCAGCGTATCGGCGGGCGTGACCGCGAAGGCGGGCGCGACGAGCAGCGCGGACAGCGCGGCGCCCGCAAGCAAGGCGCGAGAGCGGAGAGCAAACTTTTCCAGCATCATGGTGATCGTTCCCTGTCTTGTTGACCTGAGTTCCCGGCTCAGGGCTGTATTGTTCTTTGCAAGGCCAGCAGCGGCTTTGACCGCTTACCGTCGTGTTTTTTGTCCAGTTGGTCAACTCCCTATTCGACGGCGCACGAAGCGGCAACGCGCGCTCTGCGAGACACCGTATCGGACCAGATGGGCCGCCATGAGTCGACCCATGCGCCAGCCGATTGAAGCCGCCGATCCGCAAAAATTTGCCAGGGGTCGCGCTTTCGGGAGACAGCCGCTATTTCAGTTGCGCGACCATTGCGGCATCGGGAAAACAGGTGGCGGGCCTGCCGTTCTTTGCCTGCCAGATGCCGATTGAGCGGCGGGTCTTGAAACCGGGCAGGCCGTCGGCGCTGCCGACATCGTAGCCCTTGGCCTCCAGCGTCCGCTGCAGAGCCGCGATATCGGAGCGATGGAGATCGCCGACCGCGCCCCAGGTGCCGACAAAGGCGGCGTCGCCTTTGGCGATGCGATCGGCGGCATGGCCGATGAACAGGCCATAGAGATCGCTGTTGTTGTATTGCTTGATCACATAGAAGTTCGGCGTGACGACGAAGGCCGGGCCACTGCGCCCGGCCGGCATCAGCAGGAAACCTTCCGCCTTCAATTCGCTCGCCGGAAACGCTTTGCCGTCGACGCGCCTGATGCCCATCGCCACCCAATCGGAGATCTTCTTGCCCTGGTCGGGTCCTTCGAGCGAGCAAGAGACATTTGCCGGAACCGTCACCTCGGTCCCCCAGCCTCGCCCCCTCACCCAGCCATAATGGACGAGGTAGTTGGCAATCGAAGCGAGCACGTCGGGCGTCGAGTTCCAGATGTCGGGCCGGCCGTCGCCGTCGAAGTCGACGGCGTGCTTCAAGAACGAGGTCGGCATGAATTGCGGCTGGCCGAGCGCGCCGGCCCAGGACGACTTCATCGCATTGACCGGCGCCAGCCCGCGCTCGACGATTTCGAGCGCCGCCAGCACCTCGGTGCGGAAGAAGTTCTTCTTGGTCGACATGAACGCCTTGGTGCCCAGCACCTCGAAGGCGTCGTACGGCATCTTGGCGGCGCCGAAGCCGGTCTCGCGGCCCCAGATCGCCAGCACGATCTCGCCCGGAACGCCGTAGCGCTTCTCGATCAGCCCGAGCGTCCGGGCGTTGGCGCTCTCGCGCGTCCTTCCGCCCGACGTGACGGCCCGAATGATCTTCTCGGCGAAGTAGTTGGCCGGCGGGCCGAACTCGGCCTGATGCTGCTTCTCAGGTGTCGTCGGCTTCTCGCCGGGCAGGACGAGATCGGGCAGCTTGAGGTTCGGCTTCACGCCGAGGAAGGCAGCGTCGAAGGTTTTTTTCGAGATGCCTTTGGACTTGGCTTCGGGCCAGAGATCGGTTTGGAGCCAAGCCTGGAACTGGTCGTCGATGGGGGCGGCATGGGTGGGGGTGGTAATGAAGAGAGCGAGAAGCGTCGCTAGGAAGGAAAGAATAGCCAACCTGAAATGCTGGCGTTCCTTCACACCCCCCTCTGTCCTGCCGGACATCTCCCCCGCAAGGGGGGAGATCAGATGTCGCGCAGGCTTTCGCCAATCGCCGACGTGGGGATAAAAGCGCCGGCAAAGAAACTGCCAATCTCCCCCCTTGCGGGGGAGATGCCCGGCAGGGCAGAGGGGGGTGTGACGGAGCGCGGAATCTCGAGGAATAACATCTGTCACGCGCGCCCTCCCCGCCAACTTCAAAACGCCGTCCTCGATCGCAGCGCGGCGGCCAGCGTGCCTTCGTCGAGGTAATCGAGCTCGCCGCCGACCGGCACGCCATGCGCGAGCCGCGTCACCTTGACCTCGAAGCCAGACAGCTGGTCGGTCAGATAATGCGCTGTCGTCTGCCCCTCGACGGTGGCGTTGACGGCAAGGATGACTTCCTTCACCTCGCCGCCGGCGACACGGTCGACCAGCGAGCGGATGTTGAGCTGGTCCGGACCGATGCCGTCGAGCGGCGACAGCGTGCCGCCAAGCACGTGGTAGCGCACGTTCATGGCCGCGGCGCGCTCCAGCGCCCAGAGGTCGGAGACGTCCTCGACGACGATCAGCGTGCCGGCGTCGCGGCGCGGGTCGGTGCAGATCATGCAAGGGTCGGATGTATCGACATTGCCGCAGGTCGAGCAGATGCGCACCTTGTCGACCGCTTCGCCCATGGCGGCGGCCAGAGGCTCGAGCAGCTGTTCCTTCTTCTTGATGAGATGAAGCGCGGCGCGCCTGGCCGAGCGCGGCCCAAGCCCAGGCACCTTGGCCAGGAGCTGGATCAGGCGTTCGATTTCCGGACCGGCGATTCTCTTCGACATCGCCTTGATCTAGAATTTTTCAGGACAGCCAGCAACGGCACAAGGCCCGCCATGCTGCCATGGCGGGCCTTGCGTTGGATGCAATCGGGTTCAGTTGGCTTCGAGCGGCCGGTCCTGGCTGACGATCATCGCGCCGATGGCGTCGGTGTTCTCAGGCGTCGACTGGAAGCCCATCGCCGCTTCCTGCGGCGCATTGGGCACCGAAGTGATGTAGCGGCCCTTGAGGGTGCCGCCGAAACGCGAGGCGTCCGGTTCGGCCATGGGCTCCTGCATCGCCACGACCATCTGCTTCTGCGCCAGACGGCCGGACTTGGCAGAAGGCGCAACAGAAGCCGTCACATAGGTCTGTTCGGCGGAAGCGTCTTCGGTCCGCGCGGCCGTGGCCAATGCGGCCTGCTTTGCCGGGTCCGGACGGACGATCGTCTTGACGATCGGCTCGGCGGAAGCCACGAGCACCGGAGCGTCGGCCGCCGGTTTCTGCCGGTCAGACTTCTGCTGGTCGTCCACGTTCATGGCGACCATCGGCTCGTCCGGCAGCGGCTGCCAATTGCGGCCGCGCTTCTCATAGAAGGCGTTGCCGCCGGCAACCATGGTGTAATGCATGTTCTTGTAGGGGAAGCGCAGGCCGGCGGTGTGGAAATACATCGTGTTCTTGAGCTTGGCCTTGCGTTCGCCTCTCAGCACCGCATCGGCCGCCTCCTCGACATCCGGCAGGGCCTTCGAGTTCATCGGCCGAGTCATGACGCCCGGAGCAAACTGGCCCGGCTCGCCGACAACCTGACAGATGGTGTTGCCGTGCTGGCCCGAGCGAAGCCGATTCATGACGACCGTGCCGACCGCGATCATGCCGTCGCGGCTCGACCGGTTGGACTCGAAGAACATAGCCCTTTGCAAGCATTCCTTGTCCTTCAGCGAATGGCTGGAGGAACGCGTGAGGAAGCTCGGCGTAAGGGCATCGGTCAGACCCGACACCGACATGCCATGCGAGGAAGTGGTCTGGCTGCAGCCGGCCAGGAGCAAGGGGGAAGTGACGATGCCGATAAGCAGCAGCGGCGTCTTCCATCGCGTCGCGATCACCAAAAAAGCCTCATGTCCAGATGCCAGCCCGCCCCGAGATGTGGCAAGAATGAGACTCTTTCGGGCAAAAAGATGGCTAGAGGGTTAGCAACTTCTGGACTTGGGTAAAACTTTATGAATGTCGCGAAATGTGCCCGTGAGCATTGCCGGCAAAATAGTTAATATTGCAGCCCGGACTCAATTTCCGTTCATAATCAATTAACTGGCGCACACGGCCTCAGAACGGCAATTTCATTCCGGGCGGGATCGGCAAGCCTGCCGTGAGCGCCTTGGTCTTCTCCTGCATGATCTGCTCGACCTTATTTTTGGCGTCATTGTGGGCGGCCAGGATGAGGTCCTCGAGGATCTCGGCTTCGTCCGCCTTGATCAAAGACGGATCGATCTTCAGCGTCTTCATTTCGAACTTGCCGGAAAGCGTGATGCTGACCAGACCGCCGCCGGCCTGGCCGGTGGCTTCAAGCGTGGCGATCTCGTCCTGCATGGCCTGGAACTTGGCCTGCATTTCCTTCGCCTTGCCCATAAGGCCGAGAAGATCTTTCATCGGTTGGTCCTCTAAAAATGTTTCAGGTCTCGTCGT
Source organism: Mesorhizobium sp. B2-8-3 (assembly GCF_006440815.1). Taxonomy (NCBI): domain Bacteria; kingdom Pseudomonadati; phylum Pseudomonadota; class Alphaproteobacteria; order Hyphomicrobiales; family Phyllobacteriaceae; genus Mesorhizobium; species Mesorhizobium sp. B2-8-3. The sequence goes on from NZ_VFTW01000002.1 coordinate 356,681, forward strand.
CATCGGCCGCCGGCTCGACCGGCAGGTCGGCCTCGGCTTCTTCCACGTCCGGCACGTCCGGGATGCGCACATCGATGATCTTGGCGCCAGGGAAACGGGCGAGTATGGCCGCGACAGTCGGGTCGCTCCTGGCGTCGGAGAAGGCGTTCTCGCGCTTCGTCGTCTCCATCTCGGCCAATGTCTGGCCGCCCTCTTCCTTCGACAGCGACACCAGCCAGTTGCGGCCGGTCCAGGTGCGCAGCTTGGCGGTGAGGTCGTTGAGCAGCATCTTCGGCGCGTCGTCGGTCAAGGTAACATCGAGCCGGCCGGGCTCGATGCGTACCGGCCGCACGCAGCGTTTCAGCAGCACCTTGAAGGCCATGTCGCGATTGGCGTCGGCAAGCGCGACGATGTCGGCCAGCGATTTGACCGGAACGACGGGCGCCTCGGCGACCGGCTCCGGCGCCGGAACGAAGGCGGCGGGCGCCGGCTGCGTTTCGACCAGGCGCATCGTCTGGGCACCGCCACCGGTGGAAGCAGGCATCCGGGTCTGCGCGACGGGGCTCGCGCCGCCGCCATTGCCGGCCGGCGCTCCGTTGGCGCGCGGTGCACCATTCGGCAGCGGGCCCGCGCCCTCCAGCGATTTCAGCGCCTCGTCCAGCGTCGGCAGGTCGGCGGCGTGCGCCAGCCTGATCAGCACCATTTCGCCGGCGCTGACCGGGCGGTTGGAGGACTGCACCTCGGGAATGCCCTTGAGCAGCATCTGCCAGGTCCGCGACAGCACGCGCACCGAAAGCGTGCCGGCGAATTCGGCGCCGCGCCGGCGCTCGTCCTCGGAAAGCGACGCATCGTCGGCGGCTGCCGGCACGAAGCGCAGGCGGGTGACGAGGTGGTTGAACTCGGCAAGATCGGTAAGCACGGCGGCCGGATCGGCGCCGGTGTCGTATTGCGCGCGGAACTCGGCGAGCGCCGCCGCCACGTCGCCCTTCATGACATACTCGAACAGGTCGATGATGCGGGCGCGATCGGCAAGGCCAAGCATGGCGCGCACCGCCTCGGCGCTCACCGTGCCGCTGCCGTGGGCGATCGCCTGGTCGAGGATGGAAAGCGAATCGCGCGCCGAGCCTTCGGCGGCCCGCGCGATCATCGCCAGCGCCTCGTCGTCGACGGCAATGCCTTCCTTGGCCGCGATCGAGGACAGATGCCTGACCAGCGCGTCGGCATCGATGCGCCTCAGATCGAAGCGCTGGCAGCGCGACAGCACCGTTATCGGCACCTTGCGGATCTCGGTGGTGGCAAAGATGAATTTGACGTGCGGCGGCGGCTCTTCCAGCGTCTTCAGGAGGCCGTTGAAGGCCTGCGTGGAGAGCATGTGCACTTCGTCGATGATGTAGACCTTGTAGCGTGCCGAGACCGGCGCGTAGCGGACGCGGTCGATGATGTCCCTGATGTCGTCGATGCCGGTGTGAGAGGCGGCATCCATCTCGATGACGTCGACATGGCGTCCTTCCATGATCGCCTGGCAATGCTCGCCGGGGATCGAAAGGTCGACGGAGGGCTGATCGACGGTCGCCGTTTTGTAGTTCAGTGCCCGCGCCAGGATGCGCGCGGTCGTCGTCTTGCCGACACCGCGCACGCCGGTCAGCATCCAGGCCTGGGCGATGCGGCCGGTGGCAAAGGCGTTGGTCAGTGTGCGGACCATCGGCTCCTGGCCGATCAGCTCGGAGAAATTCGAAGGGCGATATTTGCGCGCCAGGACGCGATAAGCGGCGGCCTTACCTGTTTCCAGGCTTTCTGGCCCCAAATTTCCGGCTTCGCTCATTCGCCGCCAAAGCTCCCAGGACCGCGACGGAAGGCGGCCGATTCCTACGCATAGTCTCGCCCGCACGGCTCGGGGCCGTCAATGTCGCGGGAGAAAGGCGAAGAGGTGGGAGGCTGGAACAATGACCCGTTCCGGGCTCGTTAGGGCTGCTTCCTTCCGGACCTGACCCGGTTGGCGAGTGGATCGTCCACCACCAACCTCCCGCGTTCCATATCGGCAATTCGGCGGCGAAATGCAAGGGCCGAGCCGGAACCCATGACCACATCGAAGGCGGAAAGTCCTTCAAATCGATGGCGGCGGTCAATGAATCGCTTGCAGCCACCTTGCCGCCGCTCTAGCGTCCCGGGTTTGGAAAATGCTTACAAAATAACAAAAGTGAAGGAAACGCCGATGCTGCCTGGCCTCGAGGCCGGATTCACGCTGGACGCCCGGCTGGAGGCGGACAGCGAGCAGCTTATGTGGCTTGGCCTTTGCGAGCTCAGGCTGATGAACGACAGCCGCTGGCCATGGCTGGTGCTGGTGCCGCAGCGGCCGGGCGTGGAAGAAATTCACGACCTGACGCCGCTCGACCAGGCGATGCTCACCTTCGAGACCAATATGGTGGCGCAAGCGCTGAAGCGGGTGACCGGCTGCACCAAGATCAACACTGGCGCTTTGGGCAACATCGTGCGCCAGCTGCATGTCCATGTCGTCGCCCGCTCCGAGGGCGATCCCGGCTGGCCGGGACCGGTCTGGGGGCACGGCATGCGCGAGCCCTATCAGCGCTCCGATATGAGGCGGTTTGCCGAAACGATCAAGGCAGCGCTATAAGCTGACCAGTGTCCATTCCGCACCCCCGAGTCCTCAGCCCACCCGAGTCCCCATGAGCTTTCGCCTGTTCGACGCGCCCTTGCGCGAGCCCAGTCAATTCGTCGGTTTCGCCGGCAACCGGATCGACCGGCAGTCCGAGAACCGCGCCGACGACGCGGTCGAAAAAGCGCTGGCCGACCGGACCGCGCGGCTGATGCTGATGCATGCCGGGCGGCTTTACCTCAAACTCGACGACGGCACGTTCGACCCCTGGTTCAAGGCCGATGAAAGCCAGGCCTTCGAGGTTTCGCTCGGCCAAGGCGTGCTGCTCGGCTTTTCCGAGGAAGGCCCCGTGCTGGCGGCGCCCGCCGGCGTCGAGCCGGAAAAGCTGCCCGAGACGATCAAGGCGATCGACTACCGGTCCGTCTATATGCAGGGGTTGGTCGACGAGGCGGCGGCCGGCGCGCTGGCGCAAGGCGCGGCGCTGCTCGCCTGGCACGCCAGCCATGCCTTCTGCTCGAAATGCGGCAACCGCTCGGAAATGCGGGCCGGCGGCTACCGGCGGCATTGCCCGGTCTGCGGCACCGACCATTTCCCGCGCACCGACCCGGTGGCGATCATGCTGACGGTGACGCACGAAAAATGCCTGCTCGGGCGCGGCAAGCATTTCGCGCCGGGCATGTATTCCGCGCTTGCCGGCTTCATCGAACCGGGCGAGACGATCGAGGCGGCGGTGCGGCGCGAGACGCTTGAAGAGGCCGGCATCCGGCTCGGCCGCGTGGTCTATCACGCCAGCCAGCCCTGGCCGTTCCCCTATTCGCTGATGATCGGCTGCTTCGGCGAGCCGCTCAACGAGGATATCCAGGCCGACCTCAACGAGCTGGAGGACTGCCGCTGGTTTTTCCGCGACGAGGTGCGCACGATGCTGGACAGGACGCATGCCGACGGCTTGATTACACCGCCGAAAGGGGCGATCGCCCATCACCTCATCCGCGCCTGGGTCGACAGCGAATAGGAGCAGAAGAATGATCCGTCACACCGTCGTGTTCACGCTGAAGCACCCGCTGCAGTCGCTGGAGACGAAGCGCTTCCTCCACGACGCGAAGAAGATCCTGACCGGGATCAAGGGCGTCGCGCATTTCGAGCAGCTGCGGCAGGTGAGCCCGAAGAACGACTACCAGTTCGGCTTCTCGATGGAGTTCGCCGACCAGGCGGCCTACACGCGCTACAACGAGCACCCGGACCATGTCGCCTTCGTGCGCGACCGCTGGGTGCCCGAGGTCGAGACGTTCATGGAGATCGACTACGTGCCGTTGGGATTTGGCTGAGAATGGGTTGAGTGCAAACGTCGGAGATTGGCGAAGGCCTTCGTGCTTCGTCATCCACAGGCGAAGCAAGGAGCGAAGCGACGCGCGCAGACCCGAGGATCCATGCCGTGACTTCGACGCGTTGCGACGGTCCAGAATTCTGCTCCGCTGCGCTCTACGATCAAGGTTACGGAATGGATCCTCGGGTCTGCGCTCCGCTTCGCGTCGCTCCGCCCGTGGATGACGAAGTCGCGAAGGCTCCCCCAATCTCGAAGGTCGTGAGCTCCGACTAACCGGTCAATCCGCCACCTTCCACTCATCACGCGAGGCGCTGGCCGGATAAACACCCAGGATGCGCATCTCGCGCGAGAAGAAGCGCAACTCGTCCAGCGCCAGCTTGACCAGCGGATCGTCCGGGTGGCCCTCGATGTCGGCGTAAAACAACGTCGCGGTGAAGGCGCCGAGCTGGTAGCTTTCGAGCTTGGTCATGTTGATGCCGTTGGTGGCGAAGCCGCCCATCGCCTTATAGAGCGCGGCCGGCACGTTGCGGACACGGAAGATGAAGGTGGTCATCATCTTGGCGTCCGGCGCAGGACGTTCCACCCATTGCTTGTTCTTGGTCAGCACGACGAAGCGGGTGACGTTCGAATCGGTGTCCTCGACATTCTTCTCGATGATATCGAGCCCATAGAACTCCGCGGCCAAAGCCGGCGCCAGCGAGGCCATGGTGCGGTCCCGGACCTCCGAGACCATCTTGGCCGAACCCGCCGTGTCGCCGGCGATCACCGGCCTCCAGCCGTTCTTGCGGATATATTTGCGGCACTGGCCGAGCGCATGGATGTGGCTGTGCACGGTCTTGATCTCTTCGCGCTTCACCCCCGGCAGCACCATCAGCTGGAAATGGATCGGCAGGAAATACTCGCCGGCGATGTGCAGCTTCGATTCCGGCAAGAGGTGGTGGATGTCGGCGACGCGCCCGGCGATCGTGTTCTCGATCGGAATCATGGCGAGCTCGGCCTTGCCGGTCTCGACCGCGTTGAAAGCATCCTCGAAGGTCGGGCAAGGCAACGGTTCCATCGACGGGAACATGTTGCGGCAAGCCGTGTCGGAGTTGGCGCCCGGCTCGCCCTGGAAGGAAATTCTGTTGGTCTTTTCAGCCATGCCCCAAATGTCTCTATCTTGTCTCAGTTTGAAAGGATTTTTCGCGCCCGCTCGAGGTCGTCGGGGGTGTCGACGCCAAGCGGCAGCGATTTGACGATCTCGGCGTCGATGCGCATGCCGGCTTCCAGCGCGCGCAGCTGCTCCAGCCGTTCGCGCCGCTCCAGCGGCGACGGCTTGAGCGCCACGAAGCGTTCCAGCGCCGCACGGCGATAGGCGTAGAGGCCGATGTGGTGGTAGAGCGGCCCATCGCCCCAGGGCGCGGTGGCGCGGGTGAAATAGAGCGCTCTCAACCGTGTCGCCGAAAGCGGCGAGCCGACGATCTTGACCACGTTTGGATTGGTCTTCTCCTCGTCGCGCACGATCTCGACGCCGAGCGTGGCGATATCGACCGATTTGTCCTCAAACGGCCGCAGCGAAGCGCCGATTATCTCGGGATCGATGGTCGGCAGGTCGCCCTGGACGTTGATGATCGTTTCCACCTGCTTTTCGGGGTCGAGGGCCGTCAGCGCCTCGAAGATGCGGTCGGAGCCCGATTCGTGATCCGCGCGGGTCATGACAGCCTCGAAGCCATGCGCCCGCACGGCTTGCGCGACGGCTTCGGTATCGGTCGCCACCACCACGCGGCCAAGCCCGGCCTCGGCGGACCGGCGGGCGACGTGGACGATCATCGGCGCGCCCGCAATGTCGGCCAGCGGCTTGCCCGGCAGACGCGTCGAGGCCATGCGGGCGGGGATCAGGATCAAGGTTGACATCGGATTTCAGGGCGGCCGAAAAAAGCGGATGGAAAAGTGGCAAAAGGTCTCACTGGAAGCGCCCTTATAGGTGTTGCAACGCCTGAGCAAAAGACCTAGTTTCCGCCCGATTTGACTGGCCTTTCGAGGCAGTTCGCGATACCGACGGACGGAGTGGACGGGACGGTCCGCCGGAAAAGGGAGCAAGGGGCGTATGGATTCCAACGAAGTCAACAAGCTGCTCGGCGGATTTCTGGGAACCTGCTTCCTCGTCTTTTCCATAGGCCTCGTCTCGGACGGATTGTTTGCCTCGCCGGCGCCCGAAAAGCCCGGCTTCGCCATCGAAGCGCAGGAACCGGCCGAAGGCGGTCCGGCTGCTCCCGCGGCGGAAGCCAAGCCGATCGCCGACCTGCTCGCCACCGCCAATGCCGAGGCTGGCGCCGCGATCTTCAAGAAATGCCAGGCCTGCCATTCCGGCGAAAAGGGCGGTCCGAACAAGGTCGGTCCGGATCTCTGGGATATCGTCGACCGCCCCGTCGCCGAGCATGAAGGCTTCGCCTATTCGGCCGGCATGAAGGATTTTTCGAAAGGCGGCCAGGAGCACTGGACCTACGACAATCTCAACCACTTCATCACCTCGCCGAAGAAGTTCGTGAAGGGCACGGCGATGGGCTTCGCCGGTCTGCCGAAGGATGAAGACCGGGCCAATGTGATCGCCTATCTGCGCACGCTGTCGGACAATCCGAAGCCGCTGCCGCAGCCGGGCGCTTCGGCCGAGGCCAAGCCCGCCGAAGGCGCCAAGCCGGCGGAAGGCGCCGCACCCGCGAAGCCCGCGGAAGGCGCCGAGCCGGCCAAGCCGGCCGAGGGAGCCGCTCCGGCCAAGCCCGCGGCGCCCGCTCAATAAACAATTTGTCGCAGAGACTTCCTTGGAAAAGCCGGGTTCGTCCCGGCTTTTCTGTTGGGAAAGCTGCATGGGCGGCGACAAAGGCGGCACTTGCGGTTCCCACCGGCGTCAAATGATCTAGATTGCGGGTGAGCAAAGTTCGCGACGAGGAGAACGCATGAAGGTTGGCCGCTTCCGCACGCTTTTCGCATCGGCGTTCGCGCTCGCCTTCGCCGCCAGCCTGCAGGCCGGCTTCGCCGATGAGTGGCACACGACGTCGTCGCTGATCGGGCCTTCAAAATACGGCGAGAATTTCCAACGTTACGACTACGTCAATCCCGATGCGCCGAAAGGCGGGACCTACAACTCCGTCGTCACCGGTACGTTCGACAGCTTCAACCCCTATATCGTGCAGGGATCGCCGGCCGCAGGGCTGGTCGGCTTCGGCGGCGGGCTGCTCTACGACACGCTGATGGACCAGGCGACCGACGAGGGCAGCGTCAGCCACCCGCTGGTCGCCGATGCCTACAAATACCCTTCCGACTATTCGTCCGCCACCTACCGGCTCGATCCGCGGGCAAAATGGCATGACGGCCAGCCAATCACCGTCGATGACGTGATCTGGTCCTTCCAGGTGCTCAAGGCCAACAGCCCACAATACAGCCGCTATTTCGAGAACGTCACCGACGCTGTGGCGATCTCCGACCATGAGGTCGAATTCCATTTCAACCAGAAGGGCAACCGCGAGCTGCCCAAGATCCTCGGCGATCTCGTCGTTTTGCCGAAGCACTGGTGGGAAGGCACCGATGCCAGCGGCAAGAAGCGCGACATCACCAAGCCGACGCTGGAGCCGCCGCTGGGCTCGGCCGCCTACAAGATCGCCAGCTTCAAGCCGGGCTCGGAGATCGTCTGGCAGCGCGTGCCGGATTATTGGGGCGCCAAGCTGCCGGTGAAGATCGGCCGTGAGAATTTCGACACCCAGCGCTTTACCTACATACTGGACGACAACGCCGCCTGGCAGGCCTTCACCAAGGGCGGGCTGGACGACATCAAGCCGGAAAACAGCTCGAGACGTTGGGCCACGGCCTATAATTTTCCCGCCATCAGCGCCGGCGACGTGATCAAAAAGGAATTCAAGACCACCTCGCCGGAGCCGATGCAGGCTTTCATGCTCAACCAGCGCCGGCCGCTGTTCCAGGATCGCCGGGTGCGCGAAGCGCTGACCTATCCTTACGATTTCGAGACGATGAACCGCACGCTGTTCTTCAATTCCAACACGCGCACGACAAGTTATTTCCAGGGCACGGAATTGGCGTCGAGCGGGCTGCCGCAAGGCAAGGAGCTCGATATCCTGGAGAAGTATCGAGACAAGCTGCCGCCTGAATTGTTCACCCAGGAATTCAAGCTGCCGGTCTATGACTCGCCGCAGGCGGAACGGAAGTATCTGAAGCAGGCGGTGGACCTCTTCGCCCAGGCGGGCTGGGTGATCAAGGGCGGCAAGATGGTGAACGCCAAGACCGGCGCGCCGTTCAAATTCGAGATCCTCGGCTGGAACGATACCGATCAGGTCATCGCCAGCCCCTGGATAGCCAATCTGCGCAAGATCGGCGTCGATGCAACGCTGCGGATCATTGACCAGACCCAGTACATAAACCGCGTCAATAATTTCGATTACGACGTCATCACCAGCCAGTTGCAGCAGTCGGAATCTCCCGGCAACGAGCAACGTGATTTCTGGAGTTCGAAGGCTGCCGATTCGCCCGGATCACGCAATTATTCCGGGATAAAGAATCCAGTCGTCGACGCCCTCGTGGACCGCATCATCTTCGCCACCGACCGGGACGACCTTGTCGCCGCCACTCATGCGCTCGACCGTGTCCTTCTGTGGAACTACTACGTCGTTCCGCAATACTATCGCGCGGTGATCTGGCTGGCCTATTGGAACAAGTTCGACATGCCTGAGAAGCAGCCCACCTACCGGGGCGCGGATATCGATTCCTGGTGGATCGACCCGGTGAAGGAAAAGGCGCTGGCCGCCAAGTACAAGGGCCTCAATTGATGGAGCGGCGGACTTTGCTCCCTCGCCGCGACTTCCTGGCGCTCGGCGCCGCAGCCACGGCTGCCGCGTTGCTGCCCGGCCGAGCTTTTGCCGAGACCCCGACCGGCGTCAAATTGCATGGCCTGTCGGCCTTCGGCGACCTGAAATACAAGCCCGACTTCACGCATTTCGACTATGTCGATGTCGATGCGCCGCAAGGCGGCACCTTCAACTTCTCCCCGCCCAACTGGGGCGCCAACCAGAGCCCGCAGACCTTCAACACGCTGAATTCGTTCGTCGCCAAGGGCGATTCCCCGCAGCGCATGGAAATGTGCTTCGATTCCCTGATGGTGCGGGCGCTCGACGAACCGGACGCAGTCTATGGGCTGATCGCCGAGAGCGTCACGATCTCGGACGACCGCAACGGCTTCACATTCTCGCTGCGCCCGCAGGCGCGCTTCCATGACGGCACGCCGCTCACCGCCGACGATGTCGCCTTCACCTTCAAGCTGCTGAAAGACAAAGGGCATCCGGACTACGCGCTGTCGCTGACGCATCTGGATGACGCGGTGGCGAAGGACACCCATACGGTCGAGTTCAAATTCTCCGGCAAGCAGTCGGCCCGCACCATCATCAACGTGGTCGGGTTCCCGATCCTTTCGAAGGCCTTCTTCACGGCTAATCCGTTCGATTCCTCGCAGCTCAATCCGCCGCTCGGCTCTAGCGCTTATAAGGTCGGGCGCTGGTCGGCAGGCGCCTGGATCGAATATGAGCGCGTGGCCGATTATTGGGGCAACGACCTGCCGGTCAATCGCGGCCAGAACAATTTCGGGCGCATCCGCATCGAATTTTACCAGGACCGCACGGCCGGGTTCGAGGCCTTCAAGAAGGGCGAGATCCTCTACCGCGAGGAATTCACGTCGCGCGTCTGGGCGACGGCCTACGACTTTCCAGCCTTCACCGCCGGCAAGGTGATCAAGCATGAGTTCCCCGCCGAAACCACGCCTTCCATGCAGGCCACCGCGGTCAACCAGCGGCGGGAGCAATTCAAGGATCCGCGCGTGCGACAGGCGATCGCGCTCTGCTTCGATTTCGAATGGACACGGCGCAACTTCTTCTATGGTTCCTATGAGCGCTCGCAATCCTGCTTCGAAAAATCCGACTTCCGGGCCGCGGGCATGCCAACGCCGCAGGAGCTGGCGCTGCTGGAACCGCTGCGCGACCAGCTGCCACCGGAGACATTCGGCGAAGCGGTGACGCAACCGCCGACCGACGGTTCAGGGCGGGACCGCAAGCAACTGAGCGCGGCACTGAAATTGCTCGCTCAGGCCGGCTGGAAACGCTCCGGTGACTTCGTGGTCAATGACAAGGGCGGGCGGCTGTCCGCCGAATTCCTGGTCGACGACGAGACCTTCGTGCAGGTCTATTCGCCCTGGGTCGCCAACATGAAAGCCATCGGCATCGATGCCTCGATCCGCCTGGTGGATTCGGCACAGTACCAGCTCAGGCAATCGACATTCGATTTCGACCTGCTCTCGGCCGCCTTCAATTTCAGCGCCACGCCGACTCGCGACGATCTGGAAATTTTCTTCCACTCGCGCAGCGCCGCCGTATCGGGCTCGCGCAATCTGTCGGGCATTGCAAGCCCGGCCATCGATGCGTTGATCGATGCCGTCGGCGCCGCCAAGGACCGTGAAAGCCTGACCACCGCCATGCGGGCCTTGGACCGGGCCTTGCGCGCGCGGCGCGATTGGATTCCAAGTTGGTATCTGGCGAATCACCGAAGCGCCTATTGGGACATGTTCGGCTTCCCCGAACAGAAACCTGATTTCGGCTTTCCGGTCGAAGCGCTGTGGTGGGTCGACAAGGGCAAGGCGGCAAAGATTGGCAAAGCCTGACATGAACGTTTGCGCGGGGCCAGACGCCTGATGGGCGCCTATATCCTGCGCCGCATTCTTCTCATGATCCCGACGCTGTTCGGCATCATGGCGATCTCCTTCGCGGTCATCCAGTTCGCGCCGGGCGGCCCGGTCGAGCAGGTGATTGCACGGCTGACCAACCAGGGCGGCAACGACCGCCTCGGCAGCGGTGGCGGTGACGCCGGCGGCGGCAATTTCGACGTTGCCGGCGATGTCGGCTCGAAATATCGCGGCGCGCAGGGGCTCGATCCCGAATTCATCAAGAAGCTGGAAAAGCAGTTCGGCTTCGACAAGCCGCCGCTCGAGCGCTTCGGCATGATGCTGTGGAACTATAGCCGCTTCGATTTCGGCGACAGCTATTTCCGCGATATCTCGGTGCTGAACCTGATCCTGGAGAAGATGCCCGTCTCCATCTCCATCGGCCTGTGGATCACGCTTTTATCCTACCTGATCTCGATCCCGCTCGGCATCCGCAAGGCGGTGAAGGACGGCTCGACCTTCGACGTATGGACCAGCGGCGTCGTCATCGTCGGCTATGCCATTCCAGGCTTCCTGTTCGGCATCATGCTCATGGTGCTGTTCGCGGGCGGCTCGTTCTGGGACTGGTTTCCGCTGCGCGGTATCGTTTCGGACAATTGGGACCAGCTGTCGTGGCCGGGCAAGATCGCCGACTATTTCTGGCACATGACGCTGCCGCTGACGGCGCTCGTGCTTTCGGCTTTCGCGACGACCACCCTTCTCACCAAGAACTCCTTCCTTGAAGAAATCCGCAAGCAATATGTGGTGACGGCGCGCGCCAAGGGGCTGTCGGAGCACAAGGTGCTCTACGGCCACGTCTTTCGAAACGCCATGCTGATCGTGATTGCCGGCTTCCCCGGCGCCTTCATCTCGGCCTTCTTCACCGGCTCGCTGCTGATCGAGAACATTTTCTCGCTCGACGGCCTCGGCCTGCTCGGCTTCAAGTCGGTGATCGACCGCGACTATCCGGTGGTGTTCGCCACCCTCTACATCTTCTCGCTGCTTGGCCTGTTCGTCGGCCTTTTGTCCGACCTGATCTACACCTGGGTCGATCCGCGCATCGACTTCGAGCGGAGAGACATCTGATGGCCGAGGCCGCGATCGAAAGCGCGCCAGCGCGGCCTCGCAGGCCATTTCTGTCGCCGCTCAACCAGAGGCGGTTGCAGAATTTCAAGGCCAACCGGCGCGGCTACTGGTCGCTCTGGATCTTCCTTTTGCTGTTCGTGCTGTCGCTGTTTTCCGAGCTGATCGCCAACGACAAGCCGATCGTCGTCTCATACAAGGGCGAGATCCTGTTTCCGGTTCTGGTCGCCTATCCGGAAGAGAAGTTCGGCGGTTTCTACGCCGTCACCGATTATCGCGATCCGGTGATCCAGGACGAGATCAATTCCAATGGCTGGATGATCTGGCCGCCGGTTCGCTACTCCTACCAGACGGTCAACAACGCCATTCCGGAACCGGCACCGGCAAAACCGTCCTGGCTCTACGACAAGAAGACGCGCTGCAGTCAGTACCCGAAGGGAGAGGCCGACGAGAACTGCGTCGTCGGCAACTGGAACTGGCTGGGCACCGACGACCAGGCGCGCGACGTTCTGGCGCGCGTGCTCTACGGCTTCCGCATCTCGGTTCTGTTCGGCCTGATCCTGACGCTCGGCTCGTCGCTGATCGGCGTCGCGGCCGGCGCGGTGCAGGGCTATTTCGGCGGCTGGACCGACCTCCTCTTCCAGCGTTTCATCGAGATCTGGTCGGCGATCCCGGTGCTCTACCTCCTGCTGATCGTCTCGGCCATCCTGCCGCCGGGCTTCTTCATCCTGCTCAGCCTGATGCTGCTGTTTTCATGGGTGGCGCTGGTCGGCGTGGTGCGGGCCGAATTCCTGCGCGCGCGCAACTTCGAATATGTCAACGCGGCGCGGGCCCTCGGCGTGCCGAACCTCACCATCATGTTCCGGCACCTGTTGCCGAACGCCATGGTGGCGACGCTGACCTTCCTGCCCTTCCTGCTCTCGGGCTCCATCTCGACGCTGACCTCGCTCGACTATCTCGGCTTCGGCCTGCCGCCAGGCTCGGCCTCGCTCGGCGAGCTGCTGAAACAGGCGCAGCGCAACCTCAACGCCCCCTGGCTCGGCATCTCCGGCTTCATCGTCATTTCGCTGATGCTGTCGCTGCTGGTCTTCATCGGCGAGGCGACACGCGACGCCTTCGATCCGCGCAAGACGTTCGAATGAGCGAAGCCCTGCTGTCCGTCCAAGATCTGAGCGTCGCCTTCGCGCAGGGCGGCAAGCAATCGATCGCCGTCGACCATATCTCATTCGACATCGCCAAAGGCGAGACGGTTGCCCTGGTCGGCGAATCCGGCTCGGGCAAATCGGTCTCGGCGCTGTCGGTGCTGAAGCTCCTGCCCTATCCCGCCGCCAGCCATCCCTCGGGCAAGATCCTGTTCGGAGGCGCCGACCTGCTCGCCATGAACGAGAAGGCGTTGCGCGGCGTGCGCGGCAACAAGATCACCATGATCTTCCAGGAGCCGATGACCTCGCTCAACCCGCTGCATACGATCGAGCAGCAGATCGTCGAGGTGCTGCAGCTGCATCAGGGCATGCGCGATCAAGCTGCCCGCGCCCGCACGCTGGAGCTGCTCAACGAGGTCGGCATCCGCGATCCGCAGAAACGCCTCGACGCCTATCCGCACCAGCTCTCCGGCGGACAGCGCCAGCGCGTCATGATCGCCATGGCCTTGGCCAACGAGCCGCAGCTTTTGATCGCCGACGAACCGACGACGGCGCTCGACGTCACCGTGCAGGCGCAGATCCTCGAATTGCTGGCGAAGCTCAAAGCCCGCAAGGGCATGTCGCTCCTGTTCATCACGCACGATCTCGGCATCGTGCGCAGGATCGCCGACCGAGTCTGCGTCATGACCAAGGGCAAGATCGTCGAGAGCGGCCCGACCGGGGAAATCTTCGCCAATCCGCGGCATGACTATACAAAGCATCTGCTGGCGGCAGAGCCGAAGGGCAAGCCGCCCATGGCCGACCCGAGCGCCAAATCCGTCATGACCGGCAAGGACATCAAGGTCTGGTTCCCGATCAAGAAGGGTTTCTTCCGCAAGACCGTCGACCATGTGAAGGCGGTGGACGGCATCGACGTCACGGTGCGCGCCGGCCAGACGCTGGGCGTGGTCGGCGAATCCGGCTCGGGCAAGACGACGCTGGGCTTAGCGCTCGCCCGGATGATCTCCTCGACCGGCACGATCAATTTCAACGGACGCGACATCAACCAGCTCTCCTTCAGCGCCATGCGGCCGCTGCGGCGCGAACTGCAGATCGTCTTCCAGGATCCGTTCGGATCGCTCAGCCCGCGCCTGTCGGTCTCGGAGATCATCGAGGAAGGGCTGAAGATCCACGAGCCGAAGCTCTCGGCTGACCAGCGCGACGACAAGGTGGTCGCCGTGCTGAAGGAGGTCGGCCTCGATCCCGAGACGCGCCACCGCTACCCGCACGAGTTTTCCGGGGGTCAGCGCCAGCGTGTCGCCATCGCCCGCGCCATGGTGCTCAACCCGCGCTTCGTCATGCTCGACGAGCCGACCTCGGCGCTCGACATGAGCGTGCAGGCGCAAGTGGTCGACCTTCTGCGCGGCCTTCAGGCCAAGCACAATCTCGCCTATCTCTTCATCAGCCACGACCTCAAGGTGGTCCGCGCCCTTGCCAATGACGTCATCGTCATGCGCAATGGCCAGATCGTCGAGGCGGGACCTTCCGCGCAGATTTTCAGCAGCCCGCAAACCGACTATACGCGGGCGCTGATGGCGGCGGCCTTCAAGATCGAGACGGCACCGACCGGCGTGGTCAGCGAGTAATCGGACCCGCACCGGCGAAACAGGGAAGAAAAATCCGCAAATGGAAAAAGGCAAAGTCCTGCTTGCCCTCACGGGCATCCACCCGCAGCGCTGGCATGAGTTGCTCTCGGCCGAGCGCGAGGTCGTGCTGGAGCCAAACGGCGCCAACGATCCGTCGATCACCTATGCGGTGGTGTGGAAGCAGAAGCCCAACCTTCTCAAGTCGCTGCCCAATCTGCGCGTCATCTTTTCGATCGGCGCCGGCGTCGACCACATCTTTGCCGATCCCGGCCTGCCAGACGTGCCGATCGTCAGGATCGTCGCCGACAATCTCACCCAATACATGACCGAATATGTGGTGTGGCGGGTGCTCGACCATCACCGCCAGAGCATGCTCTACCGCGGCCAGCAGGCGAAGAAGACCTGGCACGAGCCGCCGCAACGGCCGGCCGGCGACATCTCCGTCGGCATCATGGGCTTCGGCCATCTCGGCCGCGCCGCGGCTTCGGTGCTGCTTTCGCTCGGTTTCGCCGTCAATGGCTGGTCGCGCAGCGAGCGGCCGATGAAGGGCGTTTCGACCTATGCCGGCGAGGCCGGGCTGATCCCGTTCCTCAAGGCCACCGACATCCTGGTCGTGCTGTTGCCGCTCACGCCGCAAACCCAAGGCATCGTCAATTACGGGCTGCTCAAGGAACTGCGCCGGCGCAACGGGCTTGGCGGCGCCGTGCTGATCAATGCCGGGCGCGGACGCCTGCAGAAGGACGCCGACATCGTGCGCGCGCTGGACGACGGCACGCTGAAGGAAGCAAGCCTCGACGTGTTCGAAGTCGAGCCGCTGCCGAAGACCAGCCCGTTATGGAGCCACCCGAAAGTGTTCGTCACGCCGCATGCGGCGGCGACCTCGGACCCGGCCCATCTGGTACCGATCATGCTTCGCCAGATGGCCGCCTTCGAGCGCGGCGAAAAGCTGGACAACCTGGTCGACCGCGAAGCGGGGTATTAGTCGGGAGTCAAACCCCATTCCCGGAAGCACTGTTTGATCGCCCGCAGCGAAGACAGTTGCAGTTTCGGCAGATCGATATCTTCGAACATTGCCCGGTATTTCCGTCGGTTTCGCTGCGTGGTGACGGCGATGTGGTGGATCATGTCCCATTTGACGCTGTCGCGCCCGCCTTCCAGGGCACCAAGCCTGCCGGTCTCGAACAGCGTTCGCCGAAAGTAGCGCAGCAGGCTCATGGGCGTGGAGATATCCAGCAGAATAAGGCCGGTTGCCCGCCGGAAGCGTTGCGGCATGCAAACTGAATAATTTCCGTCTATCACCCAGCGCTCGCCGGCGATGGCTGCATCGTGCAGGGCAATGAATTCGTCCCTTGGACGCTGCTGCCAATCCGTATTGGGCAGGTGAAAGAGCTGATCGAGGTGAACGGCTTCCAGGCCGCGCTTGCGGGCGATCGCATTGGCAAAAGTGGACTTGCCGCTGTTGGACGGTCCCAGGAGGCAGATGCGGTTGCCGAGATCCGAGAGATTCATAGCGGCCTTCAAACACGAAAGCTCGACGACCCGACCGATCGCAAAGCGGAATATCGAATGTCAGGAAGGCTTCGAGCCCGGCAGCCCGAATGTCTACTTCTTCTTCGGCTTGCCGCAGTCGCGGCGGTCGATCGAGCGGTTCATGGCGTCGATCTCGCCGCTCGCCCTGTTGCTGTCGCGCGAAGCCTTGGAGCGCATGTCCGGCGTGAACGGGCCGAAGCCCATCGCCGGATTGGAGAAGCTCGGTTTGGCGGTGACAGGCAGATTGTTCTGCTGCGCCAGTTGATTGCGCTGCGCCAGCAATTGATCGCAAGGCACATCGTCATACTGCAATGAGGATTGGACGTCCTCGTCCTGACGCTCGGCCATCGACGTGCCGCCGACACATCCGGCCACCGCCAGGCAGGACGCCAACGCAATCATGATCCAGCGCATGGATATCTCCTCGTGGTATCCGCCCCGCGCAACCCGGACCATGCCATTCAGGCTTTTTCGCAGCAAGGTCGACTCATGCCGTTGCCGGATTCCCCGCCTCGGCAGCTGTAGCAGGGAAGCCAGCCACGATGGCCAGGCCCTCGACGGGATCGCGCCGGTCGTGACGGATAACCATGCTTTCCAGCGACAGGACCGAAAGCCCGTTGGCACAAAGCACGTGCCGCGCATAGGCCTCGGAATGGGCATAACGCCGTGACGGCAAAAGGGCGAAATCGCCGCCGCCGACAAGCGTCTCGAGCGAAAAGGCGAATATGCCGCCATCGGCAAGCATGTTCGCAACCGCGCCGACGATACGGTCGAGCGCGCCGACATAGATGAACACGTCGGCGGCGACCACGAGGTCGGCTCTGTCGCCGGTGTGAGAGAAATGCTGAAGGTCGGCCTTGGCCAGCAGGTCGTAGATGCCCTTGGCCCTCGCCTTTCTCAGCATGCCGGCCGAGATGTCGTAGCCCTCCAGCCGGTCGACGAAAGGGCGCAGCCTTTCGCCCATCAGGCCGGTGCCGCAGCCAAGGTCGAGTGCCAGCCGGAATCGGCCGGGCCTTGCCTTGCCAATGGCGGGCCCGAGAAAATCCGGCAGCCCGTAGCCAAGCTTGCCGACAAGCGATTCCTCGAAACTGTTGGCGTAGTGGTCGAACAAGGTCTCGACAAAGGCGCTGGGCGGCGCCGCCGCGGCGGCCGCCTTGCCGATCAGCTGAAGCTTGAGCGCGGCGCCCAGGCGATCCGCGGGGTCCAGCTTCAGCGCCATGGCCCAGGCTTGCGCGGCCTGGTCGGGCAGGCCGGCCGCTTCCTGCATCTCGCCGAGGCGAAACCAGCCGGCGGCCCAGCGCGGCGCCAGCTCCAGCGCGCCAAGCAAAAGCTCCGCCGCCTGCGCAGGCTCGCCCGAGGCGAGAAGCATCTCGGCGAAATCGGCGCGACGGTCGGCATTCAAATCGCCCGACGAGGCCTGGAACGGTTTCATTCGGTGAAGAATCCCACCGGCGAGGCGGGCCGGCGGCTGGCTCCATAGCATGATCCCGAACCAAGGTCAGCGAAGCAAAAAGTGGGAACCGGTTTTCGGAGAGAGATCATGCTCCAACAAACAGGATCGTGATGGCGTTTCAGCGGAACGCGATTGCGATCCAGGACGAGTCAGCAGTCTCTTGCAACGGGCTTCCCGCGGCAAAATTAGCTACTATGTTCAAAGCCATGCGCGCCAGCGACCTGCTCAAATCCCGGCCGGAGGGCCTCTACTGCCCGCCCGGCGATTTCTTCATCGATCCGGTGCGGCCCATCGAGCGAGCCCTGATCACGCACGGCCATTCCGACCATGCGCGATCCGGCCACCGTTCGGTGCTTGCGACGCAAGAGACGCTCGACATCATGGGACTGCGCTATGGCGAGGATTTCGCCGGAACGACGCAAGCGGCAACTCTCGGTCAGACGATCGACATCAACGGCGTCGCCGTCACCTTCCATCCGGCCGGGCATGTACTGGGCTCGGCGCAGATCTGCGTCGAGCATGGGGGCATGCGCATCGTCGCCTCCGGCGACTACAAGCGACAGAAGGATGCGACCTGCCTGCCGTTCGAGCCTGTCCGCTGCGATGTCTTCATCACCGAAGCGACCTTCGGCCTGCCGGTGTTCCGGCATCCGCCCGACCATGAGGAGATCGCGCGCGTGCTCAAATCGGCGGCGCAGTTTCCCGAACGCTCGCATCTGATCGGCGCCTATGCGCTCGGCAAGGCGCAGCGCGTGATGCGGCTGTTGCGCGACGCCGGCTACGACAGGCCGATCTATATCCATGGCGCGCTGGCCAAGCTCAGCGAATATTATCAGAGCCAGGGCATCGATCTCGGCAGGCTCGAGCCGGGAACCGTGGAGAGCGGCAGCAAGGCCGATTTCGCCGGCGCGATCATCGTCGGGCCGCCATCGGCCTTCGCCGACCGCTGGGCGCGGCGTTTTCCGGACCCGATCTCCTGCTTCGCCTCGGGCTGGATGCGCATCCGCCAGCGCGCCAAGCAGGGCGGTGTCGAGCTGCCGCTGATCATTTCCGACCATGCCGACTGGGACGAGCTGATCATCACCATCAAGGAAACGGGGGCGGAGGAGATCTGGGTGACGCATGGCCGCGAGGAGGCGCTGGTGCGCTGGTGCGAGCTGGAGGGCATTGCGGCGAGGCCGCTGCATCTGGTGGGGTATGAGGACGAGGGCGATTGATGGCGATTCTTGATGCGGGAATTGGCAACGCCGCGATCCTTCACACCCCCCTCTGGCCTGCCGGCCATCTCCCCCGCAAGGGGGGAGATCGGATGTCGCGACGGCTTTCGCCAATCATCGACATTGCAGGATGTGCGGCAGGGCCGAAACTGCCAATCTCCCCCCGTGCGGGGGAGATGGCCGGCAGGCCAGAGGGGGGTGCCTCGCGCCGGCTTTCGCCATTGGCGGGGCGCACATCCCCATGAACCGCTTCGCCGAGCTCCTCGACCGTCTGGTGCTGACGCCGTCGCGCAACGGCAAGCTGACGCTGCTCACCGATTATTTCCGCAGCGTCGAGGACCCCGATCGCGGGCTGGCGCTGGCGGCGATCACGGGCGATCTCAACATCGCGGCGGTGAAGCCGGCTATGCTGCGCGCGCTGGTGGTCGAGCGCATGGACCCGGTGCTGTTCGGCTACTCCTACGATTATGTCGGCGACCTCGCCGAGACCGTGTCGCTGGTCTGGCCGCAACCGCAAGGGCATATCCCCAATCATGTGCCGACGCTTGCCGAGGTGGTCGGCAGGCTGCAGGCGGCGAGCCGTTCCGACGGGCCGAAGGTGCTGTCACGGCTGCTCGACGACGCCAGCATCTCGGCGCGCTTCGCCATCATCAAGCTGGTCACTGGCGGCCTGCGCATCGGCGTGTCGGCGCGGCTCGCCAAGCAGGCGCTGGCCGACCTCGGCCAAGTCGACGTAGCCGAGATCGAGGAGCTCTGGCACGGTCTGGCGCCGCCCTACACCGAGCTGTTCGCCTGGCTGGAGGGCCGGGCGGAAAAGCCGAGGAGCGCCGCACTTGCGCTGTTCCGGCCGGTGATGCTTTCCAATGCCGTTGGCGACAACGACCTCGAAAAACTCGATCCGGCCGATTATGCGGCGGAATGGAAGTGGGACGGCATCCGCGTGCAGGCAGTGTGCGAAGGCGGTGTGCGCCGGCTCTATTCACGCACCGGCGACGACGTGTCCGGCGCCTTTCCCGACCTCGCCGCGGCCATGAATTTCGAAGCGGCGCTGGACGGCGAGCTGCTGGTCGGCGACCCGCGCGAGGCGACCGGAACCTTTTCCGACCTGCAGCAACGGCTGAACCGCAAGAGCGTCTCGCCGAAGATCCAGCAGCAATATCCGGCGTTCATGCGCTGCTACGACGCGCTGCAGATCAATGGCGAGGATCTGCGCGCGCTGCCCTTCGGCGAGCGCCGCAAGCGGCTCGAGGCTTTCGTCCAAACCCTCGATCCCAGCCGCTTCGATCTCTCGCCGCTGGTCGCGTTTTCCGACTGGGAGACGCTGGAGCGGCTGCGCCAGGCGCCCCCGCATCCGATCATCGAAGGGGTGATGCTGAAGCGATGGGATTCGCCCTACCTTGCCGGCCGGTCGAAGGGCCCGTGGTTCAAGTGGAAACGCGATCCGCACACCATCGACGCGGTGCTGATGTATGCGCAGCGCGGCCACGGCAAGCGCTCGAGCTTTTATTCCGACTACACGTTCGGCGTCTGGTCCGGCCCCGAGGGTTCGGAAGAGCTGGTGCCGGTCGGCAAAGCCTATTTCGGCTTCACCGACGAGGAGTTGAGAGAGATCGACAAATATGTGCGCGACAACACGATCGAGCGTTTCGGGCCGGTGCGCTCGGTGCGCGCCGACCGCGGGAACGGCCTGGTGCTGGAGGTGGCGTTCGAAGGCCTCAACCGCTCGACCCGCCACAAATCGGGCGTCGCGATGCGCTTTCCCCGCATCTCGCGGTTGCGCTGGGACAAGCCGGCCGCGGAAGCCGATCGCATCGAAACGCTGCAGGCGCTGCTGGACGGCTAGGGACGACCCCTCGCCGGCGCCCCCTCGCCGGCAGATAGAGCGGCGCGATCACTCCGCGATCGAAACGCGGATCTCGTAGATATCGACGGACTTGCCCTTCTGATCGAAGTCGGAGTTGACGGCGATGGTGCCGGCCGCACCCGGATGCTTGTCCGGGAACTGCACGTCGAACAGATATTCGTTGCGCTCGTGGCCGACCGCGTAGCGTTTGCGGCCGCAATCGCCGAAATCGCCGAAATTGCAATCGACCGATATCTGCGTCTCCTTGCCTTCTTCCGAGCGGGCGACGATGTCGAACATAGCGTGCTTGCCGGCAAGCTTCTCCAGCACGCCCTGGCCGACATCGAAGGCGATGGCCGAACCCGACGCGCCCGAGCGGATGCGCAGGAACTGGCCGGTGTCGTCCTTCATCACCTCGGCGGCGGCGTCGGACGGCGTGCTGACACGGGTCGGATCGGCCGGCGAGAAGACGTTGATCCAGTTCTTCGACTGGTCGGCCTCGCCCGGCTTCTGCGGCGAGCCGGGTTCGGCCGGCGGCGTGGAATCCTCGTCGTCCAGCGTCGGCGTCGG
This sequence comes from Mesorhizobium sp. B2-8-3, assembly GCF_006440815.1. NCBI lineage: Bacteria > Pseudomonadati > Pseudomonadota > Alphaproteobacteria > Hyphomicrobiales > Phyllobacteriaceae > Mesorhizobium > Mesorhizobium sp. B2-8-3. The sequence continues at coordinate 377,791 of NZ_VFTW01000002.1, forward strand.
TTCCGGCGGGCCGGTGTCGAGCTCGGCCGCCGTCTTGAAGACACCGGTCTGCTTGGCGAAATAGAGGCCGATGCCGGCGGCCGCGAGCAGCGTCGCGACGACGAAGATCGCGGTCAGCGGCAGGCGCCGCCCCCTGATGCGCCGCTCGTCGCGGTCGGGCGCGACCTCAGCGCCGTTGCCGACGGGAGCGCCCGGCGAATCGTCGAGCGACGGCGCGTCGGGAAGCGCTGTCTCGTCCGGCATGATGTCGGGCACGCGCGGCAGCACGCGCGAGCGCGGCTGGTCCGAAGCATCGGGCTGCACCGGGCCGTCGACGGTGATCGAGGGCGAGGGCGCGGATTGCGACGGCGGCAGCGGCGCGTCGACCGACGGCGCGGCCGACACCGGCGCTTCGACGCGGGGATCCGGCGCGCCATTGCCGGCCGAGGCGACGTTTTCTGGCGGCAGCGTCACATCGGGCACGGCCGGCAGGAACTCCGATTCGATCTCGGTGATCTTGGCCTGCACCGCCTTGCGGCGGCTGATGGCGGCCTCGACCGTGACGTTCGGATTGGCCTGCAGGACGCGGTCGAGCGCGGCAAAGGCCGATCGATAGACCTTCTCGCGGAACGCCCGGTCCTCGGCATTGCCTTTCTCGAAGGCATTGCGGATCGCTTTCTCGATGGGGTCCAAGCGAGCTCCCTCTGCGCGTTCGCTCACGGTTGTCTGATCGTCAGCCGCAGGCGACCAATCGATCAACGGCGAGCGGCTGCCTTGCCGGCCAAAGCCATTTCGGCATTTTTTGTTTAAGAATCAACATTTTTCGTCACTACCGGCGCGGTCGCGCCGGCCAGCCAGTTGCGAAGGACGTGCGACCCGCACACCCGCCACAGGCCGCGCCTGTGCCCGTTGCGCGGTAACCCTAGATCGGAATTGCCGCTAGCGAGACCGGAATTCACCGCTGCCCATCTTGAATTAGCGAGCGGTTGAGTCTATCACCCAGCCCATTCTGGAAGCCTGACGCTTCCCGGGGCCGCTTTAGCTCAGTTGGTAGAGCACATCATTCGTAATGATGGGGTCGCGTGTTCGAGTCACGCAAGCGGCACCAAAACTTCTCCGCGGGAACCAAACTGTTGCTGAAGGCCGAGCGTTTGAGCGGTCTGCTCGTTAACCGTGGGCAATGGGGGCAGGTGGCAAAAGATCACCGGCCGGCAACCTGCCCCAACGGAATAAGGGGCTATATCTTTGGTTCTTTCGGACCAATGCGTCCGGCAGGACGGACCTCGGTCGATTGTGGGCTGGCAGGCAAATCAGACAGTCTCGCGATCGCGCCGGCTGATAACCCCAAGCCCCCCGCCCATCGGTCGGCGCATAGCCCGGCTTGCTGACCTCAAATCCTAACCACAAAAAGCGAGCCGGGCTTCCACCTGTGCGCCCATGCCGCAAATTGTCGGAAGAAAGGTCCATGATCGTCCTCCCGGGCGGAGAAGGCAGCCAATCAGTGGAGCTCAAAAGCCTTGATATGACAGTGCTGCCTCGCGGATCACGCTAGCGGCACCAGTTTTCCACGCCTTCCCGCCTGCACCACGTCATCGGCGCATCTCGGCCATTGTCGGGAATCGCTGTTGGTGGGAAACTCGCCTTGTCAGCATGGGAGGTCGAAATGCCCAACAGTTTCAAGACCGGAGACGTCGTCAGGCTGAAATCCGGAGGCCCGGAAATGACAATCAGCGACGGCGCGGCCTCAGGCACGTATCTGTGCCACTGGTTCAACCGCGAAGGCGACGTCTGGACCCCGCAGCATGCCGGCTTCAAGCCGGACCAGCTGGTGGCCGTCGACCACCCGAGATAGTCGTCGCCTCCTGCCCCTTAGGAATCCTTCGGTCCGGCTGCGTCGGATCCGGTAGGCTTGTTGTCCGGTCGAAAAAGGACCGACGGATTTTGCTTTGCCTCGCGTTTAATGGCTGAAGCGTGGCCGCCAATGGCCGCGCCCAACCGGAGACGAGAGCATGATCCGCCAAACGATATTTGTCGTTGCCCTTGGCTTGCAGACCGCGGCCGCGGTCGCCCAGACAACGACGCCGACCCCTGCCCCGGCCCAGACGGCGCCGAGCACCTCGGCTCCGGCCACCAAGTCTGACCAAACCAAATCCGGCCTGACGCTGGAAAAGTTCGAGGCGCGCCGGGAAAGGGCGTTCATGAGGGCCGATACGGACAATGACGGCAAGGTCAGCCTCGCCGAATGGACCGCTTTCCAGACCGCCCGCAAGGCCAAGGGCGATCCGGCCAAATCCTTCGCGCGCATCGACACCAACAAGGACGGCTTCGTCGACAAGGGCGAGCTCGACGCCTTGCTCGCCAAGCGCTTCGCCAGGCTCGACAAGAACGGCGACGGCGTGCTTGGCGCCGACGAGAGGCCGGGCCACAAATCCGCTCCCAATGAGGAGCAATGACCAAGAGGCTATGCCGCACAATGACAGTCGCGAGCGCCCCGGTTGATGGGCGCCGATCCGGACGAGGAGCTGGTACGCCGCATCGGCGCCGGCGACCCCGCCGCCGTGCAGGCGATGGTGGCGCGCAAGCTGCCGCGCATCCTGGCCCTGGCCGCCAGGATGCTCGGCGACGCGGCGGAGGCCGAGGACGTCGCCCAGGAAACCTTCGTGCGCATCTGGCGCCACGCCTCGGGCTGGCGCCAGGGACAGGCGCGCTTCGACACCTGGATCCACCGCGTCGCGCTCAATCTCTGCTACGACCGGCTGCGGCGCCGGCGCGAATGGACGACGGACGAGCTGCCGGAGGTGGCCGATGAAGCGCCGTTTCCCGATGCAATGCCGGGCGACGAAGAGCGCAGGGTCAGCCAGGCGCTGCAGCGTATCGCGCCGCGCCAGCGCGAGGCGATCGTGCTGGTGTATTATCAGGAGCTGTCCAACATCGAGGCCGCCGGCGCCATGCAGGTCAGCGTCGATGCGCTGGAAAGCCTGCTCGCGCGCGGCCGGCGCGCTTTGCAGGCCATGCTCGCGGGAGATGGCGATGACTGAGACCTCGAAGGGACTGCGAATTCTGAGGACTGCGGCGTGGGGGGCCACGTCAAAACGGTGGAAGGGGGAACGAGATGGCTGAGAAGACCGCAAACGGGCCGATGGATGCCGGGCGCTTCGCCGCGCTGGCGGATACCTATGGCGGCGCATTGCACCGCTGGCCGCCGGCCGAACAGGCCGCCGCCATGCTGTTTGCCGATACCGAGGAGGGCCGGGCCATCCTGGCGCGCGCCGGCAGGCTCGACGCCATGCTCGACCGGCATCGCGTCGAAGCACCCGGCCCGGCGCTCCATCGAGCCATTGTCGCCCGCGCCGCGACCGAGGTCAGGCAGGGCCGCCACCGCCGGTTCTGGTGGCTGGGCTTCGGGCTTGCCGGTGCCGGCCTGGCCGGCGCCGTGGCTGGGCTGGCGCTGGTGACCGTCGTTGCCCCGGACGCTCCCTCCGACCACTATGTGATGGATGCCAATGCGACGTCGTTCGGCGATGCCGGTCCCGACGCCGACCAGGCCGAGGAGGACCTATGAGCCCCCGTCTTGTCGCGGCATCGCTGGTACTCAACGTCTTTCTGATCGGCGCGCTCGCCGGCGGGACGGGTTGGCTGATCGGCAAGTCCAATCCGGGCTTTTCGCTGGAATCGGCCGGCGGCAGGCTGCCGGCCGCCGACCGCAAGGTCTTCCGTCAGGCGCTGCGCGAGGTGCGCCGCGGGTCCCGCGACGTAATCCTCGACGGCCAGGCCGCTCGGCGCGAGGCGGCGAACCTTCTGCAGCAGCCGACCCTCGACAGCAACGCGCTTGCGGCGGCGCTCGAACGCGCGCGCAATGCCGATGTCACCGTGCGCACCCGGCTCGAGCAACGCATCATCGAATTCGCCGCGTCGGGATCGGCGGAAGACCGCCAGCTGCTGGCGGACGCCCTGATGCGGCGCGCCGGCAGGCAGCCGCCGGCGCCTGCAAAAAAATCGCCGTAGGCAGCGACGGAAAGAGCGGACACGCCCCGTTCAAGGAAAAGAGGGACAGGCCTGTGACCGCCTTCGGCGGCGGGCAGGTTCTCTTCAACCTCGAAACTTTCGGGAGTATCCCATGAACAGTCTGACGAAATATTCGATCGCGGCAGCGCTCGCCATCGGCGGGACGGCCGCCGCAAGCGCCGCCTCGGCGATGCCGATCGCACCGGCTGCGCCGGCGCCGGCGCTTATCGAGCGTGTCGCCTGGGGCTGCGGTCCGGGCTGGCATCCCAACCACTGGGGCCGCTGCGTCCCCAATCGCCGCGTGATCTATCCCGGCTATTATTACTGGGGCGGGCCGCGCGTCTATATCGGCCCGGCCTGGCATCCTTACCACCGCTGGCACCACTGGCGCCGCTGGTGACGGCCCGCTCATGACGCCGGTGCTGCGGCCGGCGTCGTGAGCGCCCTTCCCGATCCATGCAACATGCCGGCCGAAGTGTCGGTTCGGAACGGAGGCTTCATTGGCCGCACCGGTCTCAAATTCCGTCTCGCCGGACCCCGCCCTGGTCGCGCTCAACCGCTTCGGCCTCGGCGCGAAACCCGGCGACAACCTCGGCAAGATCGCCGCCGATCCGCGCGGCTACCTCAAGGTCGAGATCAGGCAGCAGGACATCGCGCTCATTTCCCCCGACGATCCGAAGAATGCCGGGCTGCTGGACAGCACCGCGGCGATCCAGGCCAGCATGACGGCGGTCATGGAGCGCAAGGCGGCGCGGGCCGAGACGGCGGCGGCCGTCATGCAGCCGATGGCAGCGGATGATCCAGCCGGCCCGGCCGTGACAAAAGCCAAACCCGCGGTGCCGCGTGTCGAGGCCGATATCTATCGCGACGAGGCGCAGGCCCGGTTCGACAAGGCGCTCACTGCGGCGCCCGGCTTCGTGGAGCGCCTGGTCAGCTTCTGGTCGAACCATTTTTGCGTCTCCGTCGCCAAGGCGCCGGTCGTGCGGGCATGCGCCGGCGCCTTCGAGCGCGAGGCGATCCGCCCTTTCGTGCTCGGCCGCTTCGCCGACATGCTGCTGGCGGTCGAGCATCATCCCGCGATGCTGTTTTATCTCGACAACCAGCAATCGATCGGGCCGGATTCGCGCGCCGGCAAGCGGCGTGGACGCGGTCTCAACGAGAACCTCGCCCGCGAGATCCTGGAATTGCACACGCTGGGCGTCGGCAGCGGTTATGCCCAAGCCGACGTCACCAGCTTCGCCGGCATGCTGACCGGCTGGACGATGGCTGGACGCGAGGGGCGGCTGGGAGAGCCGGGAAGCTTCATCTTCAACACCAATGCGCATCAGCCGGGCAAGGCGGTGCTGCTCGGCAAGACCTATCCCGACGGCGGCATGGGCCAGGCGGAGGCGGCGCTCAACGACATTGCCCGCCATCCGGCCACTGCGCGGCACATCGCCATCAAGCTTGCGTGCCATTTCATCGCGGACGATCCGCCGCCGGCGGCTGTCGCCCGTCTGGCCGCGGTCTTCACCAAGACCGATGGCGACCTGCGCGCGATCGCCTTGACGCTGATCGACATGCCCGAAGCCTGGTCGACGCCGCTGACGAAGCTGCGCGCGCCATTGGACTTTGTCGTCGCGCTGCGGCGCGCGGTCGGCGCCACCGCCGGCAACGAGCCGCAACGGTCGCTTCGCTGGCTGAGCGTGCTTGGCCAACCGCTATGGCAACCGCCGGGGCCGAACGGCTTTCCCGACCAGACGGATGCATGGGCTTCCGCCGAGGGTCTCAAGACGCGGCTGGACATCGCCTGGCAGGCGGCGAAGCAGGCGGACGACATCGGCGACCCCGACGAGGCGCTGGCGTCGCTGATCGGCACGTCCGTATCGGCCGAAACACGGCAGGCGATTGCGCGGGCGGAGTCCAAGCAGCAGGGCCTGGCGCTGCTGTTGATGGCGCCCGAATTCCAGCGCCGGTGACCTAGCAATGGAGATGAACCCGTGAGTCTTCTCTGCCAAACTCCCAACCTGTCCCGCCGTGCCGTCTTGATGACCGGCGGCGCGCTGTTCGCCTGGGCCTACCTGCCGCGCTTTGCCCGAGCGGCCTACAATCGCGACCCGCGCCTGATCGTCATCGTGCTGCGCGGCGCGCTCGACGGGCTGTCGACGGTCGGGCCGGTCGGCGATCCGGACTATGCCGGCCTGCATGGCGACATCGCGCTTTCGCTCTCAGGCGCCAACCCGGCATTGCCGCTCGACGGTTTCTTCGCCGTCAACCCGGCAATGCCGGTGTTTGCGCGCCTGTTCAAGGCAGGCCAGGCAGCCGTCGTGCACGCGGCCGCGACCGGCTACCGCGACCGCTCGCATTTCGACGGCCAGGACGTGCTGGAAAGCGGCCTGCCCGGCCCCGGCAACGCGACCACCGGCTGGCTCAACCGGGCATTGGCCAGCCTGCCGGCGGGCGACAGGATTGCGAAAGCCGGCGGGCTGGCGGTCGGGCCCTCGACGCCGCTGGTGATCCGTGGCGCCGCGCCCGTGCTCGGCTGGGCGCCGCAGGCGCTGCCGACGCCTGGCGATGCGCTGGCGGAGCGTGTGCTCGATCTCTACAACCATCGCGATCCGGTGCTGGCGGCCGCGCTTCAGAAAGGGCTCGACGCCGATCGGATGGCGCTGGGCGACCAACTCGACGGCACGACGATGAAGCCTAAGGGCGGCCTCGACAACGCCGCCGGCATGCGGCAATCGGCGCAAGGCGCGGCGAGGCTGATGGCGGCCGATGACGGGCCGCGTATCGCGGCACTCGCCTTCGACGGCTGGGACACGCATGTCAACGAGGGCGGCGCCACGGGGCGGCTGGCCAATCTGCTCGGAGGCCTCGACGGCGCCTTCGAGGAGTTCGAGAAGGGGCTGGGCAAGCGTTGGCGCGACACGGCGGTCGTCGCGATCACCGAATTCGGCCGCACGGCGCGCATCAACGGCACTGTCGGCACCGACCACGGCACCGGCACGGTGGTGCTGCTCGCCGGCGGCGCGATCAAGGGCGGCCGCGTCATCGCCGACTGGCCTGGGCTGAAGCCAGCGCAGCTCTACGAACAGCGCGACCTCGCGCCGACCAGCGACGTGCGGGCGGTGCTGAAGGGCCTGTTGGCGGACCAGTTCGGGCTTTCCGCCGCGGTGCTTGGCGACAAGGTATTTCCGGAGTCTGCAGCGGTGAAGCCGATGCGGGATCTGGTTGTTTGAGGTCTGAATTTGCTCGTCAGCGACAGGCGACCGTGCAACGATCGGTGGCGCAAGGTGAGATAAGTCGCGATCCTTCGCGCCCCCCTCTGTCCTGCCGGACATCTCCCCCACTTGGGGGGAGATTGGCAGCTTTGGCGCCGCGCTCACTCCTGCGATGTCGAATAGACTTTGGTACGACGCTGGCGATTGCCGAAAGCCTGCGTGACGTCCGATCTCCCCCCTTGTGGGGGAGATGTCCGGCAGGACAAAGGGGGGCGCTGTCCCGCCGGCTTCTCTCTCTTTGGCCTGTCTGAACCGTTGCCGGCGTGGGCGTCGATCCCGTCGACGGGTCATCAGCTCCAGAAACCGGGGTGCCAGCGGCCGTGATGCCAGAAGCCGGGATGCCAATGGCGCACGGGCCGGATGAACCGGCGGCCGTTGGGCACGCAATTGCCCCAACGGTTCACGTGCCAGCCGGGACCGCAGCGCCAGCCGACGGTTTCGATCGGCAGCGGCGCAGCACCTGGCTTGGCCATCGGCATGGCCTGGGAGCCGGCTCCGGACAGCAGCAAGGTGCCGGCCGCCAGCGCAACGGGCAGAAAATACTTAGCCAACATGAGTTTGTCTCCGAGATTGATCCCTACCTCCGTGAAACGGAGGACGTGGCCGAAACCCGTCGCAGGCAGGCGGATCACATCTTCGTTATCGGGGCAGAGGTCTCGTTGAGCGTCGCCACGGTCTTCAAAGCGCCGTCCAGCATGTCGCCCTTCTCGTCCTTCAGCGCCGCCTCGCGCAGGCGGCGGATCCAGTCGGCGGCATCGTCCCTGCCCTTCAGCATGGGCAGCGCCGAGAGCACGCGGTCGAATTTCGACTGGGCACGCGCATGGGTGTCGCTGTAGCCCTTGATCAGCCGGCGGCAGTTGAGGATTTCGGTGGCCAAAGCGTAGTCCTGGGGCACATAGCCGAGCGCCAGATCGTACCAGCGCTCCAGATGCTCGACCTCGACCCTGTGGCGCAGCAGGCTGCGGCGCCAGCGGCGCAGGCCGCCGATGAACCACAGCATGGCGAAGCCGGTGAAACTGTCGGTGCGGATGTGGCGGCCGCGATTGATGCGGCGGTCGAGGAAGGCGGCGAGCTTCGGCCGGCTTTCGATGTAGCTGCCCAGCCCCGCCGGCAGCGTGCCGCAGAACTCCTCGATGCGCGGATGGAAATATTCGGTGACCTGCAGGACCGAACCTTCCTTGACGCCGACTTCCTTGCGCACGCGCCGGTCGCGGGTCGAGCGCGTCTTCAGATCGGCGACGCGGATCATGTCGTCGTAGCACATGGCATTGGCGAGATGCTTTGCCGCGGGGATCGACAGCGCGTAGCCGCGCTCCGCATTGTCGAGCGCGACGGCCTTGTCCAGCCGGTCGAGATATTCGCCGCCATAGGCGATGTCCTGATAGTCGACGACCTTCTTCAGCCCGCGTTCGGCCATGTCGCGCACCGGCACCGGCAGTGCCGCGACGCGGCCGGCAAGCTCCTGCCAGCCCTTCAGCAAGGTTTCGGGCCCACTGACGCTCGCCGTTGGCCTGGGTTGAGCAATGGCAGGTTTCGCCTCTGCCTCGTCGCCCGCCGGAGCAACAGCGATGCCTCGCGCGCGGTCGCAAGCTGCGCCGAAGGCGGCGAGGCTTGGCCCGACGCCACGGCCGCCGGCGCCGATCGCCTGTTCGTAGCTTTCCCGGGTGAAGGGCAACGCATCGGAACCGGCCAGCGCGCCAAGCAGGCTGGCGGAAATCATCGTGCCATTGTCGGCGGCGATCTTTTCCATGTCGAAGGCGATGAAGCGCCTGGCCGCCGCTTGCGCCGTCGCATGCACCTTCTCCGACGAGGCGCGGCCATCGCCTGGCTCGATCTTTTCCGAGACGGCGGCGATGCGGTGCGAGGAGGTGATCAGCGTCGTGCGCTCGGGTGTGACGAAACCGCGGATGATGGCGCGGCCGGCCTCCATCAGCTCGGCGGCAATCAGGATGTCGACGTCACCCTGCGAGGGCGACAGGGCAAAGACCGGCAGCCGGCCGGTGTCGCGGGCCATCTCGATGTAATAGATCGTGGCGCCGGTGCGCTGGGCGACGCCGGCGACGGAGGTCGATTGCGCGATATAGCCGCTGCGCTCGGCGACATCGGTGATCCAGTCGGCAAGCACGCCGCCGCCCTGGCCGCCGACCGCGAGCACGGCGAGTTTTATCACCCGCTCGTCATCGGAAGCGCCCGTCTTCGGGTGCAGCGCTGCGTTGTGGTCAAGCATCGGCGAACATCAAACGGCGGCTCTCGCGGCGCCGCTGCAACAGGCCGATCACGGCGCGGCGCGCGCTTTCCAGGAAACGGTCCCAGCGGCCCGGATTGTGAACGACGTCGGCGCGGTAGAAGGACGGGCATAGCACGGCCGCATCCGCCACCTCGCCGCAATTGCCGCAGCCGACACAGTTCTGGTCGATCGAGGCGACCGGATCGTCGCGCAACGGATCGTCGAGCGACTTGACCGACAGCGACGGGCAGCCGGAGAGCCGCATGCAGGCGTGGTCGCCGGTGCAGATGTCCTCGTCGACGCCGAATTTCGGCTTCACCACGCGCTCGCCGCCCTTGATCGCCTTGTCGACCAGCGGCTTCTCGCGGCGCTGACGGTTGAGCATGCATTCGGACGAGGCGACGATGACTTTCGGCCCCTTCTCCTCGGTGGTCAGCGCCTCGCGCAGCGCGGCTTGCATCTTGCCGACATCATAGGTGCGGTCGATGTGGCGCAGCCATTTGACGCCCATGCCCTTCACCGCTTCGTCGATCGGATGCTTGGTCGACTTGGTGCGGTTCGAGGCGCGCGAGGACAGGATGTCCTGGCCACCGGTAGCGGCCGAGTAGAAATTGTCGACGATGACGATGACGCCGTCGTTCTTGTTGAAGACGGCATTGCCGATCGAGGAGGTCAGGCCATTGTGCCAGAAGCCGCCGTCGCCGACGAAGGAGATCGAGCGGCGTTTTGCGTCCGGCGAATTGAAGGCCGAGGCAGAAGCCGGCCCAAGCCCATAGCCCATGGTGGTGGCGCCGAGCTCGAAAGGCGGCATGATGGAGAACAGATGGCAGCCGATGTCGGAGGCGATGTGGTGCTTGCCGAGCTCCTGTTCGACCAGTTTCGTCGCAGCGAAGATCGGCCGCTCCGGGCAGCCTATGCAGAAGCCCGGCGGGCGGCCCGGAACGACATTGATGAGATCGGCCGTGTCGACGCCCTCGCCCAGCTTGTTCGGCGCGCGCACCTCGCCCGGCAGCAGATGCGGGGCGTGCGCCCGCAGGAAGGAGCCGATGCCGTCGAGCATGACCTGCCCGGTATATTCGCCGGCCATCGGCAGATGTTCCTTGCCGACCAGCTTGGTGCCGCGGCCGGCCTTGTGCAGCATCGCGGCGAAGGCCTGCTCGATGTAGTTGGGCTGGCCTTCCTCGACGACCAGCACCGCCTGCTTGCCTTCGCAGAAGGACAGGAACTCGTCGTCGAGCAGCGGGTAGACGGCGTTCAGCACATAGAGCGGCACGTCGGTGTCGCCATAGGTGTCGGCGAGGCCCAGCCGCTGCAGCGCGCGGATGACGGAATTGTACATGCCGCCCTGCATGACGATGCCGATCGAGCCATGGTCCGGCCCGAACATCTCGTTGATCTTGCGGCTCTTGATGAAATCGACCGCCGCCGGCCAACGCTTGGCGACCTTCTCCTTCTCATGCAGGAAGGAAGCGGGCGGCAGCACGATGCGGCCGGTGTCGCGGCGCGGCGCGGCAAGCGCATCGGCGACCGACATTGGCGGGCGCCTGTTGTCCTTGGCGGTGAAGTGGCCGTGCACGTGGCAGCAGCGGATGCGCACCTGCAGCATAACCGGCGTGTTGGAGGCCTCCGACAACTCGAAGCCGTCCTCAACCGCCTTGACGATCGAGGGCAGGTTCGGCCGCGGGTCGAGCAGCCAGACCTGGCTCTTCATGGCGAAAGCGTGGCTGCGCTCCTGCATGATCGAGGAGCCCTCGCCATAGTCCTCGCCGACAATGATCAGCGCGCCGCCGGTGACGCCGCCGGACGCCAGGTTGGCGAGCGCATCCGAAGCGACATTGGTGCCGACGGTCGACTTGAAGGTGGCGGCGCCGCGGATCGGGTAATGCACGGAAGCGGCGAGCATCGCGGTGGCGGTGGCTTCCGACGCACTCGCCTCGAAATGCACGCCGAGCTCGCCCAGGATATCCTGCGCGTCGGCCAGCACGTCCATCAGATGACTGATCGGCGCGCCCTGGTAGCCGCCGACATAGCCGACGCCGCATTGCAGCAGCGCCTTGGTGATGGCGAGGATGCCCTCGCCCGCGAATTCCTCGCCGGCGCCAAGCCTGAGCTTTTCGACTTCCTTGGCAAAAGACCGTTCGGCCATCTCTGCCTCCTTCCGTTGCCGCTCGCCCATCGCCAGGGGGCGGCGCGTACATCTAGATCTCGTGCTTGCGGATGTTGTTCAGCATTTTCTGCAGCGTCGCGATCAGCGCGGCATACTCGGCGTCGTCGACACCGTCGAACATCGCCTCGAAGGCGTCGTGCATGGCCGGCCAGGCGCGCGTGAACAGCGCACGTCCGTCATCGGTCAGGAACACATGGCGGAAGCGGCTGTCGGTGACGCCCTGCTCGCGCCGCACCAGGCCCTGGCCTTCCAGCGCGTCGAGCGTGCGGCTCAAGGTCGACTGCTCGATCACTGTGTAGACCGAGAGGTCGTTGACGGTGACGCCGTCGGTGACCGAGAGCACGGCGAGCGTCCGCACCTGTGGAATGGTCAGGCCCTGTTTGCGGAAGTCGTCGCGCAGCGTGGCGTTGTAGCGGCCCATGATGCGGTTCATCAGATAGGGCGCGAACTGCTGCAGGCCAATCTGGCCGAGGGTAGAGATGCGCTGGCGTTTTTCGGCGAGTTTCTGTTCCATCACAGCCTCCCCGCCAAAAGGAAGCCGGAGCCGCCGCCGAGGCCGGCGCCCGGATGGGTCGAGGCGCCGATATGATAGAGGCCCTTGATGCCGGTCTCATGGTTGCGGCTGGCCTTGAACGGCCGCCACAGGAAGGACTGGTCGATGGTCGACGAGCCGCCATAGGGATCGCCGCCGACCAGGTTGACGTTCATCGCTTCGAGATCGGCTGGCGAATAGGCGCGGCGCGCGATCACGCTCGCGCGAAAACCGTCGATGTGGTCGGCGAGGATCGCCTCGACGCGGTCGGCATAGGCCTCGCGCAACGCCTCGCTCCAACGGCCGTCGGCCGGCGCCTCGAGCTTGCCCGCGGCATCGCCCTTGATGTGGCGCGGCGCCTCGGGCAGTTGCAGCCAAAGGATCGCCTTGCCCTCGGGGCAGCGCGATGGATCGAGCGCATGCGGCTGGCCGACACAGATGGTCGGCACCTCCGGCAGCAGGCCGCGCACTGCTTCGTTGCAGGCTTTCGACACGCCGTCGAGCCCCGGCGTCAGATGCAGCAGCGCCACCTTGTCGAGACCTTCGCCGCGCCAGGCCGGCGGCTTGTCCAACGCGTAGTGGATCTGGAAGTTGCCCTTGCCGTAGCGATAAACGCGCGTCGCTTCGACGTCGCGCTTTGGGGCATCCCCTCCGAGCAGACGGCCATAGAGCTGCGTCGGCGTGACCGAGCAGATGACGCTCTTCGCGGCGCTCAGGGTCTCGCCGGAGGCGAGCCGGACGCCGCTGGCGCGGCCGCTTGTCCGGACGATCGAGGCGACGTCGGCGTTGACGCGGATTTCGCCGCCGCGTTCCCTGATCAGCGCCTCGAAGGCGGCGAGCAGGTTTTTCGCGCCGCCCTTGACGATCGGCGCGCCGGCTGCCTCCAGCGCGAAGGCGATGACCTTGGCGATCTGGCCGGAGAAGGCGTCTTCCGGGCCGAGCCCGGCATGCAGCACCCAGGGCGCCCAGAGCGCGCGGACGATGTCGGATGTGTAAGTCGTTTCCAACCAACCCCGCGCGGGCACCAGCGCCCCGCCCATGAAGGCGGCAAGGTCGCGCGGGCCACGCCGCCAGGCCTCGCCGGCGATGAGCTTCGTCGTCGGATAAGACCAGAGCGCGCCGCCGAGCAGGCCGAACAGCAGCCCGGCATTGCGCTCGATATCGCCGACATCGCCGCCATGACGGTCACCGTCGCCGGAGGCGATCCGGTTCAGCGCCGCGATGTTGGCGGCGCGGTCGGTGGTGATAACGGCATGGCTGCCGTCGGGCGTGAGCACGCCTGTCGGCGTGGCGGTGTGGCAGAAGTCCAGCCCATGCCGCGCAAGGTCCTTGCCGAGCGCGGCAAAAGCCGGCGACGTGATGAACAGCACGAAGGTCGTGGCCATCACGTCATGAACGAAGCCTGGCGCTGTGATCTCCTCGGTGCGCATGCAGCCACCGATGCGGTCGTTGCGCTCGAGCACGAGCACCTTGGCGCCCTTGGCGCCAAGCATCGCCGCGCAGACCAGGGCGTTGATGCCGCTGCCGACGATGATGTGATCGACGTCGCCCATCGTCGTTGCCTTGGCTTTAACCCCGAGGCACCAGCGCCAGCGCTCGGATCGGGCTGCCGGTGCCGCGCTCGATCTTGAGCGGAGCGGCGATCAGGATCGCGCCCTTCGGCGGCAGCTGGTCAAGGTTGCAGAGGCTGGCCAGCCCATAGCGGTTGGCCTTGTGCATCAGCGTGTGCGCCGGGAACGGCGGCTCCATGCCGCCGGCCTTGCCGGCGTCGGTGCCGATCGTCTCCGAGCCCCAGCCCTTGATGTCCTTGGCTATCAGGAACTGGATGGCTTCCGCCGTCGGGCCGGGCGTGTGCGGGCCGGTCTCGTTGGCGTTGAGGAACTCGGCTTCCGAGCCGTTGCGCTTGTACCAGTCGGTGCGCATCACCACCCACTCGCCGGGATTGATGGCGCCATGCTTGGCTTCCCAGGCCTTGATATGGTCGACGGTGAGCAGGAAGTCGTGGTCGGCCGCCGACTCCTTGGAGCAGTCGATGACGTTGACCGGGCCGATGAAATTCTGCGCCGGAATGGTGTCGGTGGCGCCGTCCGGATAGTCCTTGCCGGTGATCCAGTGCTGCGGCGCGTCGAAATGCGTGCCCGAATGCTCGCCGAGCTTCAGCCAATTCCACGCCCACCACGGGCCGTTCTTGTCATATTTGGAGATCTCGTGGATCTCGACCTTCGGCGTGTCGACGGCGAGTTCCGGCGGCAGCTTGATCAGCGGCGTATCGGGGCCGAGCGGCGCCGTCAGGTCGACGACCTTGATGGCGCCCGAGAGCAGCTGGCTGGCGACCTCGCCGAGGAGTTTCTGCGTGTCCATGGTCTTTCGTTCCCTCTTGTCGGTGATCATCAAGGCTCGTTGCGGCCCTTAATATACCTACTAGACGAAAACATATGCATCTGCAATTATCTTTAAGCATAAAGCATTTTGGGGCGGGGCGTGAGCGAGTTCGACGCCATCTTTGTCGGGGCGGGCCACAACAGTCTGGCATGCGCCGCGCATCTGGCGCTCAAGGGCTGGAAAATAGCGGTTTTCGAGCGCAGCGAGGCAATCGGCGGCGCGGTGCGGACCGCCGAATACACGCTTCCCGGTTTCCGGCACGATTTCGGCGCGATGAACCTGAGCCTCTTCGCCGGCTCCGCCTTTCACCGGAAATATGCAAATGAATTGAAAGGCCACGGGCTGGAATTCGCGCCGGTGGGCGACTGTTTCGCCAGCGCCTTTCCGGACGGGACATGTTTCGGCGTCAGCAACGACCTCGAGAAGACGACGGCGCGGCTGGCCGCCTTCTCGTCGGCGGATGCAGCCGCATGGCGCCGCCTGGTCGGCACCTTCCCCGGCGAGGCCGAACATTTGTTCCGCTTGCTGGGCTCGCCGATGAGCGCAAAGGCGCTGGCCGGCACGGGCTGGAACCTGTGGCGCAAGAAGGGCATCGCCGGCGCTCTCGATACCGCTCGATTGCTGCTGTCATCGCCTCGCGCCTGGCTCGAGGAAAATTTCGAGACGCCGCATGTACGCACGACCCTCGCGGCCTGGGGCATGCATCTCGACTTCGCGCCCGACATCGCCGGCGGCGCCGTGTTCCCCTATCTGGAATCGATGGCCAACCAGAGTTTTGGCATGGTGCTGGGCAAGGGCGGCGCCGACACCATCATCCGCGCGCTGGCCGGCATGGTGACGGCGGCCGGCGGCAAGATCACGACCGGCGCGGACGTCGCCGAGATAACGGTTTTCGGCGGCAAGGCGACCGGCGTGCGGCTGGCATCCGGCGAAACCCATAGCGCGACCAAGGCCGTCATTGCCGGTGTCGCGCCCAAAGCGCTGCCGGGCAAGCTGCTGCCCAATGGCTCCGGCGACGCCGGCTTCGACGCGGCGATGAAGACATTCCGCCATGCGCCGGGCACGATGATGATCCACCTTGCGCTGGACGACCTGCCGGATTGGAGCGCCGGCGCCGAGCTTCGCCAGTTCGCCTATGTGCATCTGGCGCCGTCGCTCGACGCCATGTCGCGCGTCTACCAGCAGGCGATCGCCGGCCTGCTGCCCGACCAGCCCGTGCTGGTCGTCGGCCAGCCGACGGCGGTCGATCCGTCGAGGGCGCCGGAAGGCAAGCATGTGCTGTGGGTGCAGGTGCGCATGCTGCCGGCGGAGATCCTAGGCGATGCGGCGGGCAAGATCGCCCCCGCTCACTGGGACGCGGTCAAGGACCCCTATGCCGAGCGCGTGCTCGACATCATCGAAAGCTACGCGCCGGGATTGCGCAAAAAAATCCTCGGCCGCGCGGTGTTCTCGCCGCTCGATCTGGAACGCGAGAACCCGAACCTTGTCGGCGGCGACCAGATCTGCGGCAGCCATCATCTGGCGCAGAATTTCCTCTTCCGTCCGGCGCGCGGCTTCGCGCGCTGGAGCACGCCGGTCTCGAACCTCTTCCTCACCGGCGCCGCGACATGGCCCGGCGCCGGTACGGGCGCCGGCTCCGGCTTCATGCTCGCCCAACAACTGGGAGGGAATTAGAGCATGATCCCGAACCGAAGGTCAGCGAACGCAAAAAGCGGGAACCGGTTTTCGGAGAAAGATCATGCTCCAACAAAGAGCTAGAATTCCGGGATGGACAAGCGCGGTTGCCCACCACCGAATGAAAACGCCGCGCGGACAAATGACAACCAACAAGGGGAACGACCATGACCATCAACAGACGTGACTTGCTAGGCTATGGCGCGGCAGCGATTGGCGCCGCCACGCTCGGCCTGCCGAGGGCGGCAAAGGCGGCGGACGAGCTCACCATCGCCTACAATGTCAACCTGCCCTCCTGGGATCCGACAACCGGACCCTCGGCGGTGAACCCGACCATCCAAGGCCTCTACCAGTCGGTGTTCGACCAGATCATCGGCCAGAAGCCGGACCTCTCCTTCACGCCCGGCCTGCTCACCGAATGGGGCTGGAACGACGACCGCACCAAGGTGATGATGACGGTGCGTGAGGGCGTGAAATGGCATGACGGCTCGCCCTTCACACCCGAAGACGTGGTATGGTCGCTGACACGGGCCGGCGACGAGAAGACCGGCAACCCGATCCAGTTCGTCTGGAAGAACGTCAACAATTTCAAGATCGACGGCAACAAGATCACCGGCGACGTCGTGCAGTTCGATCCGGTCTATTTCAAGTGGATGTCGTTCCTGACCGGCTACATCCTGCCCAAGGCCTATTACGAGAAGGTAGGCGCCGAAGGCTTCGAGAAGGCGCCGATCGGCACCGGCCCCTATATGGTCGACAAGTTCGAGCGCAACGCCTTCCTGCGGCTGAAGGCCAATCCGAACTATTGGGGCACGAAGCCGGCCTTCGAGAACGTGACGATCAAGTTCGTCACCGACGCGGCGAGCCGTGTCGCCGAGATCGAATCCGGATCCTCGCAGGTGACGCTCGAAATTCCCTATGAGGAATATGACCGGCTGATCGCCAAGGACGGGCTCGCCGGCTCGATCAAGAACGTTTCCGACATCGGCATGATCTTCTTCAACGACATCGAGGCGATGCTGGACAAGAACGTCCGCCAGGCGGCCGTGATGGCGGTGGACAAGGATCTGCTGGTCAAGCGGCTGCTGCGTGGCTACGGCCAGCCGATCGCGACGCTGGAGACGCCGGAATACACGGCCTTCGATCCCTCGATCAAGGTCGAGCACAATCCCGACAAGGCCAAGGAGCTGCTGGCGGCTTCCGGCTATTCGCCGGAGAAGCCGGTGAAGTTCACCATCCAGACGACCAAGGGCTTCAAGCCCAAGGACTACGAGATGATCCAGGCGATCGTCGGCATGTGGCGCAAGGTCGGCATAGAGGCCAATATCGAGGTCTACGAGATCGCCAAGCACTATGAGCTGCGCGCCGCCGACAAGCTGGCACCGGCCGCCTTCTACAACTGGGGCAATTCCATCGGCGACCCGACCACCTCGACCGGCTTCGCCATGTACGGCCCGAGCCCGCATTCGGTGTGGGACAGCCAGGACCTGATCGACATGATCAACCCGCTGTGGGGCGAGAAGGACGAGGCCAAGCGCATTGCCGGCTGGAAGGCCGCCGACAAATACATCGCCGAACAGGCCTATGTGCTGCCGCTGATGCAATACGCGCAGCCGATCGTGCACTCGAAGAAGGTCAATGTCGTGCAGCATGTGTCCGGCGCGCTGCTGCCGGCGCTGATGACGCCGGCCGCCTGATCGTCGGTCTTGGATTGCCACGCGCGCCGTCCGCAAGACGGCGCGCATTTTCATCTAGGCATATGGGCGCATGCTGCTGCAGAGATTCCTCGTTCGTCTGCTGACGATGCTGGTGACGCTGTTCGGCGTCGCCATCGTCGTCTTCGTCGTCATCCGCGTGGCGCCCGGCGACCCGATCGCCATGATGCTGCCGCCCGGCGCCAGCAATGACGACATTGCGCGGCTGCGCGCGCTCTACGGGCTCGACAAGTCGATCGTGCAGCAATTCTTCATCTGGCTCGGCGGCGTGCTGCATGGCGATTTCGGCACGTCGATCTCGTTGCGCCAGGACGTGCTCGGGCTGGTCTTCAACCGGCTGCCGGCGACGCTGGAGCTTGCGACCGTGGCGCTGCTGATGGCGATCGCGATCGGCGCCACGGCCGCGATCCTCGGCGCGCGCTCGCGTGGCACGGCGCTCGAAGCGGGCATCGACATCGCCAGCGGCGCGACGCTCTCCATCCCCGATTTCCTGTGGGGCCTTGTACTGATCCTGCTGTTCGGCGTGCTGGTGCCGGTGTTCGACATTTCAGGTCGAGTTTCGCCGCAGCTCGATTTGCCCTTCGTCACCCAGTTCTATCTGGTCGAGAGCATCCTCAGGTTACGCTTCGACCTGACCTGGGACCTGCTCAAGCACATGCTGATGCCGGCCGTGGCCTTGGCGCTGCCGCTGGCGGCGATCATCGCGCAGCTCCTGAAACAGTCGCTGAAGGAAGTGCTCGACCTCGACTATGTCGTGCTGGCGCGGGTCAAGGGTTTTTCCGAAACGCAGGTGATCCTACGCGAGGCGCTGAAGAACGCGGCGCTGCCGACGCTGACGCTGGTCGGCGTGCAGTTCACCTTCCTCATCGGCGGCACGGTCATCGTCGAGCGGCTGTTCTCCTATGAGGGCCTCGGCAACATGGCGATCGACGCCGTCATCAACCGCGACCTGCCGCTGATCCAGGGCATCGTGCTGGTGTTCGCGCTGCTCTTCGTGCTGATCAACCTTGCCGTCGACATGATGTATGCGCTGCTCAATCCGAGGCTGCGCCATGGATGACGCGCGCATCGCCCGACGCGGCTTGAGCCCGCGGCTGTGGCTGGCCGGCGGCTGGCTTGTGCTGGCGCTGCTGGCGGCGATCTTCGCGCCGCTGGTCGCGCCGCAGGATCCCCTGGCGCAGGACCTGATGCTGGAGCGCCTGCCGCCCTTCTGGCTCGACGGCGCCGAGCCGGGCTATTGGCTGGGCACCGACAGCCTCGGCCGGGACCTGCTGTCACGCCTGATCTTCGGCGGCCGCATCGCCTTCATCGTTGCCTTCGCCGCCGCGACCTCCGCCTGTCTCCTCGGTTCGGCGCTGGGGCTGATCGCCGGCTATTTCGGCGGCTGGGCCGACCGCATCATCTCGCGCATCGTCGACGTGTGGATGGCGTTCCCGCCGGTGCTGTTCGCGATCCTTCTGGTCGCGGTGCTGGGCACGGGGCTCAGTTCCGTCATCCTCGCCATCGCGATCATCGACTGGACACGCTTCTGCCGGGTCATCCGCGCCGAGGCGATGAGCCAGGCGCGCATGGACTATGTCGAGAGCGCGCGCATCGCCGGTTACGGCCGCATCGGCATCATGCTGCGTGAGGTGCTGCCCAATGTGCTGCCGTCGGTGGTGGCGCTGTTGTCGCTCGAAATGGGCATCGCCGTGATCGTCGAGGCGATCCTCTCCTTCGTCAATCTGTCGATCTCGACCGACGACCCGACCTGGGGCAGCATCATCGCCGAGGGCCGGCTGTCGATCCATCAGGCCTGGTGGGTGCTGGTGTTCCCGCTGATCACGCTGATACTCACCGTGCTTTCCTTCAGCCAGTTTGGCGAAGCGCTGAAGGCGCGCTTCGATCCGGTACTGCAATGAGCGCGTGCCTCGAAATCCACCGCTTGAGCGCCGTGCTCCCCAACGGCCAGCGCGTGCTGCGCTCGGTGTCGCTTGCTGTCCAGCCGGGCGAAGTGCGCGCGCTGGTCGGCGAGAGCGGCGCCGGCAAGACGATGATCGGCAAGGCGGTGCTCGGCGTCCTGCCGAAAAGCGTGCGCGTCGTCGAGGGCGATATGCTGATCGAGGGCGAGGATCTCGGCCGGCTCGATCCCAAGGCGCGGCGGAACCTGATCGGTGCGCGCACGGCGCTGATCCCGCAGGATCCGCTGACCGCGCTCAACCCGTCGCGGCGCATCGGCCCGCAGATGACCGACCGGCTGGTGCGCATCCTCGGCTGGAGCGCAAAGAGAGCCGACCAGCGCATCCGTCAGTTGCTCGACGAGGTGCAGATCCGCGACCCGGAGCGCGTGCTGAAAAGCTACCCGCATGAGCTCTCCGGCGGCATGCGCCAGCGCGTGCTGATCGCGGCGGCCTTCGCGGCGGAGCCGAGGCTGATCGTTGCCGACGAGCCGACGACGGCGCTCGACGTCACCGTGCAGAAGCAGATCCTGCGGCTGATCGCGCAACTGCAGCGCGATCACGGCACGGCGATCCTGTTCGTCACCCATGACCTCGGCGTCGTCGCCAAGATCAGCCAGAAGGTGTCGGTGCTCTATGCCGGCAAGGTGGTCGAGGAGGCCGATACCGCGCAGCTCCTGGCGGCCCCGCAGCATCCGTACACGCGCGCGCTGATCGCGGCGACGCCGCGCTACACCGATCCGTATGCCTCGCTGAAGCCGGTGGACGAAAGCGTGCTTGCCGGGCTGGCGGCCGAGATCGCCGCCGCCGACAAAGGCTGGAAGCCCGGCCATGGCTGAGCCGCTGTTTTCCGTGCGCGGGCTGAAGGTGGCGCTGCCCGACATGACGCGCAAGCGGCTGATCGGCCGCGCGCCGCTGGCCGAAATCCTGAAAGGGCTGGACTTCGACCTGCCCAAGGGATCGGTCACCGGCATCGTCGGCGAGTCCGGCTCCGGCAAGTCGACGCTCGGACGCGCGCTGGTCAGGCTGATCGAGCCGAGCGCGGGCTCGATCGGCTTCGAAGGGCGCGACATCAGCCGTCTTTCGGAAGCCGAGCTGAGGCCACTTCGCCGCGACCTGCAGATGATCTTCCAGGACCCGATGTCGTCGCTCAACCCGCGCCACACGATCTTCAGCATCATCGCTGCGCCCCTGAGGCAGAACGGGCTTGGCGACCGGCTGAAAGAGCGCGTGGCGGAAGCCCTGCAGCGCGTCGGCCTGCCGCAGAGTTTTACCAGCCGCTACCGCCACGAGCTTTCGGGCGGCCAGCGGCAGCGCGTCGGCATCGCGCGGGCACTGGCGCTGTCGCCGAAATTCGTGCTGGCCGACGAGATCGTCTCCGGCCTCGACGTCTCGACGCAGGCGCAGATCCTGACGCTGCTGGAAAGACTGGCGGCCGAGATGGGGCTGACGGTCGCTTTCATCAGCCACGATCTGTCGGTGATCCGGCGGCTCTGCCAGCAGGTCATCGTCATGCGCGAAGGCAGGATCGTCGAGGCGAGCGCTACAGATGCGCTGTTCGCCAGCCCGAAGGAAACCTACACGCGCGACCTGCTCGCCGCCATTCCGCTGCCGGAGATCGATCCGGACTGGCTGCAGCCAGCGGCGAAGGCGCCCGAATGAACTGAGCTATCCGCACGCCGACCAGCGGGCCTCGGATGTGCGCAAGGACAAGTGAGTCCGCAAACGGAGGGTGACATGAACTACGCAACTCGCGGCGCGATGCTTGCCGCAATCCTGTTCGGCTCAATGGGGGCCGCATCGGCGGATGCGATCCCCGGCATGCGCGGGCACGACCACACCGGCCTTACCGTGCCCGACATGAAGCAGGCCGTCGACTTCTTCACCAATGTCGTCGGCTGCAAGAAGGCGATGTCCTTCGGCCCGTTCGCCGACGACAAGGGCACGTTCATGCAAGACGTGCTCGGCGTCGATCCGAAGGCGGTGATCGAGGAGATCACCATGGTGCGCTGCGGCTATGGCTCGAACATCGAGCTGTTCAAGTACACCGCGCCCGACCAGAAGGATCTGACGCCGAAGAACAGCGACATCGGCGGCTTCCACATCGCCTTCTATGTCGACGACGTCGCCGCCGCGAAGGCCTATCTGGAGGCCAAGGGAGTGAAGACCAGGATGGGACCGCTCCCGGTCAAGGAGGGGCCGGCGGCCGGCCAGACCATCCTCTATTTCCAGGCGCCGTGGGGGCTGCAGCTGGAGGCGATCAGCTACCCGGATGGGATGGCCTATGAAAAGGGCGCCGAGACAGTGTTGTGGAGCCCGAAGGATCCGACCAAGTGAAGAACCAAACGCGCCGGCGGTGATCATTCAATTATGAAACTTTAAGCTTGAAATAACTGCCGCGCGGCGCAATACTGAAAATTGGGATCGCCGGCATTGCCGGCGTTCCCGATGCCTTAGAGCGTTTCACGCAATTCCGGACGGAAAACCGCTACTTTTCCCGGAATTGCTCTGGAGGAGATCGCAAGACATGAAGGTTGCGGTTCTCGGCGGCGGACCAGCCGGCCTCTACTTTGCCATCTCGCTCAAGCTGCGCGACGCCGCGCACGAGGTGACGCTCTATGAGCGCAACCGCGCCGACGACACGTTCGGATGGGGCGTGGTGCTGTCGGCGGAGACGCTGGAGAACGTGACCAGGAACGACCCGGTCAGCGCCGTCTGGATCAAGAAGCATTTCGCCTATTGGGACGACATCGCCGTCATCCATGACGGTGTGCGCACGGTGTCCTCGGGCCATGGCTTCTGCGGCATCGGGCGCAAGCGGCTCTTGGTCCTGCTGCAGCGGCGCGCCCGCGAGCTCGGCATCAAGATGATGTTCGAGACCGATATTTCCGACCCGAAACCCTTCATGGAAACGCATGATCTGGTGGTCGCCGCCGACGGGCTGAACTCGAAATCGCGCGCGGCCTTCGCCGATGTCTTCAAGCCAGACATCGACACCCGCAAATGCAAGTTCGTGTGGCTGGGCACGACGCAGAAATTCGACGACGCCTTCACCTTCATCTTCGAGAAGACGGAGCATGGCTGGGTGTGGGCGCATGCCTACCAGTTCGACAGCGAGACCGCGACCTTCATCGTCGAGTGCAGCGAACAGACCTGGGCTGCGTTCGGTTTCGGCCAGATGACGCAGCAGGAATCGATCGCGGTCTGCGAGCGCATCTTTACAAAGCATCTCGGCGGCCATCCGCTGATGACCAACGCCAACCACATCAGAGGTTCGGCCTGGATCAATTTCCCGCGCGTGCTGTGCGAGCGCTGGTCTTACAAGAACCTGGCACTTATGGGCGATGCGGCGGCCTCGGCGCATTTCTCGATCGGCTCCGGCACCAAGCTCGCGCTGGAGAGCGCGGTGGCGCTCGCCGATTATGTCGAGTCCGAGCCGGACCTCGAAGCGGCCTTCCGCAAGTATGAGGATGCGCGGCGCACCGAGGTGCTGAAGCTGCAATCGGCGGCGCGCAATTCGCTGGAATGGTTCGAGGAAGTCGAACGATATCTCGGCCTCGATCCAGTTCAGTTCAACTATTCGCTGCTCACCCGCTCGCAGCGCATCAGCCACGAGAACCTTCGCCTGCGCGATGCCGAATGGCTGGCGGGCGCCGAGGAATGGTTCCAGCGCAAGGCCGGCGCCGGCGGCAACAGCCTGCGCCGCGCGCCGATGTTCGCGCCATTCAAGCTGCGCGACATGACTTTAGCCAACCGCATCGTCGTTTCGCCGATGGCGCAGTATAAGGCGATCGACGGCTGCCCCACCGACTGGCATTTTTCGCACTATGCCGAGCGCGCCAAAGGTGGCGCCGGCCTGCTTTACATCGAGATGACCTGCGTCAGCCCGGAAGGGCGCATCACGCCTGGATGCCCGGGTTTCTACAGACCGGAGCATGAGGTCGCCTGGAAGCGGCTGGTCGATTTCGTCCATGCCGAGACCGAAGCAAAGATCTGCGCCCAGATCGGCCATTCCGGCGCCAAGGGCTCGACCCGTGTCGGCTGGGAGGGAACGGACGTGCCGCTTGCTACCGGCAACTGGCCGGTGATGGCGCCGTCGGCCGTGCCATGGTCGCCGAGGAACCAGGTGCCTAAGGCGATGGACCGCGCCGACATGGATCTGGTCCGCGGAGAGTTCGTCGCCTCGGCCCAGATGGCCGCGCGCTGCGGCTTCGACATGCTGGAGATCCATGCCGCGCATGGCTACCTGCTGTCGGCCTTCATCACGCCGCTGACCAACTGCCGCACCGACGAATATGGCGGCTCGCTGGAAAATCGCATGCGCTATCCGCTGGAGATCTTCCATGCGGTGCGCGCGGTGTGGCCGGCCGAAAAGCCGATCTCGATGCGCATTTCGGCCAATGACTGGGTCGGCATCGAAGGCGTCACGCCTTCGGACGCGGTCGAGATCGCGAAGATGCTGCACGAGGCCGGCGTCGACCTTTGCGACGTATCGGCCGGGCAGACCTCGATCGCCGCCAAGCCGGTCTATGGCCGCATGTTCCAGACGCCGTTTTCCGACCGCATCCGCAACGAGGTCGGCATGGCGACGATGGCGGTCGGCAACATCTATGAGCCGGACCATGCCAACTCCATCCTGATGGCCGGTCGCGCCGACCTGGTGGCGCTGGCCAGGCCGCATCTTGCCGATCCCTACTGGACGCTGCACGCGGCTGTGATGCTCGGCGATCGCGGCGTCAAATGGCCCGATCCCTATCTGCCCGGACGCGACCAGATCTACCGGCTGGCCGAGCGCGAAGCGGCTGCGGGGCTCAAAGTATGAGCGCCGCGCGCGAAATCGCCGGCAAGCACGCGCTGGTCACCGGCGGCGGTTCCGGCGTCGGCAGGGCCATCGCGCTGGCACTGGCGGCAGAAGGTTTGGCCGTCACCATCTGCGGGCGGCGCGAAGCTGCCCTTGCCGAGGTCGCAAAGGAAAGCGACCGCATCTTTGCTGCCGCCGCCGATGTCACGAAGGAGGCCGACATGACAGCCCTCCACGAGAAGGCGGAAGCCGCGCGCGGACCATTCGACATCGTCGTCGCCAATGCCGGCATGGCGGTTAGTGCGCCGGCGCACAAGACTTCGCTGGGCGACTGGCAGCGCACGCTGGACGTCAACCTCACCGGCGCCTTCCTGACTGTGAAGCCGGCGCTCGCGGGAATGCTGGGGCGCAAACAGGGCAGGATTGTTTTCGTCGTCTCGACCGCGGGCCTCAAAGGCTATGCCTATGTCGCGCCTTACGTCGCCGCCAAGCACGGCGTGGTCGGGTTGATGCGGGCTTTGGCCGCCGAAACAGCCAAATCCGGCGTCACCGTCAACGCCGTCTGCCCGGGCTTCGTCGAAACCGACATGCTTGAGGAATCCGTCCAGCGCATCGTCGAGAAGACGGGACGTTCCACCGATGAAGCGCGCGCGAACCTCGCGGCGACGAACCCGCAAGGGCGTTTCATCCAGCCGGAGGAAGTCGCGACGGCGGTGCTTTGGCTGTGCAGCGGCGCCGCGCGGTCGATCACCGGGCAAGCAATCTCGGTCTCGGGAGGTGAAACATGGTAGCGGGACCCACGTCCGCCGGACCGGGCAAGGACAGGCTGCGGCTGTGGATACGCCTGCTGCGCGCCTCGCGCACCATCGAGGCCGAGCTGCGCGAGCGGCTGAAGAAGGAGTTCGACACAACGCTGCCGCGCTTCGACGTGATGGCGGCGCTCTACCGCGTGCCGGAAGGCATGCTGATGAGCGACCTGTCGCGCTTCCTGCTGGTGTCGAACGGCAATGTCACCGGCATTGTCGACCGGCTGGTTTCGGAAGGGCTGGTGACGCGGGCGCGGCGCAATGGCGACCGTCGCACCTCCATGGTGCGACTGACCGAGGAAGGCACGAGATCTTTCGCCGCGATCGCCGCCGCACATGAGAGCTGGGTCGGCGAGCTGCTCGGCAATGTCAGCGAGGACGAGGCACGGCGGCTGGCCGGCATGCTGAAATCGTTCCGCAGCAATTGGGAGGGACGCGAATGAGCGCCATGGCAAAGCTCAAGCCAAAACACTTCCTCTGGGAAGTCGAAGGTAAGGTCGCGAAGGTTCGGCTCGACCGTCCCGAGCGCAAGAACCCGCTCACCTTCGACAGCTATGCCGAGCTGCGCGACACGTTTCGCGACCTGGTCTATGCCGACGATGTCGATGCCGTGGTGTTCCTGCCCAATGGCGGCAATTTCTGCTCAGGCGGCGATGTCCACGACATCATCGGGCCGCTGGTCAAGATGGACATGAAGGAACTGCTCGCCTTCACGCGCATGACCGGCGACTTCGTCAAGGCGATGCTGAACTGCGGCAAGCCGATCATTTCCGCGGTCGACGGCGTGGCCGTCGGCGCCGGCGCGATCATCGCCATGGCCTCCGACATCCGCATCGCCACGCCGGAGGCAAAGACCGCCTTCCTGTTCACCCGTGTCGGCCTCGCCGGCTGCGACATGGGCGCCTGCGCGATCCTGCCGCGCATCATCGGCCAGGGCCGCGCGGCCGAGTTGCTCTACACCGGCCGCACCATGAGCGCCACCGAGGGCGAGCGCTGGGGGTTCTACAACCGGCTGGTCGAGCCGGCGGCGCTCGAAGCCGATGCGATCGATTTGGCGGCGCGCATCGTCGCCGGCCCGACCTTCGCGCATGGCATCACCAAGACGCAGCTCAACCAGGAATGGTCGATGGGCCTCGACCAGGCCATCGAGGCCGAGGCGCAGGCACAGGCGATTTGCATGCAGACTGGCGATTTCGAGCGGGCGTATCAGGCGTTCGTGGCGAAGCAGAAGCCGGTGTTCGAGGGGAATTGAGGATGTTGTGTCCGCTTAACAAGGACATGCTGGCGGGACAGCGCCCCCCTCTGTCCTGCCGGACATCTCCCCCACGAGGGGGGAGATCAGATGTCGCGTCCGCTTTCGCCAATCTCCACCCTCGCAAGAATAGCGGCGGCGCCCAAGCTGCTAATCTCCCCCCTTGTGGGGGAGATGTCCGGCAGGACAGAGGGGGGCGCCGTAGAGTGCAAGCCTCGCAGAACTGGGGAGGCGAGAATGCCTGACCGCTCCTTCCTCGACTGGCCCTTCTTCGAGGACCGCCACCGCGAGCTCGCCGAGCGTCTCGAAGCCTGGTGCCAACGAAATCTCCCTGTCGACCATCACGACGTCGACGCCGCCTGCCGCGAACTCGTCGCTAGACTCGGCCGCGATGGCTGGCTGAAACCAACGGCGCTCGACCCGGGCAACCCTGGACCGCTCGACGTGCGTGCGCTCTGCATCACGCGCGAAACCTTGGCCCGCTACGACGGGCTGGCCGACTTTGCCTTTGCCATGCAGGGGCTCGGCGCCGGTGCGATCACGCTGTTCGGCACGCCGGAGCAGCAGCAGTGGCTCACTAAGACACGCGCGGGCAAAGCGATCGCCGCCTTCGCGCTGTCGGAGCCGCGCTCGGGATCGGACGTCGCCAACATGGAGATGACCGCTGTCCGCGACGGCGGCGACTATGTGCTTAGCGGCGAAAAGACCTGGATCTCCAATGGCGGCATCGCAGACCTCCATGTCGTGTTCGCCCGCACCGGCGAGGCGCCCGGCGCGAAAGGGATTTCCGCTTTCGTCGTGCCTAGCGACGCGAAGGGGCTCAGCGTCGCCGAGCGGCTCGAGGTCATCGCGCCTCACCCGCTGGCGCGGCTCTCCTTCGACAATGTGCGGGTTCCGGCTTCCGCGCTTGTCGGCAAGCCCGGCGATGGTTTCCGCATCGCCATGTCGGTGCTCGACGTCTTCCGCTCGACGGTGGGCGCGGCGGCACTCGGCTTCGCACGACGCGCGCTGGACGAGAGCGTCAAGCGGGCGAGCGAGCGCAAGCTGTTCGGCGCGCCGATGGCGGAATTGCAGATGGTGCAGGGCCACATCGCCGACATGGCGCTGGATGTGGATGCCGCCGCGCTGCTGATCTACCGCGCCGCCTGGACCAAGGACATGGGCGCCGCGCGGGTGACGCGCGAAGCGGCGATGGCCAAGCTGTTCGCCACCGACAAGGCGCAGGAGGTGATCGACAAGGCGGTGCAGATGCATGGCGGCGACGGCGTGCGCAAGGGCCACATCGTCGAGAGCCTCTATCGCGAGATCCGGGCGCTGCGCATCTATGAGGGCGCTTCGGACGTGCAGAAGGTGGTGATTGCCAGGCAGGTGATAGGCGGGGCGTGACGCGATGCTTGCGGACCAAATTTGAAATAGGGGGAGGCCAGACATGCATACGATCCTGCAGCCCGAAGGCTGGGCCAAGCCGGTCGGCTACGCCAATGGCGTTGCCGCACAGGGACGACTGGTGTTCGTCGGCGGCCAGGTTGGCTGGAACGCCGAGTGCAAATTCGAGACCGACGACTTCGTCGGCCAGGTGCGCCAGACGCTCGCCAATGTCGTCGCCGTGCTCGCCGAAGCCGGCGGTGGGCCGCGGCACATCACCTCGATGACCTGGTACTTCACCGACAAGGCCGAGTATGTCGGCAACCTCAAAGGCATCGGCGAAGCCTACCGCGACGTGATCGGCCGGCATTTCCCGGCGATGGCCGCCATGCAGGTGGTGGCGCTTGTCGAGGACCGGGCCAAGGTGGAGATTCAAGCGACGGCTGTGATACCCGAGTAGCTACTGGCGAAGGCCCGCCTGCCTTAGCAACGGCAGCACGTGGTCGCAGAAATAGGGCAGTTCCTGGGTGTAGTTGACGAAGGACAGCGCGATGCCCTGGTAGCCATGCGCGGCGATCGCCGCCATGTCGGCGGAAATCGTTTCCGGCGTGCCGATCAGCGGATATGTGCCAGCGCCGCCGGCGAAACGCTGGCGGTAGCGGTCATAGGCATGCGGATCATGCGATTGCGAGAATTCCTTCTTGCCGGCCATATGGGCGTCGACCGCTTCGTGATCGGCCATCGTGACGGCGTAGCGCGTGTAATAGGCTTGCGCCTCCTCCATGGTCGGGCGGCAGACCACATGCGCCACGGTGTAGACGCCTACGTCGCGGCCCGCCTTGGCGGCGCGCTCGCCGATATCGGCGACATGCTTGCCGGCATCGCTCATCTCCGAGAAGGTCGTGAAAAGATAGTCGCATCTGGCGGCGGCGAAATCCCGGCCCGGTCCGCCGAAAGCGGCGTTCATCGTCACCGGGCGCGGCACCTGCAGGCTGGCCGGTCGGCTCACCGCCTCCTTCAGCCGATAGTAAGCGCCCTCATGGTTGAGCGGCTCGCTTGAAGCATAAAGCCGTTCGAGTATCTCGATCCACTCGGCTGCCTGGTCATAACCCTTCTCGACCAGCGGCGTCCCGAACATGCCGAATTCCTTCGGGTTCCAGCCGCAGACGATGTTGAGCCCCGCCCTGCCCTGGCTGATATGGTCGACCGTCGCCAGCGCCTTGGCGGCATAGAGCGGATGCACCAGCGGTACATGCACAGTCATGAACAAGCCGATCTGTTCGGTCACGGCGGCAAGCGCCGCCGCCCAGGTGAAGGTCTCGAAGGAGAATTCGCGCACCTTGTTGCGGCCGCCGAAGCCGCGCCAGCGGGCGATCGGCAGCATGAATTCGAGGCCCGCGCGATCGGCGATCTGCGCCGCCGTCAGATTATCCTGCCAGCTTGCCGTCCAGCGTTCCGGCACATCGGTGATGGCCAGCCCGCCATCGGCGTTGGTGGAAAAGACGCCGAGCTTCAGTCTGTTCGGGCCGTGCAGGGGGTGCGCTTTGGTCATGTCCGGAACTCGTGGCGGAAGACCCACACGCTAGGCCCGGAGAAAAATATTTCAAGCCTGAAACAGCTTCGCCTCACCGCAGTTTGCGGATATGCATTGGGCAACGCGAAAAGGGGATAGGCATGAGCGAATTCCGCCAGAAATGCATCGGCAAGGCGAACCTCATCGGGTCCTTCGCCGCCATCCCCCATCCGGTCGCCATCGAAGTGATGGCGTCGTCCGGCCTCGATTTCCTCTGCATCGACTGGGAGCACGCGCAGATTTCGCGCGAGACGATCGAGACCATGCTGCGCGCGGCCGACGTGCACCGTGTGCCGACCATGGTGCGCGTTCCCGGCCATGCGCCGGAAGCGATCCAGGCGGCGCTGGACAGTGGCGCGCAAGGCGTGCTGATCCCGCGCGTCTCGACAGCGGCCCAGGCGGCGATGGCAGTCAAGGCCTCGCGCTATCCGCCGCTCGGCGAGCGCGGTGTCGGCCCCGGTCGGGCCGCCGGCTACGGCTATCGCATTCCCGAATATCTTGCCGCCGCCAATGAGCGGATTGTCGTTGCCATTCAGGTCGAGACCGCCGAGGGGCTGGCCAATATCGAGGCGATCGCAGCCGTCGACGGCATCGATGTTGTCTTCGTCGGCCCAGGCGACCTCTCGGTGTCGATCGATGCCGTCGGACCGGCGGGCGCGGACAAGCTCTCCCAGGCGATCAGGACAATCATCGGCGTGGCGGTGGCGCATGGCAGGACCGCCGGCATATTTTGCGCCAGCCCGCAGAATGTCGGCCGATGGACAGCCATCGGCGCGAGCTTCTTCGTGCTGGCCAGCGACACGATGTTTCTTGGCGCCGGCGCCGCGGCCAACTGCACCGCCGCGCGTGCCGAACTGGGCTAAAGGCATGTTGATATTCAGTTGATGCCGGCCTGGCCTCAACACGCCTAATGACGATCGCGGTCAAAAGGCGTATCGGCGAAGCGACAGGCCAGCCAACTTTTTAAGCTTAAAACTTTTGCCTTGAAAAGCGCCACGCTTTGGATAGCATCCGAAGCTGATGCGACTGCCGTGGCGGAGGGGCTTTTCCGGTCGGTCCATCGTTGGTGGAAGGGGTTTCAGTCCTTGTCGTTTGTGTTGCCCCAGTCGTCGTCCAGCGCGCGCTATGCTTTCGATGGCGTGCGGGCGCAAATTCGCGACCTGCACACGGAAAACATCGCAAACCTGGCGGTTCGCGCGCGAGAGCTCGGCGATGTCATCGCACTCTGGTACGGCGAGGGCGACATGGTGACGCCCGCCTTCATCCGCGACGCGGCAAAGGCCGCTTTCGACGAGGGCCTGACCTTCTACGTTCCCAACATGCGCGGGCACGGCCCGCTGAACGAGGCGCTGTCGGAGTACCAGACGCGCATCCATGGCCGCTCGATCCCGATCGCGCGGACCACGGTAACGCCGGGCGGCATGCAGGCGCTGTACCTTGCGCTCGAGCTGCTGGTCGATACAGGCACCAACGTCGTCTATGTCGCGCCGCAATGGCCGAACATCCACAACGCCATCCACCTGATCGGCGGCGAGCCGCGGCCGTTCTCGCTCGACTTCAAGGATGACTGGCGGCTCGACCTCGACCGGCTGTTCGCCACCTGCGACGCGCGCACCCGCGCCATCTTCCTGTCGACGCCGTCCAACCCGACCGGCTGGACGGCGACGCGCGAAGAGATGCAGGCGCTGCTCGACTTCAGCCGGCGCACCGGTATCTGGATCATCTCCGACGAGGTCTATGGCCGGCTCTATTTCGACGGCGACGTCGCGCCCTCGATCCTGCAGATCGCCGAGGACGGCGACAGGGTGCTGTCGGTCAACAGCTTCTCGAAAGCCTGGGCGATGACCGGCTGGCGCATCGGCTGGCTGACGCATCCTTCAGGCGTTGCCGACCAGCTCGGCGCGATGACGCAATATATCAACAGCGGCACCGCGGCCCCGATCCAGGCCGGCGCCGTGGCGGCGATCCGGCAGGGCGAGCCGCTGGTCGAGGAAATCAGACAGCGGATCAGGACCGGCCTCGACCTTGCCTATGACAGGCTGGCGCAAATCCCAGGCATCATCCTGCCGACCAAACCGCGCGGCGGCATGTATGCCTTCTTTGCGCTTGAGGGTGAGAGCGACGCCCGGCAAGCCTGCGCCAGGATCCTGGAGACGGCCCACGTCGGGCTGGCCCCCGGCCATCTCTTCGGAAGCTCGGCAACGGCATTCCTCAGAATGTGCGTCTGCCGCGACCGCGACCAGATAGCGACCGCGCTCACCCGCATGGTCGCCGCCATGAATTGACGCCCCGCTGGGAGGCGGGACGGCAAGAAGCCGTGCGGGGTCAGCCCGCCCGATCAACAACCAGAGGGAAGACCCAGAGGGAAACCAAATGAGCTTTACGCGTCGCAACCTGCTTGTTCTGGCCGCCGCCATCGGCATCGCCGCCGGCCCCGCCACCGCTTATGCCGCCGATGTGCTCAATGTCGGCGCCTATCCGACCAATCCGCCCTTCGAATACAAGAACGAGAGCGGCACTTTCGAAGGCTTCGAGGTCGACATCGTCAACGAGGCGGCCAAGCGCATCGGCATGACCACCGACATCGCCGATCTCGGCTTCCAGGCGCTGTTCGCCGCCACCACCTCGAAGCGCATCGACGTCGCCATCTCCTCGATCACCATCACGGCCGAGCGGCTGAAGTCGCAGTCCTTCACGCAGCCCTATTATGATTCCGACATGGGCATCGCCACCAAGACCGACAGCGCGATCAACGCCGAGGCAGATCTCAAGGGCAAGGTCGTCGGCGTGCTGTCCGGCTCGACCGGCGAGACCTGGGTCAAGGACCACCAGGCAGCCGACGGCTTCAGCGACGTGAAAGGCTACGACACGCAGCAGAACCTTCTGCTCGACCTCAGCGCCGGCCGCGTCGACGCTGCCGTCAGCGACGTCCCCGGCATGCAGTACTCCTTCCAGAAGATGAAGGACCTCGTGGTCAAGCAGCGCATCAAGACCGGCGAACAGTACGGGTTGATGATGACCAAGGACCATCCGCTGCTCGGCAAGCTGAACGACGCGCTGACGGCGATGAAGAAGGACGGCACGCTGGCCGCCATCCACAAGAAGTGGTTCGGCACCGATGCGCCGGCCGATTCCTCGACCGTCAAGGAAATGCCGCTGCCCAAGGCCTGAGCGGACTGACGAAAAACGAGCCGTGTCGGCTTTCGAGGCCCGCACGGCTCGTTTCCTTTCTCCCGGAACCCAGGGCAGACCTGATCTGATGTTTCGGGCCTCTACCCTCGTTTTTACGCAATTCCGGACGGAATACCGTTTCACACGTTTCCTGGAATTGCTCTGACACGGTTCGGGAACACCCCATGTCGCTGATCGACACCTTCTTCAATCCCGACGTCATAGTGTCGAGCCTGCCGGCGCTGCTGCGCGGCTTCCTCAACACGCTGCTGCTTGGAATTATGAGCATCGTCATCGGCATCGTCATGGGGCTAGCGATCAGCCTGGTGCGGCTCTACGCGCCAAAACCGCTGCGCTGGCTCGCCATCGGCTACACCGACATCTTCCGCGCCTTGCCGGTGCTGGTCGTGCTGATCCTGATCTATTACGCGCTGCCTTTCCTCGGCATCCGCCTGTCGTCCTGGGCGTCCGCCGTGACGGCATTCGCCATCATCATGTCGGCTTATTCGGCCGAAGTGTTCCGCTCCGGCATCGAGAGCATTCCGAAGGGCCAGTTCGAGGCGGCGCAGGCGCTCGGCCTGCCGTTCATACTCACTCTGCGCAAAGTGGTGCTGCCGCAAGCCATCCGCGTGGTCATCCCGCCAATGACCAGCAACTGCGTCTCGATGTTCAAGGACACTTCGCTCGCCTCGACCGTGGCGCTGCCGGAACTCTTGAAGGAAGCGACCAATGCACAGTCGCTCTACGCGAACCCCTCGCCGCTGATCGGCGCGGCGCTGGTCTATCTGATCTTCCTCTGGCCGATGGTTCGCCTGGTCAGCCTGCTCGAGCGCCGCTTCCAGACAGAGAAGACGCGCTGACGCCAACCCGTCCCCATCCAAGTCCTTCGCAGGAGCGTACCCCGTGAACAAGCATCAGACAGACAATGCGAACGCCGCCGCGTTCCCCGTCGAAAAGATTCGGGCGATGTTCCCGGCGCTGCAGCGTGCCGGCGACTTCATCTTCATGGACAATGCCGCCGGCGCGCAGATCCCGCAAAGCGTGCTCGACGCGGTGACCAACCATCTGGTGTCGCACAATGTGCAGCGCGGCGGCCGCTACGGCCGCAGCGTCACCGTCGACCAGTCGGTCGCCGACGCGCGGACAAGCGTCGCGCTGCTGATCAATGCCTACAGCCCGTCCGAAATCTGCTTCGGCATGAACGCCACATCGTTCATCCGCCTGGTCAGCCTCGGCATCGGCCAGATGCTTTCCAATGACACAGTTGGGGGACGCGACGAGATCATCGTCACCGACATGGACCATGACGCCAACATCGCCACATGGCTGGCACTGGAATCCGCCGGCGCCAAGTTCAAATGGTGGCGCATGCGCGAGGACGGCAATCTGCATGTCGACGATCTCAAGCCGCTGGTGTCGGAGCGCACGCGCCTCGTCGCCTGCACGGTGACGGCGCATTCGATCGGCTCGATCGTCGATGTCGCCTCGGTGGCCAGGATCGCGCATGCGGCCGGCGCCGAAGTGTTCCTCGACTGCGTGCATTACGGGCCGCACGGGCTGATCGACGTGCAGGCCTGGGGCTGCGACTATCTCGTCTGCTCCGGCTACAAGAATTTCTCGCCGCATATGGGCTTCCTGTGGGGCCGCTTCGAAACGCTGAAGCGGCTGCCGACGTTCCGCGAGGATTTCATCCCCGACGAGCCGCCCTACAAGGTCGAGGCCGGCACCTTCATCTACGAGAACGTGTCCGGCATGGACGCGGCGGTGCGCTATCTGGAATCGATCGGCCGCAATTTCCTGCCCGAAAACAACCGCTCGCGCCGCGACAACATCGTCGCCGGCATGAACGCCATTCGCGACTACGAGCTGATGCTGGCGCGCGAGATGATGGCTGTGTTGAAAAGCTGCAACGCCACCATCTACGGGGTTGCCGACGAAACCCGCCTCAATGAACGGGTGCCGACCTTCTGCTTCAACATCGGCACGCTGTCGCCGCAGCGGATCGTCGAGGAGATGGCGGCCATGCAGATCGGCATCCGCGACGGCCACATGTACGCGCCGCGGCTGATGAAGCGCCTCAACCTGTCGATGGACAGCGGCGCCATCCGCGCCTCGCTGGTGCACTACAACACGGTGGAGGAAGTGCACAAATTCGGCGAGGCGCTGCGGGCGATTATTGCGAAGTTGTCGTAGGCGGAGCGCAATTAGCTCGGCGTCGTCATCCACGGGCGAAGCAAGGAGCGAAGCGACGCGGCGCAGACCCGAGGATCCATTCCGTGACTTCAACGTGTTGCAGCGGCGCAGAATTCTGCTCCGCCGCGCTCGCCATCTAGGTAACGGCATGGATTCCAGGGTCTGCGCGCTGCTTCGCAGCGCTCCGCCCTAGAATGACGACCTGCGGGGCTTAGGCCGCTTTCTTCTTTGCCAACCTCGCCTTGATGCTCGCGATGTCGGCGCGCGGCGTCGCGGCGAACAGCGTCTTGGTGTAGGCGTGCTTGGGGTCGGAAAAGACCTCGTCGCGCGGGCCGTATTCGACCGCTTCGCCGAAATACATCACCATCACGTCGTCGGCGATGTAGCGCACCACCGAGAGGTCGTGGCTGATGAAGACATAGGTGAGCTGGAACTCGTCCTGCAGATCGGCGAGCAGGTTGAGCACCTGCGCCTGCACCGAAAGGTCGAGCGCCGAGACCGGCTCGTCCAGCACCAGCAAGCTCGGGTTCAGCATCAGCGCGCGGGCAATGGCGATGCGCTGGCGCTGGCCGCCGGAGAACATGTGCGGGTAGCGGTTGTAATGCTCCGGTCCGAGGCCGACCTTCTTCAGCATCTTCATCGCCAGGTCGCGCCGCTCTTCGGCCGGCTTGTCGGTGTTGATCAAGAGCGGCTCGCCGAGTACGTCGCCGATCTTCTGGCGCGGGTTGAGCGAGCCATAAGGATTCTGGAACACGATCTGCACCTTGCGGCGCATTTCCTTCGACAAGCCATCCCTGGCGATGTCGACCTTGTTGCCGTCGATGAAGAGTTCTCCGGAGGTGGCCGGATCGATCAGCGTGATGATGCGGGCTAGCGTGGACTTGCCGCAGCCGCTCTCGCCGACGATGGCAAGCGTCTTGCCCTTCTCGACGCTAAAGGACACGCCCTTGACCGCGTGCACGGTGCGCGCGCCGCGGAACAGGCCGCCGCCGACATGGTAGTCGCGCTTGATGTCCTTGCCTTCGACGACCTTGGTCATGCGCCGGCTCCGGTCATGTACTAGCTCCCTGGGGCGCCGGCTCGAACAGCATGTCGGAGACGGTCGGCAGCCGGTCGCCGACGGCGTTCTCCGGCAGCGCCGAGAGCAGCGCGCGGGTGTAGTTGCTCTTAGGCGATTCAAAGAGCGACAGCACGTCGGCCTCTTCCATCTTGCGGCCCTTGTACTGGACGATGACGCGGTCGGCGGTCTCGGCCACCACGCCCATATTGTGGGTGATCATGATCAGGCCCATGCCGTATTTGGCCTGCAGCGAGACCAGCAGATCGAGGATCTGCTTCTGGATGGTGACGTCGAGCGCGGTGGTCGGCTCGTCGGCGATCAGGAGCTTGGGGTTGCAGGCGATCGCCATGGCGATCATGACGCGCTGGCACTGGCCGCCCGACATCTGGTGCGGGAAGGAATTGAGCCGCTGCTCCGGTTCCGGAATGCCGACCTGCTTGAAAAGCTCGATGGCGCGCGCCCGGCGCTGGGCCTTGTCCATGCCCATGTGGAAGCGCAGCACTTCCTCGATCTGGAAGCCGACGGTGAAGCAGGGATTGAGGCTGGCGATCGGCTCCTGGAAGATCATGGCAATATCCTTGCCGATGATCTTGCGGCGATCGGTCGGGCTCATTTTCAACATATCGCGGCCGTTGAAGGTCATACGGTCGGCGGTGACGGTGGCGGTCCAAGGCAACAGGCCCATGACGGCCAGCATCGACACCGACTTGCCGGAGCCGGACTCGCCGACGATGGCGAGCACCTCGCGCTCGTCGACATGGAGCGAGACGCCGTCGACGGCGCGGAACGGGCCGGACGCGGTCTGGAATTCGACGACGAGGTTCTGGATGTCGAGCAGCGCCATCACGACCTCCTGAGCTTGGGATCGAGCGCATCGCGCAGGCCGTCGCCGACCAGGTTGATGGCAAGCACGGTGATGAGGATCGCGAGACCGGGGAAAGTCACCACCCACCAGGCGCGCAGGATGAATTCACGCGCCGAGGCAAGCATGGTTCCCCATTCCGGCGTCGGCGGCTGGGCGCCGAGGCCGAGGAAGCCGAGCGCTGCGGCTTCCAGGATGGCGTTGGAGAAGGACAGCGTGCCCTGGACGATCAACGGCGCCAGGCAGTTGGGCAGGATGGTGGCAAGCATCAGCCTGATATGTCCGGCGCCGGCGACCTTGGCCGCAACGACATATTCGCGGCTCTTCTCGGCCATCACGGCGGCGCGCACCAGGCGGGCGAAATGCGGCTGCAGGACGAGCGCGATCGCCAGCATGGCGTTGAACAGGCCGGGGCCGAGGATGGTGACCAGCACCAGCGCCAAGAGCAGCGACGGGAAGGCCAGGATCAGGTCCATGACGCGCATGATCGCGACGTCGACCCAGCCGCGGAAATAGCCCGCCAGCAGGCCGAGCGTGATGCCGCCGGTGAGAGCCAGCGTGACCACCACCGCGCCGATCAGCAGCGAGAAGCGCGCGCCGTAAAGCAGGCGCGAGAGGATGTCGCGGCCGACCGGGTCGGTGCCGAGCAGATATTGCGTCGAGCCGCCATCCTGCCAGGCCGGAGGCCGCAGGAACGCGGTCTTGTCCTGCACGTCGGGCGCATAGGGCGCGAGCAGCGGCGCGAAGAGGGCAGCCAGCACCAACAGGATGAAGACGAACAGGCCGATGACGGCGCCGCGGTTGACCGAGAAATAGTGCCAGAAGGTCTTGAGGCCGGTGAGGCGATCCGGGCTGCCGGCGGCCATCGGGGCGATTTCGGTCTGGCTCATTTATGCCGCCCTGATGCGTGGGTTTATGACGGCGTAGAGCACATCGACGATGAGGTTCACCGCCATGACGATGAGGGCGATCAACAGCAGACCCGATTGCACGACGACATAGTCGCGCTTGAAGATGGAATCGACCATCCACTTGCCGATGCCCGGCCAGGCGAAGATGGTTTCGGTGAGGATGGCGCCGGCGAGCAGCGTGCCGACCTGCAGGCCGATGGTGGTGACGACCGGGATGAGCGCATTGCGCAGCGCATGCACGCCGATGACGCGGCCCGCCGAAAGGCCCTTGGCGCGCGCGGTGCGGACATAGTCTTCGCCCAGCACTTCCAGCATGGCCGAGCGCGTCTGGCGCGCGATCACCGCCAGCGGAATGGTGCCGAGCACGATCGCCGGCAGGACGAGATGGCTGAGCGCCGAGCGGAAGGCGTCCCATTTGCCGTAGAGCAAGGTGTCGATCGTCATGAAGCCGGTGATCGGCTTGAAGAAGAACTGCAGGCCGACGCGGCCCGAGACCGGCGTCCAGCCGAGATAGCCGGAAAAGAAGATGATGAGCAGTAGGCCCCACCAGAAGATCGGCATGGAATAGCCGACAAGCGCCGTGCCCATCAGCGACTGGTCGAACCAGGAGCCGCGTTTGACGGCGGCAAAGATGCCGGCCGGGATGCCGAGGACCATGGCGAAGATCATGGCGAAGAAGGACAGCTCCAGCGTCGCCGGGAAGAGTGTCTTGAACTCTTCGAGCACCGGACGCTTGGAGGAAATGGAGACGCCGAAATCGCCGGTGGCGACCTCACCGACATAGCGAGCGTATTGCTCCCAAATCGGCAGATTGTAGCCGAACTGTTGCTTCAGCTCTTCATAGCGGGCGGGCGCGACGCCGTGCTCGCCGGCCATGGCGAGGATCGGGTCGCCGGGCAGCAGCCGCACGAACGCGAAGGCGCAGATGGTGATGCCGACAAGGGTCGGGATCAGGAGGGCGATTTTGTTGAGAAGATATCGGAGCATCTTGAATGGAATGGGGCGGCGCTAAAGTTTACGCCGCCCCGTTCGCAATCTTATTCGGCTTTGTCAACGCCGTCGAAGCGGTGAATGCCGAGCGGGTCCATCTTGTAGCCGGTGACGTTGTTGCGAACGACCGAATAGACCTGGCTGTGCGCTAGCAGGAAGGCGGGCGCTTCCTTGGCGAAGATCACCTGCGCCTGCTCATAGAGCTTGGTGCGCTCGGCCTGGTCGCTGGTCTTCTTGGCCTTCTGGATCAGGTCCTCGAAGTCCTTGTCGCACCAGCTGGAGTAGTTCGACACGCCGATGGCGGAGCAGGCGAAGAGAGTGGCGAAGAAGTTGTCCGGATCGCCATTGTCGCCGGTCCAGCCGATCTGGAAGGCGCCGGGACGGTCCTTCTTCTTGCCTTCCTCGCGATACTTCGTCCACTCGTAGTTGACGATGTTCGCCTTGACGCCGACCTTGGCCCAGTCGGCCTGAATCAGCTCAGCCGCGCGCTGGAAGTTCGGGTTGTAGGGACGAACGCGATCGGCAGCCCAGAGCTGGATTTCCTTCAGCCCGGCAGCCTCAAGCACCTTCTTGGCCTCATCCGGATTGTAGGCGTCGGTCTTCACGTCCTTGTCCCACGACCACATGGTCGGCGGGATGAGGTTCTCGGCCGGTGTGGCGCCGGCGTCCTGGAACAGCGACTTGATCAGGGCTTCCCGGTCGATCGCCTGGTTGAGCGCATGACGCACTTCCGGTTTGTCGAGCGGCGGGATCGTGGTGTTGTAGCTCATGTAGCCGATGTTCAGGCCGGCCTGATCCATCAGGGTCACGTCCTTGTTGGCCTTGATGGTGGCGATGTCGGCCGGGTTCGGATAGGGCGCGATGTCGCATTCGCCAGCCAGCACCTTCTGGATGCGGGCGGTCGCGTCAGGCGTGATGGCGAAGACGAGATCGTCGATCTTTTCCTTGCCCTTGAAGTAGTCGGGATTGGCCGCATAGCGGATGACCGAATCCAGCTGGTAGTCGACGAACTGGAACGGACCGGTGCCGATCGGCTTGGTCGAGAAGTCGGCCATCTTGCCGTCCTTCTGCAGCTGGTCGGCATATTCCTTCGACACGATCGAGGCGAAGTCCATGCCGAGATTGGCCAGCATCGGCGCGTTCGGCTCGGTCAGCGTCAGCTTGACGGTGAGGTCGTCGACCTTCTCCCACTTGGCGACGTATTTCGGCATGTCCATGCCGGTGTAATAGTCCCAGGTGAGGTTCGGCAGATACTTGTCGCCGTTCCATGGATTCTCCTTGTTGAACTGGCGATCGAAGGAGAAGACGACGTCGTCGGCGTTGAGGTCGCGCGTCGGCTTGAAATAGTCGGTGGTCTGGAACTTCACACCCGGATGCAGATGGAAAGTATAGACCAGGCCATCGTCGGAAATTTCCCACTTGTCGGCCAGACCAGGCTCGATCTCGGTGCCACCGTGCTTGAATTCGACCAGTCGCGAATAGACGGTGCGCGAAGACGCGTCGAAGTCGTTACCGCCGGTCGTCGTACCCGGATCGAAATTGGCCGGCGACGCTTCCGAGCAATAAACGAGCGTCTTAGCACTGGCCATGCCGCTGAGGACGCTTGCAGCCAGCAACGCGGCTGCAAAAGTCATTGTCTTTTTCATTGAGCACTCCCTGATGTTCTCTCAAGCCCCTCTATCAGGCTCGCGAAGGGCGCATATAAGCACCGTTTCTTCGCCTTTGGAACACCTCGTTTGCGTACCCCATGGGAAGCGGGAAAAGAATCTAGCTTTTGCTCCAAATGCAGAAAAAGTTAGCAGTTTTTTCTGCTCACGACATTATTAACGATGGCGATTTTTTATTGATCGGCCGCCTTTCGAAATGGCGGCGTCAGGCATGGCTGCCTGGAATTGCCCTCCGTCCAAGCACGATGCGGAAGGCGATCGAAGCACAGCGTTTCGACGGCAAATCTTTCCCCGCATTGCCGCTGGGGCAAGGCTTGCACGGTCGCCGATAGAGGCAATACATAGACGATGGGCGGGATTTCCGGAAAATCCGCAACCGGCGTGGAGGACGCTTCGTTTGGAGGCGGGCGCCCGGATAGAAGGCGACAGGGAGAGACAGGTGGCAAAAGCAGCCAAGACGACAGCCGCGGCGAAAGCAAGGGCCAAGGCCGCCGCCGGAAGCGATGCGCCCAAGGCTATGAAGGCCGCAGCCGCGCCGAAGGCAAAGGCGGCAGCAAAGCCTGCGCCCGCCAAGTCCGCCGCGAAACCAGCCACCGGCAAACCCGCAGCGGCAAAGTCCAAGGCCGCAGCCGCGAAAGTGGACAAGCCGGCAACCGCAAAAGCGGAGGCCGCCAAGCCGACCACCGCCAGACCTGCCTCGAAAGGCCTGCCGAAAGCGATCACCGAGCTCACTGTCGGCCTGCCGGAAAAGCCATGGCTGAAAAGCTATCCGAAGAACATGCCGGCCGAGATCGGCGCCCTGCCCTACAAGTCCATCGGCGACTTCCTGGTCGGCGCCTGCAAGCAATTCGGTGGGCAGCCGGCCTTCGTGTGCATGGGCAAGTCGATGACCTACGCCGAGCTCGAGCGGCTGTCGGCCGCGTTCGGCGCCTACCTGCAGGCGAGAGGCCTGGAGAAGGGCGCGCGCGTGGCGCTGATGATGCCGAACGTGCTGCAATATCCGGTGGCGATGATGGCCGTCCTGCGCGCCGGCTACACGGTGGTGAACGTCAATCCGCTCTACACGCCGCGCGAGCTGGAGCATCAGTTGAAGGATTCCGGCGCGCAGGCGATCGTCATCCTCGAAAACTTCGCCGGCACGCTGCAGGCAGTGATCGCCAGGACGCCGGTCAAGCATGTCATCGTCGCGGCGATGGGCGACATGCTGGGCGGCCTCAAGGGCGCCATCGTCAACCTCGTCGTGCGGCGGGTGAAGAAGATGGTTCCGGCATGGTCGCTGCCCGGCCATGTCAAATTCAACGCGGTGCTCAAGACCGGCGCGACCATCGCCTTCAAGCCCCCCACAGTCTCCGGCGACGACATTGCCTTCCTGCAATATACGGGCGGCACCACCGGCGTCTCGAAGGGCGCCGTGCTGCTGCATCGCAACGTGCTTTCGAACGTCGCGCAGAATTCGCTGTGGGTGGAGGACGCCTATACGGTGAAGCCCAAGCCGGCGCATCTCAACTTCATCTGCGCGCTGCCGCTCTATCACATCTTCGCGCTGACGGTGAACGCGCTGATGGGCATGCAGCAGGGCGCGCAAAACGTGCTGATCCCCAACCCGCGCGACATTCCGGGCTTCGTCAAGGAACTGGCGAAATACCCGATGCACATCTTTCCCGGCCTCAACACGCTGTTCAACGCGCTGCTCAACAATGAGGAGTTCCGCAAGCTCGACTTCAAGCCGCTGATCCTGACGCTGGGCGGCGGCATGACGGTGCAGAAGGGCGTCGCCGAGCGCTGGAAGGCGCTGACCGGCTGCCCGGTGAGCGAAGGCTACGGTCTGTCCGAAACCTCGCCGGTGGCGACCGCCAACAAGTTCAGCTCCAGCGACTTCACCGGCACGATCGGCCTGCCGTTGCCTTCGACGGAAATCGCCATCCGCGACGACGATGGCAACAACGTGCCGCTCGGCGAAGTGGGCGAGATCTGCATCCGCGGCCCGCAGGTGATGGCCAGCTACTGGAACCGGCCCGACGAGACCGCCAAGGTGATGACCAAGGACGGCTTCTTCAAATCCGGCGACATGGGCTTCATGGACGAACGCGGCTACACCAAGATCGTCGACCGCAAGAAGGACATGATCCTGGTCTCCGGCTTCAACGTCTATCCCAACGAACTGGAAGAGGTGGTGGCGCATCACCCGGGCGTGCTCGAAGTGGCGGCGATCGGCGTGCCGGACGAGCATTCCGGCGAAGTGCCTAAATTGTTCGTGGTGAAGAAGGACCCAGCGCTCACCGTCGAGGCGCTGATGGCCTATTGCCGCGAGAACCTGACCGGCTACAAGCGGCCGAGATTCATCGAGTTCCGCACCGAGCTGCCGAAGACGCCGGTCGGCAAGATCCTGCGGCGAGCGCTGCGGGACCAGGCTTGAGCGATCGTTCCGCCGGCAAGACACGTGAGCGAGGCGAGCGGCTCGATCCGGCGGAATTCATCAGGGCGAACATGCGGCTGGCGCCGGTGCCGTCAGTGCCGGAGATCCAGCTCCATCAGGCGCATCCCGGCAGCGGACTGCGGCGGCTGCTCGAACCGGACGACGACAGCGACGGAAACGCGACCGAGCCACAGCCGCCCTATTGGGCCTATGCCTGGGCCGGTGGCGCGGTGCTGGCCCGCTATATTCTCGACCGTCCGTCGATCGTCGCCGGGAAGCGGGTGCTCGACCTCGGCGCCGGCTCGGGGCTGGTCGGCATCGCGGCGGCAAAGGCCGGAGCGCGCGCGGTGATCGCGGCGGAGATAGACCGCAACGGCGCTGTGGCGCTCGGCCTCAACGCGCAAGCAAATGGCGTCGCCATCGAGATCGTCGGCAAGGACATTACCACCGGTCCGCCGCCGGCGGTCGAGCTGGTGCTGGCGGGCGACGTCTTCTACGCGCAGGATGTGGGGCAGCGGATGATGCCGTTCCTCGACCGCTGCCTCGCCGCCGGCATCGACGTGCTGGTCGGCGACCCCGGCCGCGCCTGGCTGCCCAGGCCACGGCTTTGCCTGCTCGGCGAATACCAGGTGCCGGATGTCGGCGGAAACGGCGGCAGCGTGCCCAGGCCCAGCGCCGTGTTCGCTTTCGTGGCGGAACGTGGTTAGCCCGCCGGGACGTTCACCCGCGCGGCCAGGAAATCAGGCAGGTCGGCAACCGAATCCAGAACGACGTCCGCCATCGGCGCCAGCGAGTCGCGCGTGCCGGTGCCGGAGAGAACGCCCACCGCCAGGCCGCAGCCGCCGGCGCGCGCCATTTCGAGGTCATGGCGGTTGTCGCCGACCATGGCGATCTCGCCCGGTTTTAGCCCGGTCAGGTCGCAGAAAGCGACGACCGTGTCGGGCGCCGGCTTGGAATTGGCAACGGCGTCGTAGCCGAAGGCGGCATCGAAGAGCTGCGCGATGCCCAGCGTAGCGAGCGTCCTTTCGGCGCCGCTGGTCGAATCGTTGGTGGCAACGCCCATCCGATAGGATCGTTTGTGCAGTGTCCGCAGCGAGTCGATGACGCCCGGCAGCGCGACCGCCATGGCCGACCCCTGCACCGAAGTGATCTCGTTGAAGCGGGAAACGGCGTGCATCTGGTCCTCCTCGGACAGACGCGGGAACCAGAGCTCGACGACGTCCATGTTCGAACCGGAAGCGAAGATCGAATCGGGCTTGAAGCGTTTCGTGACGAAGTCGAAGCCGGCGGCGGCAAGCAACCTATCCGCTTTCCAGCGGTCGCCCTCGGCGGCATCCATCGCCATGAAGTCGGCGACGCCGAGCCAGGTTGTGTTGAAGTCGACAAGCGTGCCGTCCTTGTCGAACAATATTCCCTTGATATCCGCCAATCCTTTTACTCCGCGCCACGCAATTGGTGGATATGTCCCACCAGTCCGGCAGTCGAGGCGTCGCGTTTTGCGGCAGTCTCCTTACCCTCCACGACAGGCAGCAGGCCGGTCGCCAATTCCTTGCCCAACTCAACACCCCATTGGTCGAAGGAATTGATGTTGAACAGCGTGCCCTCGACGAAGACGCGATGCTCGTAAAGCGCGATGACCCGACCCAGCGTGCGCGGATCGAGCTTTTTATAGAGAATGGTCAGCGAGGGGCGATTGCCCGAGAAGACGCGGTGCGGCGCGATGCGATCGACGTCGGCCGGCTTCATGCCCTTGGACAGCATCTGCGCGCGCGCCTCTTCCAGCGTTCGCCCCTTCATGAAGGCTTCCGACTGCGCCAGGCAGTTGGCGAGCAGCAGATCGTGCTGGTGCTTCAGTTCAGGCTCGTGACCGACGGCGGCGGCGAGGAACTCGACCGGGATGAAGTCGGTGCCCTGATGCAGGAGCTGGAAGAAGGCATGCTGGCCGTTGGTGCCCGGCTCGCCCCAGACAAGCGGACCGGTCGGCGTGGCGACCGCGGTG
Organism: Mesorhizobium sp. B2-8-3; assembly: GCF_006440815.1. Taxonomy (NCBI): domain Bacteria; kingdom Pseudomonadati; phylum Pseudomonadota; class Alphaproteobacteria; order Hyphomicrobiales; family Phyllobacteriaceae; genus Mesorhizobium; species Mesorhizobium sp. B2-8-3. The sequence continues at coordinate 422,735 of NZ_VFTW01000002.1, forward strand.
CCATCCAGCGTGACGCTCTTGCCGTTCGATTCCATGTCGAGTTGCTGCAGATAGGCCGGCAGGCGCGACAGGCGCTGGTCGTAAGGAATGACGGCACGGGCGGGATATTTGCAGACGACGCGATGCCACCAGCCGATGAGCCCCAAAAGCACCGGCAGGTTCTTTTGCATCGGCGCGGTGCGGAAATGCTCGTCCATCTCATGCGCGCCATCGAGGAAAGCGCGGAAATTGCGCGGACCGACGGAAATCATCACCGGCAGGCCGATGGCGCTCCAGACCGAGTAACGGCCGCCGACCCAGTCCCAGAAGCCGAAGACGCGGTCTTGTTCGATGCCGAACTTCGCCACGAGGTCGAGCGCGGTCGAGACGGCGGCGAAATGCTTGCCGACCGCTTCCTTGCCAAGCGCCTTCTGCACCCAATCGCGCGCTGTCTGCGCATTCGTCATCGTCTCGACCGTGGTGAAGGTCTTGGAGGCGATGACGAACAAGGTCGTTTCCGCCGACAGGCCCTTCAGCGTGTCATGGATATGGGCGCCGTCGACATTGGAGACGTAATGCGCGCGCGGCCCATCATGGTAGGGCGCTAGCGCCAGCGTCACCATCGCCGGGCCGAGGTCCGAGCCGCCGATGCCGATGTTGACGATGTCGGTGATCTTTTTGCCGGTGGCGCCAGGCGCCTTGCCGGAGCGGATGGCGTCGGCGAAGGCGCCCATGGCGTCGAGCACGGCAATCACGTCGGCCTTGGTGTCCTGACCGTCGACGATCACACTCTTGCCGGTCAGGTTGCGCAGCGCGGTGTGCAGCACGGCACGATTCTCGGTGATGTTGATTTTCTTGCCTTCGAACATTGCGGCGCGGCGTCCCGCGAGATCGGCCGCGCCCGCGAGCTTTTCCAGCATCGTCATCGTGCTTGCGTCGACGGCGCATTTCGACCAATCGAGCAGAAGATCGCCATCGGTGGCGGAGAATGTCTCGAAGCGCTTGGGATCGGCGGCGAAGGCCTCGCGCATGGTGCCCCTGGCCGCCGCGCGCTGCTCACGCAGAGCGGCGACCTGCTTGTCGAAGCTTGACTGATCCACTGGCGGGCTCCTGGCGGGTTTTTAAACCATTTTAACAGGCCGGATGTTTCCGGCGCGTGTCGGCGCGTCATTCTATCGAGCCGATTTCCATTTCGTTCAAGCGGTGGCGATGACGCACCTCGTCACGCTTTGATGAGGGGTGATATTGGACGGTGAGGAGGCGGGAATTTCGCCGCGACGATGCTGCGCATCGCGGCTGGGGTGGTGCCACGACGACGCTGCGCGTCGCACTTTAACGTGTGGCGAAGACGCTCGGCGTCGCGCTTGATAGATCACTGGCATAAATCCCAGCGATCAGAAAAATTGATTGGCGCAACCCCTTATGCCACCCATACACTCCACTGGTCCAGCCAAGTGAAAACAGCTGGCCATCCGAGGAAGATTTCCCATGCCACAGCGCAATGACACGGCCATATGGTCCGGCCTGTTCCGGATTTCGGCTGAATCCGGCCAAACCCTTCAGGCGCAGATCCGCCAGGCGATCGTCGCGGCCATTCTTGACCGACAGATCGCCGCCTCGATGCCGCTGCCGTCCTGCCGCATTCTCGCGGAAAAACTTGGGGTTGCCCGCGGCACGGTGGTGCTCGCCTTCCAGCAGCTGGTCGACCAGGGCTTCCTGGTCGCGCGCGAACGGCGCGGCCATTTCGTCAATCCGGACGTGCTGGCCACTCCCGCCAAGCCGCACCAGAAGGCGCCGGACCAGCAGAACGAGATCGACTGGAAGGCGCGCCGGCAGATCGCCGCAAGCGACATGCCGCCGCCGGCCAAGCACGACAACTGGATCAAGTCCTCCTATCCGTTCGTCTACGGCCAGTTCGATCCGGCGCTGTTTCCGACCGCCGAATGGCGCGAGTGCAACCGCATGGCGCTGGCAGTGCTGGAGATCCGCAACTGGGCGTCCGACATGGTGGACCGCGACGATCCGCTGCTGATCGAGCAGATCCAGGCCAGGCTTCTGCCGCGGCGCGGCATCTTCGCCAATCCGGACGAGATCATCGTGACGCTGGGCGCGCAGAACGCGCTCTATATGTTGGCCACGCTCTTGATGACCAAGGGCTCGAAAGTGGCGATGGAAGACCCCGGCTACCCCGATGCCCGCTCGATCTTCCGGCTGGCCGGCGCCGATATCCAGCCGGTCCCGGTCGACCAGTCGGGCATCGTGACCTCGTCGATCCCCAGCGATTCCGGCTTCGTCTTCGTCACGCCCAGCCACCACTGCCCGACCATGGTGCCATTGTCAGCGGAGCGGCGGCAGGATCTTCTGGCCCGCGCCAACCGCAACAACCAGATCATCATCGAGGACGGCTATGACAGCCAGTTGCTCGACGAGGCGCCGCAGCAGGCGCTGAAGAGCCTCGATCGCTCGGGCCGCGTCATCTATGTCGGCTCGATGTCGAAGACGCTGGCTCCGGGTCTCAGGCTTGGCTACATCGTGGCCTCGGCCGGGCTGATCGCCGAGCTTCGCGCGCTGCGCCGCTTCATGCTCAGGCACCCGCCGGCGAACAACCAGCGCGCCGTTGCGCTGTTCCTGTCGCTCGGCCATCACGAGGCGCTGGTGCGCAGGCTTTCCACCGCCTTCGACGAACGGCGCAAGCGTCTGGTCCATGCGATTTCCGCTTTCCTGCCAGAATGGCGCTCGACCGACTCGGCGGGCGGCACATCGCTCTGGCTGGAAGGGCCGCGCGGTACCGATTCACGTGGCCTGGCCGAAGCCGCCGCTTCGCGCAGCGTCATCATCGAACCCGGCGACCGGTTCTTCGACCGCAGCGAAAAGCCCTCTCGTTTCATGCGCTTGGGCATCTCCTCGATCTCGCTGCAGCATATCGAGCCGGGCATCCGCGAACTCGCCACCGCCGCCGGCCGCAGGCCCGCGGCCGCCTGACCGCCACAGACTTCCAAAAAGGGCCGGCGCTGCGCCGGCCCTTTTTGTTTGGGCGCCCTTATCGCTTTAGAAATCTGGCATATTCGACGGGATTGGCTGGCTCATAGGCTGCACCAATGCCGGCGGCATAGTCGGGGCCAGAAGGGGACGAGGCAGGCCGATGGTGGACCAAACGCCGCGTCAGCTTCGCAGATCAAAGACAAAAGGTGGAGTGCTTCCATGTCAGTGGCTCTCGAGAAGCAGGAAGCGTCGTCGGACCAGCGTTCGCGGCGTTCCGGCGGGCGCGAAGCGCGTCGTGCAATGCGGGCAGCGCCTTTAGCCGACGACATCCGGCCGGTGCGGGCAGGCCTCGAGGGCGGCAGCTACGGGCCATTGAGCCAGAACGATCGCGAGCGCATCCACGAAGCGGTGCTGACGCTCCTGGAGACGGTCGGCTTCGCCAACGCCATCCCATCCTGTATCGAAGCGCTGACCCGGGTCGGCGGCACCTATGGCGACGACGGCCGCATCCGGCTGCCGCGCGCGCTGGTGCTGGACACGATCAAGAAGGCCGCGCGCAACTTCACCCTCCACGGCCAGGATCCGAAGCACGACATGCTGATCCAGGGCAAACGCGTGCATTACGGCACGGCGGGCGCGGCGGTGCATCTGGTCGACGTCGAGAAGCGTGAATACCGCGAATCGCTGCTGCAGGATCTCTACGACGCCGCCCGTCTCGTCGACGGGCTCGACAACATCCATTTCTTCCAGCGCACCATGGTGCCGCGCGATATCCCCGATCCGCTCGATATGGATTTCAACACGCTCTATGCCTGCGTGATGGGGACATCCAAGCATGTCGGCACCTCGTTCACCGTGCGTGAGAACGTCAAGCCGGCGCTGGAAATGCTCTATGCGATCGCCGGCGGCGAGGAGAATTTCCGGGCGCGGCCGTTCGTGTCGAACTCGAACTGCTTCGTCGTGCCGCCGATGAAGTTCGCCGAGGACGCCTGCGGCGTGCTCGAGGCCTGCGTCGAAGGCGGCATTCCGATCCTGCTTCTGTCGGCCGGCCAGGCCGGCGCCACCGCGCCGGCGGCGATTACCGGAGCCGTCGTGCAGGCGGTGGCGGAAGTGCTGATGGGCCTGGTCTATGTCAATGCCATCAAGCCCGGGCATCCGGCGATCTTCGGCACCTGGCCCTTCGTTTCCGACCTCCGCACCGGCGCCATGTCCGGCGGCTCGGCCGAACAGGCGGTGCTGACCGCGGCCTGCGCGCAGATGGCGCAATATTACGACCTGCCGGGTGGTTCGGCCGCCGGCATGACGGATTCGAAACTGCCCGACATCCAGTCTGGTTATGAAAAGGGCATCACCGACGTGATGGCCGGTCTTGCCGGCCTCAATCTCGTCTATGAGTCAGCCGGCATGCATGCCTCGCTGCTCGGCTTCTGCCTAGAAAGCCTGATCATCGACAACGACATGCTCGGCCATTGCCTGCGCTGCGTGCGCGGCATCGAGGTGACCGACGAGGCGCTGTCGATCGACACCATCGCCGATGTCTGCATGAAGGGTCCCGGGCACTATCTCGGCAACGATCAGACGTTGAAGCTGATGCAGACCGAGTATTTCTATCCCGCCGTCGGCGACCGTTTCTCGCCCAAGGAATGGAACGAAAAGGGCCGGCCCGACATCCTGTCGCGGGCGATCGCGGAGAAGAAGCGCGTGCTTGCCGAGCGCTTCCCGCGCCACGTCTCGCGACTGCTCGACGACAAATTGCGCGCCCGCTTCGGCGAGATGATCAAGTTGCCGCGCAACAAGATGGGCGGCTAGGACGCATTGATATTCCGGTGAGGCCGGCCTGCAAATGGCGGCTTCCTGTGCTTCCGGCCTTCGCCGGCCGAAGCACTCATGGGCGGCGCGGAAGTTAAGGCTACGGCCGGCGTAGCCGGTGCTCACGTACTTAAGTACGCTCCGCTCCGGTTCTCGAAAAACACCTTTTTCGACTCGGCCTGACCTGAGTCCAGACGCATCCCACCCAGCGGTTCACTCCACACTGAGCCCAAAGCGCTCGACGACCTCGGCGTTGATCAGCTTGGCGTGCAGCGTCATGAGCACGATCTGCGCATCAAAGCTGTCGCCGGCCTCAAGCGCCGCTTCGATGCGGCGCTCGACCTCCACTGTCGGCTCGCGGCCGTTGGCCTGCTCGAACACCTGCGGCCCGGCAACGCAATAGCCGCAGAGCTGCGCCACGGATTGATAGGCGCCTGCCGGCGGCTCATCGGGCCAGCGGTCGTTCATCAGATTGACGATGGTAAGCTTTACCCCTTCCGGCACCAAAGCCGGATGCAGGTCGGCCGCGCGCAACGCGTCGTCGAGCTGGCGCAAGTCGCCGGAGCGGCCGAACATGCCGAGAAAGCCGAGGGAAGAGCGCCGCCTGGCCATGATGGTCCTGTGTCCTCAACCAGCTGGTATGACGCCTATCTGGATGCGCCGGGCGGCTGAAACAAGGGCACAAGAGGGGCGGCTGCGCTTCGCAAGCCGCCCCTTGATTTCACCAAGCCGGAAATTCAGTGATTGTCGCGCGGCACGCCGCTGGTATGGGCGACGTCCTGGTACTTCACCGCCGGCTTCAGCACCATGCCGGCCGAGAACTGGTCGACCATGCCGCGCTGGATCTCCTGCCAGGGCGTCTGGTGCTTGGGATAGTGATAGCCGCCATCGGCCTGCAGCGCGGTGCGCCTTTTGACGATCTCGTCGTCGCTGACGAGGATATTGGCCGTGCCCTTCTTCAGATCGATGCGGACGCGGTCGCCGGTCTTGAGCAGCGCCAACCCGCCGCCAATGGCCGCTTCGGGCGAGGCGTTGAGGATCGACGGCGAGCCCGACGTGCCGGACTGGCGGCCGTCGCCGATGCAGGCAAGGGCGTGGATGCCCTTCTTGATGAGGTAGGCCGGCGGCTGCATGTTGACCACCTCGGCGCCGCCCGGATAGCCGACCGGACCGGCGCCGCGCATGAACAGGATCGTGTGCTCGTCGATGCCCTGCGCCGGATCGTCGATGCGGGCGTGATAGTCCTCCGGCCCGTCGAAGACCATGGCGTTGCCCTCGAAGGCTTCAGGGTCGTTCGGGTTGGACAGATAGCGCTCGCGGAATTCCGGCGAGATGCCGCTCATCTTCATGATCGCCGAATCGAACAGATTGCCCTTGAAGTTGATGAAGCCGGCATTGGCCTTCAACGGCTTGTCGACGCTGCGGATAACGTCGGAATTCTCGTTGACGGCGCTGCTGCAATTGTCGCCGATGGTCTTGCCGTTGGCGGTCATGGCATCGGGATGCGGCAGGCGCCCGGCCTTCATCAGCTCGGCCACCACCGCCGGCACGCCGCCGGCATGGTGATAGTCCTCGCCGAGATACTCGCCCGTCGGCTGCAGGTTGACCAGCAGCGGGATGTCGAGGCCGATCTTCTGCCAGTCGTCATTGTCGAGCGGCACGCCGAGATGGCGTGCGATGGCGTTGAGGTGGATCGGCGCGTTGGTGGAGCCGCCGATGGCCGAGTTGACGACGATGGCGTTCTCGAAGGCCTCGCGCGTCATGATGTCGGACGGCTTCAGGTCCTCATGCACCATGTCGACGATGCGCTTGCCCGTCTCGTAGGCGATCTGGCCGCGCTCGCGATAGGGCGCGGGAATGGCAGCGGAGCCCGGCAGTTGCATGCCGAGCGCCTCGGCCAGCGAATTCATGGTGGTGGCGGTGCCCATGGTGTTGCAATAGCCGGTCGACGGCGCCGAGGAGGCGACGATGTCCATGAACTCGTCATAGTCGATCTCGCCGGCCGACAGGCGCTGGCGCGATTCCCAGACGATGGTGCCGGAGCCGGTGCGCTTGCCCTTGTGCCAGCCGTTGAGCATCGGGCCGACCGACAGCGCGATCGCCGGAATATTGACGGTCGCAGCAGCCATCAGCAGCGCAGGCGTGGTCTTGTCGCAGCCGATGGTGAGCACGACGCCATCAAGCGGATAGCCGTAGAGCACCTCGACGAGGCTGAGATAGGCGAGGTTGCGGTCGAGCGCGGCGGTGGGGCGCTTGCCGGTCTCCTGGATCGGATGGCACGGGAACTCGAACGGGATGCCGCCCATCGAGACGATGCCTTCGCGCACGCGCTTGGCAAGCTCGGTGTGATGCCGGTTGCAGGGCGAAAGGTCGGAACCGGTCTGCGCGATGCCGATCAGCGGCTTGCCCGACATCAGTTCGGCGCGCGTCAGGCCGTAATTGAGGTAACGCTCGAGATAGAGCGCCGTCATGCCTGGATTGTCGGGATTGTCGAACCACTCCTGCGAGCGAAATTTCTTCTTTCTGGTGGGGGCGCCTGCCATGGTGGTCTCCGTATTTGTATGACAAATCGATAGGACAATGCGTTCATGCAGGCAAGAGGCAGGCGCTGCCGGGACCCGGACTTTGGTGCGATAGACTTGTTTCGGGCCGCGCGCTACGACCGACCAGCATCAGCAATCCGGGAGGTCTTGATGGCTTTGGTGATCGAAGGCGAGGAGCGGATCGCCGCACCCATCGGGAAAGTGTGGGAAGCCCTCAACGACCCGGAAATCCTGAAAGTGGCGATTCCCGGCTGCCAGAGCCTGGAAAAGACCTCGAACACCGAGATGGCGGCGACCGTGGTGCTGAAGATCGGCCCGATCAAGGCGACCTTCAACGGCGAAGTCACGCTGAAGAACCTCAAGCCGCCGCATTCCTATACCATCCAGGGCGAAGGCAAGGGCGGCATTGCCGGCTTCGCCAAGGGCGGCGCCGACGTGACGCTGACCGCCGACGGGGCGGACTCGACAGTGCTTAAATACGCAGCCAAGGCCGAGGTCGGGGGCAAGATCGCGCAACTCGGCAGCCGGCTGATCGAGTCGACATCGAAGAAGCTTGCGGGACAGTTCTTCTCGACGTTCGGCGGGAAGGTCGGCGCCTGACCCTCCCCTCAAGGGAAAGGGGGTTATTCGAACACGATGCTCGGCACGGCGGCTTCGGCAGCGCCGCGCTCCTCCTGGACCCTTTCCCAGACCTTGCTGGCGATATCGCGATAGATCTTCGCCTCTGCGCCGTCCGGCTTGGAGGCGACGACCGGGGTGCCGGCGTCCGAGCTTTCGCGAATGCCCATTTCCAGCGGCACCTCGCCGAGGAAGGTGACGCCGAGGCGCTCAGCCTCGCGGCGCGCGCCGCCATGGCCGAAAATGTCGTAGCGCTTGCCCGTGTCCGGAGCGAGGAAGTAGCTCATGTTCTCGACGATGCCTAGCAGCGGCACGTCGACCTTCTTGAACATGTTGAGGCCCTTGCGGGCGTCGATCAGGGCGAGGTCCTGCGGCGTCGAGACGATGACGGCGCCGGCGAGCGGCACCTGCTGGGCCATGGTCAGCTGGGCGTCGCCGGTGCCGGGCGGCATGTCGACCACCAGCACGTCGAGCGGGCCCCACTCGACCTCGCGCAGCATTTGCGTCAACGCCGACATCACCATCGGGCCGCGCCAGATCATCGGCGTCTCCTCATCGACGAGGAAGCCCATCGACATCACCTTGAGGCCGTAATTCTGCATCGGCTTCAGCACCTTGCCGTCGACGGTCTGCGGCCGGCCGTGGATGTTGAGCAGCCTGGGCATCGACGGGCCGTAAATGTCGGCATCGAGCACGCCGACCTTCAGCCCGTTGGCGGCAAGGCCGAGCGCCAGATTGACCGCGGTGGTCGATTTACCGACGCCGCCCTTGCCGGAGGCGACCGCGATGATGGCGTCGATGCCGGGCACGCCGCGCTTGCCGTGGCTCTGCGATGCGGGCGCGTGCGGCGCGGGTCGCTGCGGCGCCGGCGGCGGAATGGCGGGCCGCGGAGCAGCCGGGCGTGGCGGAACGGGCGCTTCCATGCCGCCGCCCTTCTTCTCCGCCGTCAGCGCGACGACGGCGCTGCCAACGCCGGGGATAGCCTTCACCGCGCGTTCGGCGGCGGCGCGCAGCGGCTCCAACTCCTGGGCGCGGGCGGCGGGAACGGTGATCGAGAAGAAGACCTTCGAATCGGCGATGAATATTTCCGAGACCATGCCGAGATCGACGATGTTGCCGGTGAAGTCCGGCCCGTTCACCGTCTTCAGGCGCTCGACGACGGATTCCTTGGTAACGGTCATGATCTTTCCTCGGGGCTTTGGCGTTCCAGATAGTGCAGTTTCCCGGCAGAACCAAGCCGTGGCGCAATGGCTCGCCCAGCGTGCCCGGAAAGCGACGGATGGTGTCGGATTTGCCAACCGGGGTCGAGGTCCGGGCCTTGGCCATGGTCAAACGAGCTATCCGCGCTATCTCGATTGCCATCACGATAATCTGTGAAGGAGACCGTCATGCTCCAAAACAGCAATGCGACAGCCAATCTCGCAGTGAAGGACCTGGAAAGGGCCAAGGCTTTCTATGAAGGAACGCTAGGCCTCAGCCAAGTGGACGACATGGACGGCGAACTGATCGTCTACAAAAGCGGCGACACGCTCATCAACGTCTATCATTCGCAGTTCGCCGGCACCAACAAGGCGACAGCGGTGACATGGACGGTCGGCGACCAGATCGAGCCGATCGTCAAGTCGCTGAAATCGAAAGGCGTCAGCTTCGAGCACTATGAGATGCCGGGCCTGACGCTTGAAGGCGACATCCATGTCGGCGATGGCATGAAGGTCGCCTGGTTCAAGGACCCCGACGGCAATATCCTCAACCTGGTTGGATAAAAGCGCCGGGGTTGTCGGCCGACGTCAAGATTGTGCCCGATCGCAACAGCCTATCTGGCGCAGGCTTTCGGCGCTCGATAGTTTGCGTCGATGATCGACAAACTGGAATTCTTCATCGCTCTCGCCAAGGAGGAGCATTTCGGCCGGGCCGCGGAGGTGTGCGGCGTCACGCAACCGACGCTATCGGCCGGCATCAAGCAGCTCGAGGAGCAGCTCGGCGTCATGCTGGTGCTGCGCGGCTCGCGCTTCCAGGGGCTGACGCCGGAAGGCAAGCAGGTGCTGGGCTGGGCGCGCCGCATCGTCGGCGACTCACGCACGATGCGCGAGGAGATGCGGGCGGCGCGCCACGGCCTGTCCGGGCGCATCCGCATCGCCGCGATCCCGACGGCGCTGGCCATGGTGGCGCGGCTGACGACGCCATTCCGCGAAAAGCATCCGGGCGTCACCTTCTCGGTGCTGTCGCGCACATCCATCGAAGTGCTGTCGCTGCTCGGCAATTTCGACGTCGATGCCGGCATCACCTATCTCGACAACGAGCCGCTCGGGCGCGTGACCAGCGTGCCGCTCTATGACGAGCGCTACCAACTGATCACGGCGGTCGGGAACCCCTATTCCGACCGCGACAAAGTGTCGTGGGCCGAGATCAGCCAGCTGCCGCTCTGCCTGCTGACGCCGGACATGCAGAACCGGCGCATCATCGACCAGCACCTGGCGGAAGCCGGCGTGCAGGTGCGGCCGACGCTGGAATCCAATTCGATGATCGTTCTCTTCTCGCATATCCGTACAGGCAAATGGTCATCGATCATGCCGCTCAACCTTGCGGAAACGTTCGGCTTTTCCGAGCCGATCCGGGCCATTCCCATCGTCGAGCCGGATGCCAGCCACACGGTCGGGCTAGTGGCGGCGCCGCGCGAGCCGCACACGCCGCTGGTGCAGGCGCTGCTGGACGAGGCGATGGCGCTGGCGGACGATTTCCGCCGCCACCGCTAGGCTAGACAATGCGAGCTGCCTGATTTTGATAGAAAATTTCTATCGAGCGACGGGAGCGCTTTATTGATTTCGGAGGTTTCCTCTGATTTCGTAAGGACTTAGCGATATTGCGCCCTATGCATGTCGTTGCCCCGAAACCGCTCTATATTCCGGGGTGACATACATTGGCCGCCACGACCAGGGAGGGCGCTGCGTGACCATGCAGGCCGCAAGTACCGAGATCGCGTCGCGCACGGCGGCGATCATTGACGAGATGAAGGGCCTCGAAGGCCCGTTGCTGCCGATCCTGCATAGCATACAGGAAGAGTTCGGGCACGTTCCGAAGGACGCGCTGCCGGTGATCGCCGACGGGCTGAACCTCTCCCGGGCCGAGGTGCACGGCGTGGTCAGCTTCTATCACGATTTCCGCGCCAAGCCTGCCGGACGGCATGTGCTGAAGCTTTGCCAGGCGGAAGCCTGCCAGTCGATGGGCTCGGACACCGTCGCTGCCAAGGTCAAGCAGTTGCTCGGCATCGATTTCCACGAGACCACGCGCGACGGATCCGTTACACTGGAGCCGGTCTACTGCCTCGGGCTTTGCGCCTGCTCGCCGTCGGCGATGCTCGACGGCGAAGTCATCGGCCGGCTCGATGACGAGAAGGTCGAAGAGATCGTCGCGGAGGTACGTTCATGATCCCGCGCATCTATGTCCCGGCAGATTCCGGCGCGCTGGCGCTGGGCGCCGAAAAGGTCGCCAAAGCGATCGAGAAGGAACTCAAGGAGCGCGGCATCGAGGCCAAGATCGTGCGCAACGGCTCGCGCGGCGCCTATTTCCTGGAGCCGATGGTCGAGGTGGCCACGGCCGAGGGCCGTGTCGCCTACGGGCCGGTCAAGCCGTCCGACGTCAAGAGCCTGTTCGACAGCGGCTTCCTCAAGGGCGGTCATCACAAGCGCTGGCTGGGCTCGCCCGACAAGATCCCCTTCTTCGCCAAGCAGACGCGGCTGACCTTCGCACGCTGCGGCATCAACGACCCGCTGTCGCTCGACGCCTACAAGTCGCTGGGCGGCTTGCGCGGGCTGCAGAACGCGGTCGCCATGGCGCCGGCCGACGTCGTCAAGCAGGTTACCGAGTCCGGCCTGCGCGGCCGCGGCGGCGCGGGCTTCCCCACCGGCATCAAGTGGAAGACGGTGCTGGATACGGCGGGCGCGCAGAAATACATCGTCTGCAACGCCGACGAAGGCGACAGCGCCACTTTCGCCGACCGCATGATCATGGAAGGCGATCCCTTCGTGCTGATCGAGGGCATGGCGATCGCCGGCATCGCCACCGGCGCGACCAAGGGCTTCGTCTATATCCGCTCGGAATATCCGCATGCGGTGGCGACGATGAACAAGGCCGTCGCGCTCGCCCGTAAGGCGGGCGTGCTGGGCGTCAACGTGCTGGGCTCGCCCAACGCCTTCGATATGGAAATCCGCGTCGGAGCCGGCGCCTATGTCTGCGGCGAGGAAACCTCGTTGCTCAACAGCCTCGAGGGCAAGCGTGGCGTGGTGCGCGCCAAGCCGCCGCTGCCCGCGATCCAAGGCCTGTTCGGCAAGCCGACGGTGATCAATAACGTGATCAGCCTGGCCTCGGTGCCTGTCATCATGGACAAGGGCGCTGCCTACTACAAGGATTTCGGCATGGGCCGCTCGCGCGGCACGATCCCGATCCAGATCGCCGGCAACGTCAAGCATGGCGGCCTGTTCGAGACGGCTTTCGGCCTGACGCTGGGCGAGATCGTCGACGACATCGGCGGCGGCACGTCCACTGGGCGTCCGGTGAAGGCGGTGCAGGTCGGTGGTCCGCTCGGCGCCTATTTCCCGCGGGCTTTGTTCGACACGCCGTTCGACTACGAGGAATTCGCCAAGCACGACGGGCTGATCGGCCATGCCGGCATCACCGTGTTCGACGACACCGCCGACATGCTGAAGCAGGCGCGCTTCGCCATGGAGTTCTGCGCCATCGAAAGCTGCGGCAAGTGCACGCCCTGCCGTATCGGCTCGACGCGCGGCGTGGAGGTTCTGGACAAGGTCGCCGCCGGCATCGAGGCGGAGAAGAACCTCGCGCTGGTCACCGACCTCTGCAACACGATGAAGTTCGGATCGCTTTGCGCCCTGGGCGGCTTCACGCCCTACCCGGTGATGAGCTCGATCACGCATTTCCCCGAGGATTTCAAACCCGCGCCTGCGCGCGTGGCGGCTGAATAGGAGCTGGCAGAAGATGAACATCAAGGCCGACTTCCCGACACTCATCGAAGAGATCGACTACGGAACGCCGGAGTCGAAAGCGACGAAGCAGGTCACGCTGACCGTCGACGGGCAAAGCATCACCGTGCCGGAAGGCACGTCGATCATGCGCGCGGCGATGGAGGGCGGGGTCGAGATCCCGAAGCTCTGCGCCACCGACATGCTGGACTCCTTCGGCTCGTGCCGCGTCTGCCTGGTCGAGATCGAAGGACGCGGCGGCACGCCGGCCTCCTGCACGACGCCGGTCGGCGAAGGCATGGTGGTGCGCACGCAGTCGGACCGGCTCGACGCCATTCGCCGCGGCGTCATGGAGCTCTATGTCTCCGACCATCCGACCGGCTGGAACGAGAAGGCCGGAACCGGCGCCAGCGAATTCGACGCGGTGGCGAAGTCGGTCGGCCTCGCCGAGAACCGCTACGGCGTCGAAGGCCGCAACCACGTCAAGGAAGACAACGGCGTTGCGCCTGGCCATGGCTCGCTGGCGGTCGACTACATCGCGCGTGACGAATCCAATCCCTATTTCACCTATGATCCGGCGCAGTGCATCGTCTGCTCGCGCTGCGTGCGCGCCTGCGAGGAGGTGCAAGGCACCTTCGCGCTGACCATCGAGGGCCGCGGCTTCGAGTCGCGCATGGTCGCCGGCATGCATGAGGACTTCATCGCTTCCGAATGCGTCTCCTGCGGCGCCTGCGTGCAGGCCTGCCCGACGGACGCGCTGCGCGAGAAGACCGTGCTCGAAAAGGGCATGCCGGAGCGCTCGGCCGTCACCACCTGCGCCTATTGCGGCGTCGGCTGCTCGTTCAAGGCCGAGGTGAAGGATGACGAGGTCATCCGCATGATGCCTTACAAGGACGGCAAGGCGAACCACGGCCATTCCTGCGTCAAGGGCCGCTTCGCCTATGGCTACGCCACCCACAAGGACCGCATCCTGTCGCCGATGGTTCGCGAGAAGATCTCCGATCCGTGGCGCGAAGTGAGCTGGGAAGAGGCGATCGCGCATACGGCGAAGGAATTCCGCCGCATCCAGTATCAGTATGGACGCACCGCGATCGGCGGCATCACCTCGTCGCGCTGCACCAACGAGGAGACCTATCTCGTCCAGAAGCTGGTGCGGCAGGGCTTCCGCAACAACAATGTCGACACCTGCGCCCGCGTCTGCCATTCGCCGACCGGCTACGGGCTCGGCCAGACATACGGCACCTCCGCCGGCACGCAGGATTTCGATTCGGTCGAATTCACCGACGTCGCCGTCATCATCGGTGCCAATCCGGCTTCGGCCCACCCGGTGTTCGCCTCGCGGCTGAAGAAGCGGCTGCGCCAGGGCGCCAAGCTGATCGTGCTCGATCCGCGCCGCACCGAGATGGTCAAGTCGGCGCATATCGAGGCCGACTACCACCTGCCTTTGAAGCCCGGCACCAACGTGGCGGTGCTGACGGCGCTGGCGCATGTCGTCGTCACCGAAGGCCTGTTCGACGAGGCCTTCATCCGCGAGCGCTGCGACTGGGCCGAGTTCCAGGACTGGGCGTCCTTCGTCGCCCTGCCGGAGAACAGCCCCGAAACCGTCGGCAAGCTATCGGGCGTGGATCCGGAACTGATCCGCGGTGCCGCGCGCATGTATGCCAAGGGCGGCAATGGCGCGATCTATTACGGCCTCGGCGTGACGGAGCACAGCCAGGGCTCCACCACGGTGATCGCCATCGCCAACCTCGCCATGGCCACGGGCAATATCGGCCGGCAAGGCGTCGGCGTGAACCCGCTGCGCGGCCAGAACAACGTGCAGGGCTCCTGCGACATGGGCTCGTTCCCGCATGAGCTGCCGGGCTACCGCCATATCTCCGGCGAGGCGGTGCGCGACATCTATGAGAGCCTGTGGGGCGTGAAGCTGGACGACGAGCCCGGCCTGCGCATCCCCAACATGCTGGACGCCGCCGTCGACGGTTCGTTCAAGGGCATCTACATCCAGGGCGAGGACATCCTGCAGTCCGATCCGGACACCAAGCATGTCGCCGGCGGCCTCGCCGCCATGGAATGCGTGGTCGTGCACGACCTCTTCCTGAACGAGACGGCGAACTACGCACATGTCTTCCTGCCGGGCTCGACCTTCCTCGAGAAGGACGGCACCTTCACCAATGCCGAGCGCCGCATCAACATGGTGCGCAAAGTCATCGAACCGAAGGCGCGCTATGCCGACTGGGAAGCGACGCAGGAGCTCGCCCGCGCCATCGGGCTCGACTGGAACTACACGCATCCGTCGCAGATCATGGACGAGATCGCCAAGACGACGCCGAGCTTTGCCGGCGTCTCCTTCGAGCTGCTCGACCGCGTCGGCTCGGTGCAGTGGCCCTGCAACGAGAAGGCGCCGCTCGGCACGCCGATCATGCATGTCGACGGCTTCGTGCGCGGCAAGGGCAAGTTCATCCGCACCGAATATGTGGCGACCGACGAGCGCACAGGTCCACGCTATCCGCTGCTGCTCACCACCGGCCGTATCCTGTCGCAGTACAATGTCGGCGCGCAGACCCGGCGCACCGAGAATTCGATGTGGCACGCCGAGGACCGGCTGGAGATCCATCCGCACGACGCCGAGGTCCGCGGCGTGCGCGAAGGCGACTGGGTGCGGCTGGCGAGCCGTTCGGGCGAAACCACGCTGCGCGCGTTGATCACCGACCGCGTCTCGCCCGGCGTCGTCTACACGACCTTCCACCACCCGGACACGCAGGCCAACGTGATCACCACCGACTTCTCGGACTGGGCAACCAACTGTCCGGAATACAAGGTCACCGCTGTGCAGGTGGCGCCGTCCAACGGTCCGAGCGACTGGCAGAAGGACTATAACGAACAGGCCAAGCAGAGCCGGCGCATCGCCCCGCTGCAGGCGGCGGAGTAGGTGTGTCGAGGACAGAGCTCAATCTTGACGGCTGATCGACCCCCACTCCGTCGAGCTTCGCTCGACACCTCTCCCCCGATCGACGGGGGAGAGGAAAGGCGCGCAGCGATCCCAGTTGGCTCCTTTCCTCTCCCTCCGGAGGGGGGAGAGGTGGCGCTGCGAAGCAGCGACGGAGTGGGGGAAGGCGTTGGAGAGCAATTGCCGATTGACGTAAGAGGCCTTCGACATATCCTGAGCGAAATGGCCGGCAGGCCAGGGGCTGGCGCCTCGTGAACCGCCCTCCTATCTCCCAAATCTCCCGTCTCGCGCATCGCGCCGGCGGCACCTCGGCCGCGAACCGCATGGTGCCGGAGGAGACGCCGGTGGCGTTCTCCTTTGCCGGCACCACGCATGCGGTGATGATGGCAAGCCCGGCCGATTTCGAGGATTTCGCGCTCGGCTTCTCGCTGACCGAAGGCATCATCGCCGACCCAAAGGAGATCGAGGCGATCGAGGTCGAGGATCTCGGCGCCGGCATCGATATCCAGATCCGGCTGAAGGACCAGGCCAACACGCGCTTCCAGGCGCGGCGGCGCCGGCTTGCCGGGCCGGTCGGCTGCGGCCTGTGCGGCATCGAATCCATCGAGGAGGCGATGCGTTCGGTCGATGCGGTCGGTGCGTCAAAGCTTACGCTCGATGCCGAGGACATCACCCGTTCGGTCAGGCTTTTGTCGAAGGTCCAGCCGCTGCACACCGAAACCGGCGCTGTGCATGCCGCAGGCTTCTATGTGCCGGGCAAAGGCATCGTGATGGCGCGTGAGGATGTCGGCCGCCACAACGCGCTGGACAAGCTCGCCGGTGCGCTGGCCAAGGCCGGCATCGACGGCGCGAGCGGCGCCATCGTGGTGACCTCGCGCGTGTCGGTGGAGATGGTGCAGAAGACGGCCGCCATCGGCGCTTCGATCATCATGGCGGTTTCGGCGCCGACCGCCCTTGCCATTCGCACGGCCGAGGCCGCCGGCATGACGCTGGTGGCGCTGGTTCGCGGCGACGATTTCGATATTTTCACCCACCCCGAACGGGTGGCTTCCGGAGTTGCCAAGCATGTCGCATGACGAGGACCACATCGCCAGCACCAAGGAAAAGCTGGTGCGCATGGCCAACCAGATCGCCACCTTCTTCCATTCGAAGCCGCGCGAGGAAGGCATTACCGGCGTTGCCGAGCACATCAACAAGTTCTGGGAGCCTCGGATGCGGCGCCAATTCTTCGAGATGCTGGACGCCGGCACGGAGAATTTCGACGACCTTGTGATCGCCGCCTCGGCCAAGATCAAGCGACCGATCAGCCCAGCGGAGGCCGACACGAAGCTTGGACTCAAGGCTTTCCCGGCCGACATCGTCGCTTCGCAGAAATAGTCGCAGCGACCGGCCGTCTTACATTTCTTTTTGCTAAAGTTTAAGCTGCCGCTACCTGGTCGGCTCTGCTATGTTTGACGATCGGAAATCGTCAGGCCAGGCGGAAGAACTCGTGAGGCCGATCGAGACCAGATACGCGCGCAGCGGAGAGGTGCGGATCGCCTATCAGGTGGTCGGCCAGGGCGCGTTCGATCTGGTCTTCGTGCCGGGCTTCATTTCCAATCTCGATCTGCATTGGGAAGACGAAGGCTACAGCCGCCTGTTGAAACGGCTCTCGGCCTTCTCGCGCCTGATCCTGTTCGACAAGCGTGGCACCGGGCTTTCCGACCGCGTCGACAACCACAATCTGCCCAGTCTCGAAACGCGCATGGACGATGTGCGCGCGGTGATGGACGCCGCCGGCAGCGGCCGGGCGGCGATCCTCGGCGCCTCGGAGGGCGCGCCGATGGCGATGCTGTTCGCCGCCACCTATCCGGAGCGGACGCGCGCGCTCGTCCTCTATGGCGCCTATGCGCATTTCCACAGATGGGTGATGCCGCCGGAACGGCTGGAAGCTTTCATCGAGACGGCGGAGACATCGTGGGGCACCGGCGCCACCTTGCCGAATTTCGCGCCTGGCCGGGTGGACGATACCCACTTCACCCAGTGGTGGGCCCGGTTCGAGCGGCTGTCGGCCAGTCCGACGGCGGCCGCAGCGCTTGCCCGCATGAACGCCGATATCGACGTGCGCGATATACTCGGGATGATCAGGGTGCCGACATTCCTGATCCATCGCCGTAACGACGCCCGCGTCGACCCCGATGCCAGCCGCTTCCTGGCCAGGAAGATCCCCGGCGCTCGCCTGGTCGAGATCTCTGGGCGCGACCACCCGATCTGGACCGGCGACGTCGACCGAGTGGCCGATCTGATCGAGGAATTCCTGACCGGAGAACCGGCGGTGGCCGACACCGAGCGCGTGCTGGCGGCGCTGCTGGGGACGCGCATCTACGACACGGCCAAGCTCGGCGACCGCATGTGGAGCGAGCGCAGCCAGCGCTTCCAGGAAACCTGGCGGCTTCTGGTCGGCCGCCATGGCGGCCGCACGGCCGGCACGCATGGCGAATTGATGATGTCGCGCTTCGATGGGCCGGCGCGTGCCGTGCGCTGCGCCGCGGCGCTGCGCGAGACGGCCCAGCAGATCGGCGTGGCCAGCGCGCAAGGCGTGCATGTTGGCGAGATCGAAATGCGCGGCCAGCCGGTCGGGCTGACGGCGCGGGTGACGATGCAGCTCGCCGCGCATGCCGGGCGCGGCGACATCCTCGCCTCGCGGCTAGTCGCCGATCTCGCAATAGGTTCCGGCCTGCATTTCGTCGATGCCGGCCGCGTCAGCCTCGATGAGGTGGACGAGCCCATGCCCGCAGTTCTGGCGACGTCGGAGCAGCATCTGGAGCCGGCCTGCCGGCCCAAGGCAAGGCCCGCCGAGCCGGCCGCGCTGACGGCGCGCGAGAGCGAGGTGGTGAACCTGATCGCCGACGGCAAGAGCAATGCCGCGATCGCCGCCGAACTCTGCCTCAGCGAGCACACGGTCAAGCGCCACGTCGCCAACATATTGCTCAAGCTCGACCTGCCGTCGCGGGCGGCGGCGGCGGCCTTCTCGGCCAGACATGCTGGCCCGGACGGGCCATGAGAGCCATGGCGCTTTCGGGCGAAGCGGTCGGGGCGCCCTAAGAGGTATCAATTCTCCCCATGCAGGCTAGGCGATGCAGCCACGAAGGCACTGCGAATGGAGGATGAAATGCTGAAATTGAATCGCAAGATCGGATTGCTGGCATTTGCCGCGGGCGCGTTGCTGGCCATCACTCCGGCGCGGGCCGAGGACGCCT
This sequence comes from Mesorhizobium sp. B2-8-3, assembly GCF_006440815.1. Lineage (NCBI taxonomy): Bacteria > Pseudomonadati > Pseudomonadota > Alphaproteobacteria > Hyphomicrobiales > Phyllobacteriaceae > Mesorhizobium > Mesorhizobium sp. B2-8-3. Next base: position 441,828 of record NZ_VFTW01000002.1, read on the forward strand.
CGGCAACCGCGGCCTACAAAGATATCCAGGCCACGCTCGGCACGGTGCCCGACATGTTCAAGACGCTGCCCGATGTCGCGGTTGCAGGCGCGTGGGCCGAGATCAAGGGCGTGCAGCTCAATCCGAACACCGCCCTCAATGGCAAGACAAAGGAGCTGATGGGCCTGGCGGTCGCCTCGCAGATCCCCTGCCAGTACTGCATCTATTTCCACACGCTGGCGGCCAAGGCGAACGGCGCGAGCGACGAGGAGATCAAGGAGGCCATCGCCATGGCGGCGATCGTGCGCCACTGGTCGACGATGCTCAACGGCAGCCAGGTCGACCTCGCCACATTCAAGAAGCAGACCGACGACCTGTTCGCCGCCGTCAAGGCGAAGTCGCAGTGAAAGACCCTCGGCCCGGCGGTCACGCCGGGCTGCGTCCCGAGCAACGGAACGCCCGATCAGACGGGCCATGGAGGCAAGAAATGTTGACCAAGACAAAGACAGTGGATGGCGCCGCGATCAAGAAGGCGATCGAAGGCCGTGACGGCAAGCTCTTGTCGAGCTTCTACAATGACGATGCGCTGGTGCGGGTGATCGACCGGAACAATCCGCCGAGCAAGCCGCGCGAGATCCGCGGCCGCGCGGCGATCAGCACCTTCTGGGACGATATCTGCAGCCGGGCGATGACCCACAAGGTGGATACCACCATCGCCGAGGGCGACAACCTCGCCTTCATGCAAGCCTGCGCCTATCCGGACGGCACAAAAGTGTACTGCGCGGCGATGGTGGAGCTGAAGAACGGCCTGATCGCGCGGCAGACCGTCGTGCAGGCCTGGGACGAATAACAAGTCGCGGACAAATCAAACAGCGGCCTGGCCGCAATCATGAGGGAGAGCAAACATGTTCAGCGCCAGATGGCAGATCGACGCGAAGTTCGGCCAGAAGCAGACCGCACTCGAGCTGATGCGGAAATGGGAGCGCGAGATCGGCTCGCAGGTCGGGCTCGCTGACTTGAATTTTCGCCTCATGACCGGCTCGATCGGCGCACGTGAAGCGACGATCGAGTCCCATCACGAGGTCGAAAGCCTGGCCCAGCTGGAAGCGTTCTTTGCCAAGATCGCCAAGATCGACGCGCACGCCAAATGGGGCAAGGAATTAGAGCCCTATGTGGTGTCGGGCACCAGCCAGTGGCAGATCTTCCGCATCGTGGAATAGCTGCACCGTCGAAGAGCCGGGGCTGAGAGGCCGCCGGCGAGCACGAAGGCGCGAGTGGCCGCGACGCGGGCGGCCGCTCGTCAGCATCAGATCGACAGGGCCAGGGACCGAGCATCCCGGCACGGCCGGCCCCGGCCGGGTTGGCTGCCATGTCATGGCTCTCCCGGGCCATGCCCCGCTGGCCCTTTCGGGCGAAGCGGCGCGCACCGGATTGGTGCAATGTGCTCTTCCTGCACCGTCGAACGCACCCGCCCGTCGAGGCGGCATAACGAAGCAACAAATGCGTCGCGCCGACGCCGCATGGCGGTGGGCGCAATCAAGGGAGCAAACCGATGACCGACGAAACCCATGCAAAACTGCGTGAAAGCCTGCGCGGGGAGGTGATCCTGCGTGACGATGCCGGCTATGACGAGGCCCGCAAGGTCTATAACGGCATGATCGAAAAGCGCCCGCTGCTGATCGCACGCTGCGCCGATGTCGCCGACGTGATCACCGCCGTGAAATACGCGCGCGACAACGACCTGCTGATCGCCGTGCGCGGCGGCGGGCACAACGGCGCCGGGCTGGGGATTTGCGACAACGGCCTCGTCATCGACCTGTCGATGATGAAAGGGGTCCATGTCGATCCGAAAACGCGCACCGTGAGGGTCGGGCCAGGCTGCACGTCGGGTGACGTGGACCATGCCACCCATCCTTTCGGGCTGGCTGTTCCGGCCGGCATCGTCTCGACCACGGGCGTTGCCGGTCTGACCCTCGGCGGAGGGACGGGCTATCTCACGCGCAGATACGGTCTCACCATCGACAATCTGGTCGAAGCCGATCTGGTGCTGGCCGACGGCAGCGTGGTGACAGCCAGCAAAGCCGAGAATCCCGACCTGTTCTGGGCGCTCCGGGGCGGCGGCGGCAATTTCGGCGTCGTGACCAGCTTCCTGTTCCAGGCCCATCCCGTGAACATGATCTTCGGCGGCCCGGTGTTCTGGGAGGCCAAGGATGCGTTGGCCGTCATGCGGACCTATCGCGACTACCTGCCGGAGGCGCCGGAAGATCTTGGCGCCTTTGTCGGCCTGAAAACCGTTCCCTCGACCGATCCCTTCCCGCGCGAATATTGGGGCAAGCGCGCCTGCGCCATCATCTCCTGCTACAACGGCACCGAGGAGGACGGGCGCAAGGCCATGGCGCCGCTGCTCGATAATCTGCCGCCGCCGATTTTCAACTGGATGGGCGTGATGCCATTCCCGGCCTTGCAGGCATTGTTCGATCCGCTGCTTCCGAAAGGCCTGCAATGGTATTGGAAGGGCGATTTCGTGAAGTCGCTTCCCGACGAAGCCATCGCCACCCATATCGCCCAGGCCGCCGCGGCGCCGAGCGAATTGTCGCTCATGCATCTTTACCCGATCGACGGCGCCGTTCGCCGCGTCGGCAAGAACGAAACCGCATGGAACGCGCGCGACGCAACCTGGTCGATGGTCATCGCCGCCATCGATCCCGATCCGGGCAAGGCCGCCGACCTCACCAGATGGGCCAAGACCTACTGGACGAGCATCCATCCCCATAACGGCGAAGGCGGTTACGTGAATTTCATGATGGACGACGAAGGAGAAGCGCGCGTGCAGGCGAGCTATGGCGCAAATTACGAGCGGCTGAGCCAGGTGAAGCGCACCTATGACCCCTTCAACGTCTTCCGGGTCAACCAGAACATCAAGCCCGCGACTTCGATGACGGAGGGCAGGACAGCCGCTTAATTCTTACGCTGATCCCGCCGACACAGGGGTCGTCGCGCCGAGGCCGGATTGCCTCCGAATTGCTCTTCGCAAATCGGTGCAATCCGACCTCTCCCACAAGGGAAGAGGCAGAAGGCGCTAGCCGTGCGCCACCATCACGTGGCGGACGGCGGTGTAGTCCTCCAGCGCGTAGAGCGACATGTCCTTGCCGTAGCCGGACTGCTTCAACCCGCCATGCGGCATCTCGTTGGTCAGCATGAAGTGCGTGTTGATCCAGGTGCAGCCATATTGCAGGCGGGCGGCCGTCGCCATGGCGCGCGAGACGTCTTTCGTCCATACCGACGAGGCCAGGCCGTAGTCGCTGTCGTTCGCCCAGTTCACCGCTTCATCGACGTCGGAGAAGCGAGTGACCGAGACGACCGGACCGAACACCTCGCGGCGCACGATCTCGTCTTCCTGCAGCGCGCCGCCGATGACGGTCGGCTGGTAGTAGAAGCCGGAGCCTTCGCCCGGCTTGCCGCCGGTGGTGATCTCGATGTGCTTCAGTTCCGAAGCGCGCTCGACGAAGCTCGACACGCGGTCGCGCTGGCGGCGCGAGATCAGCGGCCCGATTTCGTTCTCGGTGTCGTCCGGCTGGTTGTATTTGATGGTCGAGACGGCGGAAGAGAGGTCGGCGACGAGCTTGTCGTAGATCTTCTTGCCGGCATAGATGCGGCAAGCGGCGGTGCAGTCCTGGCCGGCATTGTAATAGCCGAAGGCGCGCAGGCCGTTGACCACCGCGCCGAGGTCGGCGTCGTCGAAGACGATGACCGGTGCCTTGCCACCAAGCTCCAGATGCGTGCGCTTGACCGACTTGGCGGCCGCCTGCAGCACCTTCTTGCCGGTGGCGACGTCACCGGTGATCGAGATCATGTTCACCTTGGGGTGGTTGATCAGCGTGTTGCCGACGCTGTCGCCGCGGCCGAGCACGACATTGACGACGCCCTCGGGCAGCACCTCGGCGAGGATCCTGGCCAGCTTCAGCGCCGTCAGCGGCGTCTGCTCCGACGGCTTGAAGACGACCGTGTTGCCGCCGCCGATCGCCGGCGCCAGCTTCCAGGCCATCATCATCAGCGGATAGTTCCAGGGCGCGATGGAAGCGACGATGCCGACGGGGTCACGCCGCACCATCGAGGTGTGGCCCGGAATATATTCGCCGGCAACCTGGCCGGGCATCGAACGCACCGCGCCGGCAAAGAAGCGGTAGCAGTCGACGATCGCCGGAATCTCGTCATTGAGCACGGCGTTGATCGGCTTGCCGCAATTCAGCGCTTCGAGCGCCGCGAAGTCCTTCGCCTCGGCTTCGATGCGGTCGGCGATCTTGAGCAGATAGCCCGAGCGCTGCGCCGGCGTCGTGCGCGACCAACTGACGAACGCTCGTTCGGCCGCAGCGACGGCAGCCTCGATCTGCGCCGGACTCGCTTCGGGCAGGTTGAGGATCGTCGCGCCAGTCTTCGGATTGAGGATCGGCTCCTCCGTCTCAGTGCCCTTCTCGAATTTCGAGCCGATCAGCATCTGGGTGTCCATGGACGTCACTCCTTAATCAATTCGGTTATTTCCCCGAACCGGCGACCTGGTCGCCGTCGCGGGTCAGGTAATAGGCAAAGAGGATCGGCAGCAGCGTCACCAGAACGACGACCATGGCCACGACATTGGTGACCGGGCGCTGGCGCGGGCGGATCAGTTCCTCCAGCATCCAGATCGGCACGGTCTGCTGCTGGCCGGCGGTGAAGGTGGTGACGATGACCTCGTCGAAGGAGAGCGCAAAGGCGAGCATGCCGCCGGCAAGCAATGCGGTTGCGATGTTGGGCAGCACGACATGCCGGAACGTCTGGAAACCGTCAGCCCCGAGGTCCATCGAGGCCTCGATCATCGAACCGGAGGTGCGGCGGAAGCGGGCGACGGCGTTGTTGTAGACGACGACCACGCAGAAGGTGGCGTGGCCAAGCACGATCGTCCAGAACGAGAACGGGATGTCGGCCAGCGCAAAGGCCGAGCGCAGCGCAATGCCGGTGATGATGCCGGGCAGCGCGATCGGCAGGATGACCAGCAGCGAGATGGCTTCGCGGCCGAAGAAGCGCGTCCGCGAGACAGCGGCCGCGCAGAGCGTGCCGAGCACCAGCGCGATCGCCGTCGAGATAGCGGCGACGCGGACAGAGAGCGACAGCGCGTCCCAGACGTCCGGCCGGTTCCAGGTGACGGCGAACCATTGCGTGGTGAGCCCCGGCGGCGGCCAGACGAAACTCTTCTCTTCCGTCGTGAAGGCATAGACGAAGATCAGGAGGATCGGCAGGTGCAGGAAAAGCAGGCCGCAGGCGGCGGCGATCTTCAGGCCGAGCGGAGCGGATTGGCCACGGTCAGAGCGCATCGAAAGCCCCCATGCGCTTGGCGCCCCAGAGATAGAAGCCCATGATGACGATGGGCACCACGGTGAAGGCGGCAGCCAACGGAATGTTGCCGGCGGTGCCCTGCTGTGAATAGACGGCCTGGCCGATGAACAGGCGCGAGGTGCCGATGATCTGCGGGATGATGTAGTCGCCCAAGGTCAGCGAGAAGGTGAAGATCGAGCCAGCGACGATGCCGGGCAGCGCCAGCGGGAACAGCACGTTGCGGAAGGTCTGGCCGGGCGAGGCGCCGAGATCGGACGAGGCTTCGACCAGATTGCCGGGCACGCGTTCGAGCGCGGCCTGCACCGGCAGGATCATGAAGGGCAGCCAGACATAGACGAAGACGATGAAGGTGCCGGTGAAGGAGACCGACAGCGAGTTGCCGCCGACGATCGGCAGCGACAGCCAGGCATCGAGCAGCCAGAGCAGGTTCAGCTTGGCAAGCAGCCAGGTGAGGATGCCTTCCTTGGCCAGGATCAGCTTCCAGGCGTAGATCTTGACCAGATAGCTTGACCACAGCGGCAGCATGACGCCGAGATAGAACAGCGCCTTCCAGCGGCCGCGCGCATAGCGCGCCGCGTAATAGGCGATGGGGAAAGCAATGATCGCCGAGGCAAGCGTGACGAGCGCCGCCATCGTCACCGTGCGCAGGATGATGTCGAGATTGGCTGCCTGGAACAGGTCGCCATAGGTCTTCAGCGTGAACTCGCGGTTGATGAGGCCGGAAAACTCGTCGATCGAGAAGAAGCTCTGCGCCAGCAGCGCGAACAGCGAGCCGATATAGACAATGCCTAGCCATAGCACTGGTGGCAGGAGCATGAGCAGCAGCAGAAGCTTCGGCCGGCGCCAGAAGAGATCGGACAGCGCGCCGCGCATGCCGCCGCTGCCGGGCAGGATGGCGGGGGTGGGGTTGGATTGAACAGCGGCGACGGTCATGGAGACCCCGCGTGTTGAAGGGCATTGCGGGGGAAGCCGAGATCCTTCGCGCCCCCCTCTGTCCTGCCGGACATCTCCCCCACAAGGGGGGAGATCAGCCGTCGCCTGCGATTTCGCCAGTCACCAACGTCGGAAGGATGCGTGGGGCGCCGAAACAGCCAATCTCCCCCCTTGTGGGGGAGATGGCCGGCAGGCCAGAGGGGGGCGCCGTAGAGCGCCTCGCCTGCCTGACTGGCCACTATCCCGAGCACGGTCATGCCGGCTCGTCCATCAGATGCAGGCTCTCGCGGTTGAAGGTCAGCATCACAGCCTCGCCTTCCGCCGGCAGCGCCGTGCCGGCCGGCACCACCGCGTGCAGCCGCAACCCATCGGCGTCGAGCGCCAGCCTTGTCGTGGCGCCGAGGTAGTTGGCCCCGACAAGGCGCGCGGCGACGCCGTCGCCGCTGGCCGCGCTGGAGATGCGGATGGACTCCGGGCGCAGACTCCCCCAGCGATGCTGGCCGGAATAGCGCTGGACGAAATCCGGCGGCAGCACGTTGGACGAGCCGACGAAATCGGCGACGAAGCGTGTGTTCGGGCGCTGGTAAATATCTTCCGGCGTGCCGACCTGCATGATCCTGCCATCGTTGAAGACGGCGACGCGGTCGGCCATGGACAGCGCCTCGCCCTGGTCGTGGGTGACGAAGACGAAGGTGATGCCGAGCACCTTCTGCAGCGATTTCAATTCCTCCTGCATGTTCTCGCGCAGCTTGAGGTCGAGCGCGCCGAGCGGCTCGTCCAACAGCAGCACCTTGGGCTGGTTGACCAGCGCGCGGGCAAGCGCGACACGCTGGCGCTGGCCGCCGGATAGCTGGCCGGGGCGGCGCGCGCCATAGCCCGGCAAACGCACCAGCGACAGCGTTTCCTCCGCCGCCTTCAGCCGCTCGGCCTTGCCGACGCCCTTGACCATCAGGCCGTAAGCGACGTTGTCGAGCACGTTGAGATGCGGGAACAGCGCATAGTCCTGGAAGACGGTGTTGACGTTGCGGCGATAGGGCGGAACGCCCTCGGCGCGCGCGCCGAAGATGGAGATCGAGCCGGCCGTCGGCTGCTCGAAGCCGGCGATGAGACGCAGGCAGGTCGTCTTGCCGGACCCTGACGGCCCCAACATGGCGAAGAACTCGCCCGGTACGATGTCGAGATCGACGGCGTCGACGGCGCGCACGTTGCCAAAATGGCGCGAGACTTGTTTGAAGGAAACGGCAGAGATCATGGGCCTGTCTGTCTATAGCCGGGCTGTCTATAGCCGGGTCTGGGAAATTCGCGCGGCGAACCACCTCCCCGCGAGAGGTCGCGGTTCAACCTCGGGGTGGGGATCGCCCCCACCCCGACACTGCATCTCGAACCTACCCCCGGAGGGGAGGACTAGGAGATCACCGGCCGCCGATGACGCCGATATAGTCCGACACCCAGCGGTAGTAAGGCACGCACTGGTCGTTCTGGCTGGCGCATTTCGACACCGGCGTCTTCCAGAACTTGATCTTGTCGAAATTCTCGTAGCCGTTGGTCTTGCAGCCTTCCTCGCCGAGCAGGTCGTTGCCCTTGCAGGCGGTGGGCACGACCGGCAGCGAGCCGAACCAGGCCGAGACGTCGCCCTGGACCTTCGGCGACAAGGAATGCTCGAGCCACATATAAGCGCAGTTCGGATGAGCGGCGTCGGCTTCCATCATGGTGGTGTCGGCCCAACCGGTGACACCCTCTTCCGGCACGGTCGAGGCGACCGGCTTCTTGGCGGCGACCAGCGTGTTGACCTGATAGGGCCATGAGCCCGAGGCGACCACGCCCTCGTTCTGGAAGTCGTCGACCTGGATCGCGGCATCGTGCCAGTAGCGGCCGACCAGCGTGCGTTGCGTGCGCAAAAGATCGAGCGCCGCCTTGTACTGATCCTCATTGAGCTCGTAAGGGTCCTTGATGCCGAGTTCCGGCTTGTGGAACATCAAATAGTTGGCGGCGTCGGCGATGTGGATCGGGCCGTCATAGGCCTGGACGCGGCCCTTGTTCGACTTGCCGTCGGGCAGCTTCATTTCCTCGAAGACGACATTCCAGCTCTTGGGCGCTTCCTTGAAGACGTCGGTGCTGTACATCAGGATGTTCGGGCCCCACTGATAGGGAACGCCGTAATGCACCTTGTCGACGGTGAACCAGGGCGCATCCTTCAGGCGGTCGTCGACGGTCTTCCAGCTTGGGATCAGATCGGTGTTGATCGGCTGGACACGTTTGCCGGCGACGAGGCGCAGCGAGGCATCGCCCGAAGCGGTGACGAGGTCGAAGCCGCCTTCGTTCATCAGCGAGACCATCTCGTCCGAGGTGTTGGCGGTCTTGACGTTGACCTTGCAGCCGCTTTCCTTCTCGAAAGCCGTCACCCAGTCATAGCCCTTGTCGGTCTCGCCACGCTCGATATAGCCCGGCCAGGCAACGATGTTGACCTCACCCTCGCCCTTGCCGAGTTCCTTGACCTGGGCGATGGCCTGACTGGAAAAAGTCAGCGCGACTGTCAGCGCCGTGCACGACTTCAGGAATGCATTCATCATCGATCTCCCATTGCTAGGGGCAGCGCTCTCAGGGCGCGGCTTTGTTCCCTGAACGGAAGGTGCTGTGAAAAATCCGGTTTCGCAAATTCATTTATCAGAAAGCCGATATCGGTTTTACCGATAGGTGTATCACAGTCGTTGGCGCACCATACGCTGCGATTGCGCGAGGCCGATGAAGTCGCGCGCGGCCTGCGGCAGGCCGGAGCCGCGGCGCCAGACGGTGCCGACCTGAACCACTGGCAGCGAACCGGAAACGTCGCGCGATTCGATGCGGTCGCCTTCCAGCGACCAGGGCCGGTAGACAAGGTCGGGCAGCAGCGCCACGCCGGCGCCGGTGGCGACAAGGCTGCGCACCGCCTCGACCGAGCGGGTGCGGAAGGCGACATGCGGCCGGGCGCCGATCGCCGACAGCAGCTTGCCGGTGTTCTCCTCGATCTCGTCGACGGTGAGCATGATCAGCGGCTCGGACGCGATATCGCCGATCGAGATGATGTCGGCGCTGGCGAGCCTGTGGCTGAGTGGAACCCACAGCCGGTAAGCCGAGACTTCCAGGATTTCCGACTGCAGCGCCGTGCGGTCGCGCAGGTTGGACGTCACCATGACGGCGATATCGAGCTTGCCGCCGACCAGAAGGTGCTCGAGATAGTCGCCATTGTCCTCGATGGCCGAAACCTCGACGCCGGGATAGGCGCGGCGGTAGCGGGCGAGCAGATCGGAGAGCACATAGCCGGCGACCAGCGAGGTGACGCCGAGCTGCAGGCGGCCGCCCGCGGCGGCCTGCTCGCTGGAGAAGGAACGGCGCGCATCGGAGACATCGGCCAGGATCTTGGTCGCGTGGCGCAGGAACTGGTGACCCTTGTGGGTGATGTTGAGGCCGCGCGGATGGCGCTCGAACAGCTCGACGCCGAGATCGCTCTCCAATTCCTTGATCGCCTCGGTGACCGAGGACTGGGAAATCGACAGGTTCTGCGCGGCGCCCGAGACGGTGCCCTGCTCGGCGACGGCGACGAAGAACTGCAATTGGCGGATGGTGAAAGCCATGGCCGGACTAAACACCGGCCAATGCGGTGCTGGGAAGTGGGCAAGGTCCAAAACTTGACGGCCGCTCTATTCGTAACTATCTAAGTTACATGAAGCGCAACAGCCGACTGTCCTCGACCCTGCATATCCTCGTCCACATGGCCGACGCGCCCGACCGGGCGCTGACCTCGGAGCAATTGGCCGGCTTCATCCACACCAATCCGGTGGTCGTGCGCCGCACCGTCGCCGGCTTGCGCGAGGCCGGCATCGTCACCTCGTCGCGCGGCCATGGCGGCGGCTGGCAGCTCGGCCGCGCGCCGGACAAGATCTCGCTGGCCGAGATCAGCGCCGCGCTCGGCGAAACGCTGCTGCCGTTCAGCACCGAGCCGGAAAGTCCCGGGTGCCTGGTCGAGCAGGCGGTGATCGCCGTGCTCGACGATTTTCGCCTGGAGGCGGAAAGGCTGCTCGCTGAGCGGCTCAGTCATATCACGCTGGCCGACCTGACGGCCGACTTCCGCCGCCGTTATGACCTGATTGGAGTATCCAGCCATGCAGTATGATGTGATCGTCGTCGGCGGCAGCTTTGCCGGCCTCTCCGCCGCCATGTACGCGGCGCGCGGGCGGCGCAAGGTGCTGATGATCGATGCCGGGCAGCCGCGGAACCGCTTTGCCGAGCATTCGCATGGCTTCTTCGGCCAGGACGGGCGGGCGCCGTCGGACATCCTCGACGAGGCCAGGGCACAGTTGCTTGCCTATCCCACCGTCAAGGTGATGGACGGCCGCGCCGAGCGGGCCGCCGCTGCCGGCGCCGGCTTCGAGGTCCGGATGGACAATGGCGAGGGCTTCGGCGCGACACGGCTGGTGCTCGCCACCGGTGTCCGCGACATCCTGCCGGACGTTCCAGGACTTGCCGCGCAGTGGGGCAAGACGGTGCTGCATTGCCCCTATTGCCACGGCTACGAAGTGGCCGGCGGGCCGCTCGGCGTGCTGGCGACCGGACCGATGTCGCTGCACCAGGCCGAGCTGATTTCCGACTGGGGCGACGTCACGCTGTTCGCTGACGGCTTGTTCGAACCGGACACGGACCAGGCGCGGGCATTGGAGAAGCGCAACATCAGGTTCGAGCCGGCTAAAGTGGCGGAAGTGCACAACAACGGCGCCGACGGTCTGGTCGTCAGGCTGGATGGTAATCGCAGCGCAAGCGTGCGGGCGCTGTTCACCGCGCCGCGCAACGAAATGGCAAGTCCGCTCGCCGAGCAGCTGGGCTGCACCTTCAACGAAGGCCCGCTTGGCCGGGCGATCGTCGTGGACGACAAGCAGCAGACATCGGTGCCCGGCGTCTTCGCGGCTGGAGACGCCGCGCGCCTGATGCACAACATCGCCTTCGCGGTGTCGGGCGGCGCGATGGCCGGGGTTGCGGCGCACCAGTCGCTGGTGTTCGGTTAGCTCTGGTTCCTTGGGCGCGTCAGGCTGCGGCAATACTGAGCCGGGCGCCGGCCTGGCTCAGCGCGGCGGCTATGTCGCGTGGCGGCGGCTGGTCGGTGACGAGCTCGGAAAAGCCGTCGAAGCCGCAGACCCGGACCAGTCCTTGGCGGCCGAACTTCGTATGGTCGGTGATGACCAGCGAGCGCTGGCCACGCGACAGCACCATGCGGGCGAATTCCGCCTCTTCCAGCTCGTAGTCGGTGAGGCCGGCGGCGGCGTCGACCGCGCCGATCGAAATCACCGCGTGATCGACCGAAAAGCGGCTGACGAACTCGATCGCCGAGATGCCGAAAGCCGCGCCTGAATCGCTGCGCAGCTCGCCGCCGGCCATATAGACCTTGTTGCCGTTCACCGTCGCCAGCGTGCGGGCGATGTCGGAGGAATTGGTGACCACCGTCAGCCGGCGATGGCCGAGCAACTCTCGCGCGAGGAAGGATGTGGTCGTGCCGGTGTCGAGCATGATCGCCTCGCCATCGCGGATCGTGGCCGCGACCATCCTGGCGATCAGGCGCTTGGCTTCGGCATTTTCGCGCATGCGCCGCTCGAACGGCGCCTCGCCCACCATCGAGGCAAGGCCCACGGCGCCATGCATCTTCAGCACCGACCCGTCGTCGGCCAGCGGCTTGACGTCGCGCCGCACCGTTTCCAGCGAGACGCCCAGACGTTCGGCAAGGCTGGCTATGGTGATCGTGCCCTCCTCGTTGAGGAGCCGCAGGATTTCGCCATGCCGTTTCGAATGGATCATGTGGATGTCCGGCACTTTGACCGAATTTAAGGCTTTGGCAACGCTTTGAAAGGAGTCGCTTATATTTTCGGGCAAAACACCCAAAAAAAGTCACAGCTTTTGATTGACAGCTCTGCCACCCTGGCATGACATTAACCTTGTGACAGGGCTCGGAACTGCCGCGGGAGGGTGATGGCAGAGCCGCAGCCTAGTGACCAGATCGCCTGGAACCAGCCAGGCGCGAGCTTTTGTCGAATCCGCGGGGGCGGATGCCGGGATATCATACCTGGCCAAGGGGCTCGTCGGTGCGGTGCGGGATACCGATCCTGGCGTCTCGCACCGACGAGGCTTTTTCATTTTTTGCCATCCTTGTTTTGGGCGGGGCCGGCTGAGGCCGGAACGAAGCCGTGAACGCCGAAGACCGCATCCGCGCCCTGCCGTGCTGGAACGGCGGCATCGAGATCGAGCCGCTGCCGGGCGGCCTCAGCAACGCCAATTTTGTCGTCACGGATGCGGCCGGGCGCCATGTCGTGCGCTTCGGCCAGGACTTCCCGTTCCACCATGTCTTTCGCGAGCGCGAGGTGATGACGGCGCGGGCAGCGCATGCGGCGGGCTTCGCGCCGGCCGTGCATTATGCCGAGCCCGGCATACTGGTGACGGAATTTCTTGGAGCCAAGACTTTCCTCGGAGAGGATGTGCGCGCCAATCTCGGCAGCGTGGCGGCTCTGCTGCGCGGCTTCCATCGCGAGATGCCGAACCACGTCTCCGGCGCCGGCTTCATGTTCTGGGTGTTCCACGTCATCCGCGACTATGCGCGCACGCTGGACGAAGGCGGCAGCCGAAAGAAGGATCAGTTGCCGCGCTATCTTTCGCTCGCCGACGAGCTCGAGCGGGCGCAGAAGCTTTTGCCGATCGTCTTCGGCCACAACGATCTTTTGCCGGCCAATATTCTCGACGACGGCAAGCGGCTGTGGTTGATCGACTTCGAGTATGCCGGCTTCAACACGGCGATGTTCGACCTCGCCGGCGTCGCGTCCAATGCCGGCATGAGCAACGACGAATCCTTCGCCTTCCTGACCGCCTATTTCATGAAGGAGCCGGATGGCGAAATCCGCCGTTCGCATGCCGCCATGCAATGCGCCTCGCTGCTGCGCGAGGCGATGTGGAGCATGGTCTCCGAGCTTTATCTCGACGCGCCCGGCATCGACTATGTCGCCTATACCGAGGAAAACCTCGTCCGGCTCGACGCGGCGCTTGAGAATTACTGGACGAAATACGGGACCAAGTCATGACTTTGCCCAGCCATGCCGAAATCGTCGTCATCGGCGGCGGCATCATCGGCTGCTCCACCGCCTATCATCTGGCGCGCGACCACAAGGCCGATGTGGTGCTTCTCGAGCAGGGCAAGCTGACCTCGGGCTCGACCTGGCACGCCGCCGGACTGGTCGGGCAGTTGCGCTCCTCGGCCTCGATCACGCGCGTGCTCAAATATTCCGTCGATCTCTACAAGGGACTGGAGGCCGAGACGGGCCTGGCGACCGGCTGGAAGATGACCGGCTGTTTGCGGCTGGCGACGAACGCCGACCGTTGGACCGAATTCAAGCGGCTGGCGACCACGGCAAAAAGCTTCGGCATGGACATGCAGCTTCTGTCGCCTGCGGAAGTGAAGCGCATGTGGCCGCTGATGGAGACCGGCGATCTGGTCGGCGCCTCGTGGCTGCCGACCGACGGGCAGGCAAGCCCCTCCGATATCGCCCAGTCGCTCGCCAAGGGCGCGCGCATGCATGGCGCGAAACTGTTCGAGGACGTGCGCGTCACCGGCTTTGCGATGAAGGACGGCCGCATCACGGCGGTGAAGACTTCAAAAGGCGACATCGCCTGCGGCAAGGTGGTGAACTGCGCCGGGCAGTGGGCAAGGCAGGTCGGCGCGATGGCCGGCATCAACGTGCCGCTGCAGCCGGTCAAGCACCAGTACATCATCACCGAGAAGATCGAGGGGCTGGCCAACGACGCGCCGACGATCCGCGACCCCGACCGCCGCACCTATTTCAAGGAAGAGGTCGGCGGGCTGGTGATGGGCGGCTATGAGCCCAACCCGCAGGCCTGGACGACCGATCTCCCAGGGGGTGACGTCCCCAACGACTGGGAATTCCGCCTGTTCGACGACGACTACGATCACTTCGAACAGCATATGACCCAGGCGATCGCGCGTGTTCCGGCTCTGCAAACCGCCGGCGTCAAGCAGATGATCAACGGGTCGGAGAGTTTCACGCCGGATGGCAATTTCATCCTGGGCGTCGCGCCCGAATGCGCCAACATGTTCGTCGGCGCCGGCTTCAACGCCTTCGGCATCGCGTCGGGCGGCGGCGCCGGCTGGGTGCTGGCGCAATGGGTGGTCGACGGCGAGGCGCCGCTCGACCTCTGGGTGGTCGACATCAGACGCTTCTCCGGCCTGCACCGCGACCGCGACTGGGTCAGCGACCGCACGCTGGAAGCCTATGGCAAGCACTACACGATCGGCTTCCCGCACGAGGAGTATCTGACAGGACGGCCGCGCATCGTCTCGCCGCTCTATGAGCGGCTGAAGACGCACCGCGCCGTGTTCGGCTCCAAGCTCGGCTGGGAGCGGCCGAACTGGTTCGCGCCGGACGGCGCGGCCGCCGAGGACGTCTATTCGATGGGCCGCCAGAACTGGTTCGGCCCGGTCGGCGACGAACACCGTCATGTGCGCGAGAAGGTCGGCATCTTCGACCAGTCCTCCTTCGCCAAATACGAGCTGACCGGCGCGGACGCGCTGAAGGCGCTCGACTGGATCTGCGCCAACGACGTCAACAAGCCGGTCGGACGGCTGACCTACACGCAGCTCCTCAACACGCGCGGCGGCATCGAGGCCGACCTCACCGTGTCGCGGCTCGGCGAGGAGCGGTTCTACATCGTCACCGGCACCGGCTTCCGCACGCATGATCTGTCCTGGATAAGCGACCATATCGGCTCGGGCCTCGACGCCAGGTTGAAGGACGTCACGGAAGATTTCGGCACGCTGTCGCTGATGGGGCCGCGCGCCCGCGACGTGCTGTCGGCGGTGACGGAGGCCGATGTCTCGAACGCCGCCTTCCCCTTCGGACACGCGCGCGAGATCGCAATAGCCGGCCATAGCGTGAAGGCGCTGCGCGTCACTTATGTCGGCGAGCTCGGCTGGGAGCTGCATGCGCCGATCGCCGCCACCGGCGAGGTTTTCGACGCGCTGATGGCGGCGGGCAAGGCGCATGGCATTCGCCCGGTCGGCTACCGCGCGCTGGAGTCGCTCAGACTGGAGAAAGGCTACCGCGCCTGGGGTTCCGACATCACGCCGAACGACACGCCGCTGGAGGCCGGGCTCGGCTGGGCGGTGAAGCTTCGCAAGAACACCGACTTCGTCGGACGCAGGGCGCTGGGGAAAGCAGCCGGCAAAGCGCCGACGAAACGTTTTGCCGGCTTCACCGTGGACGATCCCGAGATCGTGCTGGTCGGGCGCGAGACGATCCTGCGCAATGGCGAACCGGTGGGCTACCTCACCAGCGGCGGCCACGGCTACACGGTGGGCAAGAACATCGGCTACGGCTATGTGCGCAATGCCGACGGTGTCGGCGACGAGTTCCTTGCCTCTGGCGACTACGAATTGGTGGTGGCGATGGAACGCACGCCGGCAAAAATCCATCTCGAGCCGATGTATGACCCGGCCGGAGCAAGGATAAGGGCCTGATCCACGCAGAGCGGGTCAGCTGACGCGCAGCACAAGCCCCCTGCTCGGCACGGTATCGGTTTCGCCCGGCATCGAGGCATAGGGCGCCGTTTCCTCGACACGCTTCAACCTGCCTTGAGCCTCAAGCCCGGCGATGCGCTCGGCGAAGCCGGCCTGCCACAGCGTGTTCTTGACGGTCAGCACGATGACGCCGCCTGGACGGCAGATGCGGATCAGCTCGTCCAGTCCCTCGACCCCGACATGGCCCGAGGTGAAGACGCCCGCCGAAACAATGCCGGCATAGGCGCCGCCGGCGAAGGGCAAAGCGTCGCCCATCGCCAGGCGATGCAGCGCCGTGTAGACGCCCTTCGCGCCTGCCTTGTCCAGCATGCCTTGCGAGATGTCGAGCGCCTCGACCCTGGGATAGCCGGTGATGGCCAGCCATTCGCCGATCAGGCCGGTGCCGGCGCCGGCGTCGAGCAAGGGTTCGGCGCCGCGCGGCAGGTGCCGGGCAAGCAGCGCAAGGCATATCGTCGGGTGGCGGTAGCCGGCGGCCGACATGTCGGCGTCATAGGTCTCGGACCAGCTGTCATAGATCGCCGCCACTTCCTCAGGCCGCTTCGCGGCGTAGGCCGCGCTTAGCGAGCCGCTGTGCTTGCCGTCCGCCATTTCTGCTCCCGCCGCCGATTCGTATCCGCAATGGTAGCCAAGCGGCAAAAACTGTGGAACCGTTCCGCTATAAAACATCGTGTGATGGTAAAGGGGATGACGATGGACGAGGCGCGCGCCGCGTTGGCCGCCATTCCGGCGCTGGCGGGCTATGACGGACCGCTGCAGCGTTTGGGCGGCCTGACCAACATGGTCTACAGGGCCGGCGAAGCGTGTCTGCGCATTCCCGGCAAGGGCACGCAAGAATATATCAACCGCGCCAACGAGGCGGTGGCGGCGCGCGAGGCGGCCAGGGCCGGCGTCAGTCCCGAAGTGCTCTACGCGGATCCGGCGTCCGGCCTGATGGCGACGCGTTTTATTGCTGGCGCCGAGACGATGTCGCCCGAAAAATTCAAGGCGCGGCCGGGCAGCCCGGCGCGGGCCGGCCAGGCCTTCCACAAGCTCCACTCTTCCGGCGCGGTCTTTCCCTTCCGCTTCGAATTGTTCGCGATGATCGACGACTATCTCAAGGTTTTGTCGACCAAGGACGTGGCGCTGCCCGCCGGCTATCACGACGTGGTGCGCGAGGCGGAAGCTGTGCGCGCGGCCCTTGCCGCGCACGCAATCCCGCTCGCCGCCTGCCATTGCGACCCGCTGTGCGAGAATTTCCTCGATACCGGCGATCGGATGTGGATCGTCGACTGGGAATATTCCGGCATGAACGATCCGCTGTGGGACCTCGGCGACCTTTCGGTCGAGGGCAAATTCGATGTCGGCCAGGACGAGGAACTGATGCACGCCTATTTCGGCGGCGAGGCGAGGCCGGCGGAGCGCGGACGTATCGTCATCTACAAGGCGATGTGCGATCTGCTCTGGACGCTCTGGGGACTGATCCAGCTCGCCAACGACAATCCGGCCGACGATTTCCGAGCCTATGCCGACGGCCGCTTCGCCCGCTGCAAGGCGTTGATGGAGACAACGGAATTCTCCAGGCATCTGGCAGCGATACGTGCGGGTTAGTTCACGCCCTTCGGCACATTCTCCGGCGGCACCTCGGTCTCCACCACCTTCTGGCGATGGAAGATGAACAGGCCGGCGAGCACGACGATGACCGCGCCGACCAGGATACGCGGCCCCGGGACATCGCCGAAGAACACGAGGCCGAAGACCACAGCCCACAGGAGCAGGGTGTAATGCAGCGGCGCCAGCGTCGAGGCCGGCGCCAGCTTCAGCGCCCTTGTGATCATCAGATGCGCGGCGCAAGAGACGACGCCGAGCAAAAGCATGGCCCCGAAATCGAGCGGCGACGGCGTGCGCCAGGCGCCGATGGTGAGCAGGCCGCCGACAATCAGCGTGCCGATGGTCTGCCAGGTAACCAAACTCGTGTCGCTGGTGCCGCGCAGGAGACGGCCGAGGATGATGGCGAATCCGAAGGCGATGCTGCCCACGAGCGCGAAGGCCGAAGACAACGAGAAGGCCGCCGAGGACGGCTTCAGGATGATCAGCACGCCGCAGAAGCCGACCAGGATCGCCAGCCAGCGGCGCCAGCCGACCTTTTCGCCGAGCAAGAGATGCGACAGGGCCGCGACATAGATCGGCCCGGCCATGTAGAAGCTCATCACGTCGGCCAGCGGCAGGTAGACGACCGCGGCATAGAACAGCCCGGTATCGGTTGTGGTGGCCACGACACGCAGGAACTGCAAAACCGGCCGGTCCATGTGAAACAGCCTGGCCGTGCCCTGGTTGGCGATCATCGGACCCAGCACGATGAAGGCGCCGATCGAGCGGATGAGCACCACCTGTCCGACGGAGAAGCTCGCGACCAGCCATTTGCCCATCGCGTCGTTCAGCGCGAACATGAAGTCGCCAGCCAGCATCAAGAGGATGCCGGCGAGCAACATGTTCCTGATCGTGAAATTGCGCGCAAGGGACAGGGCCATGCCGGGTCCCTAGCCGCAAGCAGCCGGTTTGACGAGGGAAATCCGTAAGACCAGCGGAAATCGAGGCTGGCCGAAGCGCTGGAACTTCGTCATCCACGGGCGGAGCGGGAGCGAAGCGGACGCGCAGACCCGAGGAGGATCCATGCCGTGACCTCGCGCGAAGAGCGAAGGCGGCGCAGGACGGAGGCCATTCTGGACCGCCGCAAAGCTCGTACGTCACGGAATGGATTCTATGGTCTGCGCCGCGTCGCTTCGCTCCTTGCTTCGCCATAGAATGACGAAGTGACGAGCGTTTCAGCCAATAGCGAACCGTTCATGATACTTGCCTCGCCGGCCCAGGTGACTGGTCAAACCGGGAGGCAGAGATCTACGCTGTTTTATGCCTGCGGTTCACTTGGCCGGGCCTGCCCGCGATCGAAAGCCTGGTCTCCTGCCTGGTCCGCTCGGCCACGACCTTGCCCCTGGCAATGACGCAGAGGCGCTCGGGGCGCAGGCGAACGGCTTCGATCGCATTGCCGGCATCGAGCACGACGAGGCTCGCCCGCTTGCCGACCGCGAGACCCAGATGGTCCAGTCCCATGATGGCGGCGTTGACGTTGGTCACCATGTCGAAGCAGCGCGCCATGTCGGCCGGGCTCGACATCTGCGCGACATGCAGGCCCATGAAGGCGACGTCGAGCATGTCGGCGGTGCCTAGCGAATACCAGGGGTCGAGCACGCAATCTTGGCCCCAGCCGACGCGGATGCCGAGCGCCTGCATCTCCTTGACCCGGGTCAGGCCGCGCCGCTTCGGAAAGGTGTCGTGGCGCCCCTGCAGCATGATGTTGATCAGCGGATTGGGGATTGCCGACACGCCGGCCTCGGCGATGAGCGGCAAAAGCTTCGAGACGTAGTAATTGTCCATCGAATGCATGGAGGTGAGGTGCGAGCCGGCCACCCTGCCCTGCAACCCGAGGCGCTGCGTTTCATAGGCCAGTTGCTCGATATGGCGCGACAGCGGATCGTCGGTCTCGTCGCAATGCATGTCGACCATCAGGCCGCGTTTGGCCGCGATCTCGCAAAGCTCCGTGACCGAGCGCGTGCCATCGGCCATGCTGCGCTCGAAATGCGGGATGCCGCCGACGATATCGACGCCCTTGTCGAGCGCGCGGATGGTGTTCTTCAGCGCCGTCGGGGAGCGATAGAGGCCGTCCTGCGGAAACGCGACCAGTTGCAGGTCGATATAGGGTGCGACGGTTTTCTTGACATCGAGCAGCGCTTCCACCGCGAGCAACCGGTCGTCGCAGACGTCGACATGGCTGCGGATGGCGAGCAGGCCCATCGACACCGCCCAGTCGCAATAGGCGAGCGCGCGCTCGCGCACCGCTTCATGCGTCAGGAGCGGCTTCAACTCGCCCCAGAGCGCAATGCCTTCGAGCAGCGTTCCGGAAGCGTTGATGCGCGGGATGCCGTAGGACAGCGTCGCATCCATATGGAAATGCGGATCGACGAAGGGCGGCGAGACCAGATTGCCGCTGGCGTCGATCTCGGTCGGCGCGGAGCCCGGCAGTTTCTGCTCGACCGCCCGGATGGTTTCGCCGGCAATGCCGATATCGGCAATCCTGCCGTCCGGCAGCGTGCCGCCGCGCACGATGAGGTCGAAATCCATCTGTCGTCACCCTTTTCAATAATCGGCAATCATCGTGGCCGAAAAGACAGCCTGGCGCAGCCTTTTCTTTCCCCGGCAGCCGAAAGGTTCCATCGCGCCGCAACTCGCTCTATAAGCCGCCTCTCGCCCTCGTGGCGAATCCGAAATTCTCGCAGCCAGACTCAGGATCGGCCGTTGTTTCGCTTCTTCCGTTCCACGGAAAACCAGCGCCTCATCGCAAGGCTGGTGAGGGAATCCTTCCACGAGCATAGATTCGGCTATGGCGCAGCCATAGTCTCGATGCTGGTGGTGGCCGCCATGACTGGCGCCAGCGCCTGGATCCTGCGCGAGATCACCAACGAATTCGTCGTCTTCAAGAGGCTCGACCGTGTCAACATGATAGCGGCGAGCGTCGCGGGAATCTTCCTGCTCAAGGGCTTCGCAACGTTCGTGCAGGCCTATTGCATGAGCCGTGTCGGCAACGCCATCATCGCCGACCGGCAGCGCAAAATCTACGATCGCATCCTGGCGCAAGGCATCGAATTCTACCATTCGACCTCGTCGGCCGACCTGATCGCCCGCATGACCAACAACGCTCAGGCCGCGCGCAGCGTGCTCGACCTCGTCGTCACCTCCTATGTGCGCGACCTAGTGACCTTGATCGTGCTGGTCGCGGTCATGGTTTGGCAACAGCCGTGGCTGTCGCTGATCTGCTTTGCCGTCGGGCCGGTGGCGATCTATGGCGTCAACCGCATCCTGAAACGCGTGCGCAAGATCGCGTCCATGGAATTCATGTCGCTTGGCCAGATCGTGCATGTGATGCAGGAGACGGCGATCGGCGTGCGCGTCGTCAAATCCTTCAACCTCGAAGGCGCGATGCGCAAACGCATGTACAAGGCCGTCTCCGATGTCGAGAACCGCGCCAACAACATCGCAACACTGGAGGCCGCCACCAGTCCGGTGATGGAAACGCTTGCCGGCCTGGCGATCGCCGGGGCGGTCTTCGTCAGCGGCTTCCTGGTGCTGCAGGGCGGGCAAATGCCGGGCAACATCATGGCCTTCATCGCGTCGCTGCTCCTGGCCTATGAGCCGGCAAAGCGCCTGGCCCGCGTTCGCATCTCGCTCGAGACCGGCATCGTCGGCGTGCGCATGATGTTCCAGCTCGCCGACCGGCCGCTGACGCTCGCCGAGAAACCCGGCGCCACTCCGCTGCAACCCGGCCCGGGCGAAATCCGGTTCGACAATGTGAGCTTCGCCTATCCGGAAAGCCCGCCGGTGTTCGAAGGTTTTGACCTGACGCTCGAGGCCGGCAAGATGACGGCGCTGGTCGGGCCGTCCGGCAGCGGCAAGTCGACGATCCTCAACCTGATCATGCGCATGTACGACCCGCAGACCGGCAAGGTGATGTTCGACGGCCAGGACATCTCGTTCGCGACGCTCGATTCGCTCAGGCAGAAGATCGCCTATGTCAGCCAGGACACGTTCCTGTTTGCCGGCACCGTCATGCACAATATCCGCCTCGGCCGCGAGGGCGCGACCGACGAAGAGGTGATCGCCGCCGCCAAGGCCGCCAACGCGCATGAGTTCATCAGCGCCATGACCAAGGGTTACGACACGGAGGTCGGCGAGAACGGTTCGCTTTTGTCCGGCGGCCAGCGCCAGCGCATCTCGATCGCGCGCGCCATGCTGCGCAACGCCGAGATCCTGCTGCTCGACGAGGCGACCAGCGCGCTCGACGCCGAGTCGGAAGCGCTGTTCCGCGACGCGCTGCAGCAGCTCACCGTCGGCCGCACGACCATCGTGATCGCGCATCGGCTTTCCACCGTGCACCAAGCCGACACGATCGTGGTGCTGGAAAAGGGCAAGGTGGTGGAAAGCGGCCCGCACAAGGCCCTGCTCAAGCAGGGCGGGCTCTACCAGAAACTTTATGAATATCAGCTGATGCCGTAGCGCGGCGCTCTCCTTCTCCCCTTGCGGGAGAAGGAGAGGCGTTCATCACTCCGGCACTTTCCGCACAGCGCCCTTGTCGGCGCTGGTGGCGAAGGCGGCGTAGGCGCGCAGCGCGGTCGTCACCTTGCGCTTGCGCTTTTCGGCCGGCTTCCAGCCATCCGGGCCTTTCGCATTCATCGCCGTGCGGCGCGCTTCAAGCTCGGCGTCGCTGATGGCGAGCCGGATCGTGCGGTTGGGGATGTCGATCTCGATCGTGTCGCCTTCCTGGACCAGCCCGATCGCGCCGCCTTCGGCGGCTTCCGGCGAAACGTGGCCGATCGACAGGCCGGACGTGCCACCGGAGAAGCGGCCGTCGGTGATCAGGGCGCAGGCTTTGCCGAGGCCCTTCGACTTCAGGTAGCTGGTCGGATAGAGCATCTCCTGCATGCCGGGGCCGCCGCGCGGTCCCTCATAGCGGATGACGACGATGTCACCGGCCTTGATCTCATTGCCGAGGATCGCCTTGACGGAGGCGTCCTGGCTTTCGAAGACGCGGGCCGGGCCGGTGAACTTCAGGATCGATTCGTCGACGCCGGCGGTCTTCACGATGCAGCCGTCGAGCGCCAGATTGCCCTTCAGCACGGCAAGGCCGCCGTCTTTCGAGAACGGCGTCCTGGCCGAGCGGATGACGCCCTTCTCGCGGTCGGTGTCGAGCTCGTCCCAGCGGCGGTCCTGGCTGAAGGCCACCTGGGTCGGCACGCCGCCGGGAGCGGCCAGGAAGAAGTCGCGGACGTTTTCGGCAGAGGTGCGCGAAATATCCCAATGGTCGAGGGCCTCGCCAAGGGTCGCCGTGTGCACAGTCGGCAGGTCGCGATTGATCAGACCGGCCTCGTCGAGCTGGCCGAGAATGGCCATGATGCCGCCGGCGCGGTGGACGTCCTCCATGTGGACGTCGGACTTGGCTGGCGCGACCTTGCAAAGCACAGGCACCTTGCGCGACAGCCGATCGATGTCCTCCATGGTGAAATCGACCTCGCCCTCATGGGCGGCGGCGAGGATGTGCAGAACCGTGTTGGTCGAACCACCCATGGCGATATCGAGCGCCATGGCGTTCTCGAAGGCGCCCTTGGAGGCGATGCTGCGCGGCAGGGCCGTTTCGTCGTCCTGCTCGTAATAGCGCTGGGCGAGATCGACGACGAGATGGCCGGCCTCGACGAACAGGCGCTTGCGGTCGGCATGGGTGGCCAAGGTCGAACCGTTGCCGGGCAGAGACAGGCCCAGCGCCTCGGTCAGGCAGTTCATCGAATTGGCGGTGAACATGCCGGAGCAGGAACCGCAAGTCGGGCAGGCCGAGCGTTCGATGACCTTGACGTCCTCGTCGGAGATCTTGTCATCGGCAGCCGCGACCATGGCGTCGACCAGATCGAGCGCCTGCGCCTTGCCGGCCAGCACCACCTTGCCGGCCTCCATCGGTCCGCCCGAGACGAAGACGGTCGGGATATTGAGGCGCAGCGAAGCCATCAGCATGCCGGGGGTGATCTTGTCGCAGTTGGAGATGCAGACCATGGCATCGGCGCAATGCGCGTTGACCATGTATTCGACCGAGTCGGCGATCAGCTCGCGCGACGGCAGCGAATAGAGCATGCCGTCGTGACCCATGGCGATGCCGTCATCGACGGCGATGGTGTTGAACTCCTTGGCGACGCCGCCCGCCTTCTCGATCTCGCGCGCGACAAGCTGGCCGAGGTCCTTCAGATGCACGTGGCCCGGCACGAACTGGGTGAAGGAATTGACCACGGCGATGATCGGCTTGCCGAAATCGCTGTCCTTCATGCCGGTTGCGCGCCACAGGCCGCGGGCGCCGGCCATGTTGCGGCCATGGGTGGTGGTGCGGGAACGATAGGCAGGCATCGAACTGTCCTTGCTGGCTGGCCGCGCCGATGCGCGGCGGGCGGCGCTCAAATTTTAGTCGGCAGCGGTTATAGCGATCACGGCCCGGCATGACCACCATTTTGCACTGCGCCAGATTCTTGCGGAAAAACAGCAAGCCTGTGTCGGATCGCGGCCCGCCCGGCCGTCCTTGGGCAGACGGCATGGCACCATTTCTCGCGGCCAGCCGTTTGACGGTAACCGCAAAAGAAGCATTCGGAGGACAAACACATGCAAAAGATCACCACCTGCCTGTGGTTCGACGGCCAGGCCGAAGAGGCGATGAACCATTACATTTCCATCTTCAAGAACTCGAAGGTGCTGAGCATCATGCGCTGGCCCAAGGGCCATCGTGACGAGGGCAAGGTGCTGGTGACCACGTTCGAGCTCGACGGAGTGCCGTTCCAGGCGCTCAATGGTGGACCGGAATTCAATTTCACCGAAGCCATATCGCAATCGATCGACTGCAAGACGCAGGAAGAGGTCGATCATTTCTGGACCAGGCTCAGCGAAGGTGGCGAGCCCGGACCTTGCGGCTGGCTGAAGGACAAGTTCGGCGTTTCCTGGCAGGTGGTGCCGGAACAGCTGCCGCGCCTGCTTATGGACCCCGACCGGGGCAAGGCCGGGCGGGTGATGGACGCCATGATGCAGATGGGAAAGATCGAGATCGACAAGATCGAAGCGGCGGCAAGGGGATGAGAATTAGTGAGTAGTGAGTAGTGATGCCAGCTCTTTCCAATTACCAATCAACTACTTCACTACTCACTAGAATCACGCCGCCTTGTCGCGGACCTGGTAGTCCTTGACGGTGGCGAAGCGGATCGCCTTCCAGCGCTCGGCCTCGTAATTCAGTGAGAAGGCGTGCTGGGCCAGAAACACCGGATCGTTGTCGAGGTCGCGGGCGATGTCGCCGCGATGCGCCTCGATGAAGCGTTGCACTTCCGCCTTGTCGTCGGCCGAAATCCAGCGGCAGATCGAGAAACGCGACATCTCGAAATCCACAGGAAGCGTGTATTCGATGTTGAGCCGCTCCTTCAAGACGTCGAGCTGCAGCGCGCCGACGACGCCGACGATGGCCGGCGAGCCGTCCTCGGGCGAGAACAGCTGGACGACGCCCTCCTCGGCCATCTGGTGCAGCGCTTCCTTGAGCTTTTTCGCCTTCATGGCGTCGCCGAGCCGCACGCGGCGCAAAATTTCCGGCGCGAAATTGGGCACGCCGCGGAACAGGATCTCCTCGCCTTCGGTCAGCGTGTCGCCGATGCGCAGCGTGCCGTGGTTGGGAATGCCGACGACGTCGCCGGCGTAAGCTTCGTCGGCGGTGACGCGGGTGCGGGCGAAGAAGAATTGCGGCGCCGAGAGCGACATCGGCTTGCCGGTGCGCACAAGCTTGGCCTTCATGCCGCGCTCCAGCGTGCCCGAGCAGACGCGCACGAAGGCGATGCGGTCGCGGTGGTTGGGGTCCATGTTGGCCTGGATCTTGAAGACGAAGGAGGTCATCTTCTCCTCCGTCGCCTCGACCGTGCGGGTATCGGCCTCCTGCGCGCGGGGCGGCGGGCCGTAGGCGCCCAGCGCCTCGATCAGATCGCGGACGCCGTAATTGCGCAGCGCCGAGCCGAAATAGACCGGCGTCAGATGACCTTCGCGGAAGGCTTCCACGTCGAGCGGGCGGCAGGCTTCCCGCGCGAGCTCCAGTTCCTCGATGAAGGCTTCGCGCTCATTGTCCGGCAAGAGCCCGGCGACGCGGTTGGAATCCGGGCCGTTGACGGGCATGCGCTCCATTTCCTCATCACCCCTGCGCACGGCATTGAGCGCCAGGTGATAGGTGCCGGAAAACGTCCTGCCGCGGCCGATCGGCCAGGTGATGGGCGCCGTGTCGAGCGCCAGCTTCTGCTCGATCTCGTCGAGAATCTCGAACGGATCACGGCTTTCGCGGTCCATCTTGTTGACGAAGGTGATGATCGGGATGTCGCGCAGCCGGCAGACCTCGAACAGCTTCAGCGTGCGCGGCTCGATGCCCTTGGCGGCGTCGATGACCATGACGGCCGAATCCACCGCCGACAGCGTGCGGTAGGTGTCGTCGGCAAAATCCTCGTGGCCGGGCGTATCGAGCAGGTTGAAGACATTGCCTTCATATTCGAAGGTCATCACCGAGGTGACGACGGAGATGCCGCGCTCGCGCTCGATCTTCATCCAGTCGGACCGCGTCTGGATGCGATCCTTCTTGGCCTTGACCTCGCCGGCAAGCTGGATGGCGCCGCCGAACAGCAGCAGCTTTTCGGTGAGCGTCGTCTTGCCCGCGTCGGGGTGGGCGATGATCGCGAAGGTGCGGCGGCGCGATACGGCCTGTTCGATGTCTTCTGCCAAGTCGTGGAATCCTGTCTGTGGCGCGGGCTTCTAGCAGCGCTTTCCCGGCCTGTCGACGGTTTTGGGCAGAGTGCTGGTCGCGACCCGGGAAGCGCCACGGGAAAAAGAGGCTGGCCCTTCAAATCCACGGACCGTCGCTACCGGCCTTGCTGCCGAACCAGGTGACCGACGAGATTTCCGAGCGGTCGATGCCGATGTCGCGCAGCAGGTAGTCCGGCAGCTCGTCCAGCAGGGCGCGATCCCTGCGGATGCGGATGATGCGCGCAAGGAAACTTCCGCCGGCATGGCAGATATCGATGGCCACGGCGAAGGCGCGCCGGAGCACGGACGGACTGGCCGCACGCTCCTGCACAAGAATAGTCATGATCATATCTCTTTTCGATAAAACGGTGAAGGGAGGGCCACCGGTGGCCCTCCCAAAGGCCTTTTGCCGACAAAAGGTCAGGACCGGTCGTGCTCGCAGCTCACATACGGGTTCCAGTCGGCGAACATGCCGGCCGGATTGTGCCGCCAGTGCCAGACGTGGAGTTCGTAGTAGGGGTCCACCGGGTGGACGCCCACCGTCGTCTTGCGTTGCAGGGTGCGGCCGAGGAATTCAGGTACGCTTTTCCCCTTCCAGTCCTTTTCGAAGACGATGTATTCCATGCCGACGAGCTGCATCGAGCCATCGGCCTCCGGCTCGTAGGTCAGCACGTCCGGCTCGCCGAGCACCAGCTTGCCGTCGCCGGCGCGGGCGGGATGGATGAAATGGACGCCCATCGTGCCGTGCTCGTCATGCGTCGTGCATTCGAACAGCTGCTGGTAGCCGTCCGCCTTGGCGACCTTGATGTCGAGGTACTTGGCCGCCATTTCCCGGGACCGGTTGAGCACGGGATCGGGCATGTCATGGGCGACAGCAGTGCTGTAAAACAGCGCCGAGGCGCCGACCGCAAGGACGATTTCCGCAAAGCGCTTCACGATCGATCCCTCCCGGTCAGGCGGTGGCGTAAGCCGTCGTCGGATCGAACAGGCGCTTGACCTCGGTGATCTTCGTCGCCGGGAAGCCGCTCATCTTGGCGTGGCGCTGGATGATCGCTTCGTCCTTGGCGAGATAGACGCAAAAGGTCTTGTCGTCGGCCACGAAGGATTCGACCCACTGGATGTCCGGACCGAGCTCGGCCAGAACGGCGTTCGAGGCCCTGGACGCGTCGCGAAGCTGCTGGCGCTCGAAGGTGCCGACCTTGGGAATCTCCCGTTCGATGATGTATTTCTGCATTTTGCAATCTCCTTGATCTGGGTTCAAATGCCCCGGGCGCCCGATCAGGTCGGTGCCGGTGACATGCCGGGGGCCGCTGCGCTAAACTGCGGCTTGGCCCGCCAGGCAGACGGAGAATTACGGAACAGGCGGCCAACAGTCCTTACGCCGCCCTTATCTTCTTCTGATCTTTTGCCTATTGCCGTTACAGGGATTGCTGCCGATGGGAATTTATTGCTTCGGCGACTTCGAACTCAATGAAGACTCCCGTGCCCTTCGTCTCGCTGGAAACGAGATCGAGGCGCAGCCCCTCGTCTTCGATTTCATCGCCATTTTGCTGCGGCACCAGGACCGTGCCATGAGCAAGGACGAATTGCTTGAGACGCTGTGGCCCGGCGTGACGGTGACCGAGGCTTCGCTGCAGCGCGTCGCGAGCCTTGCCCGCGGCATCCTTCGCCAGGGCGGTATGGAGACGTCACTGCGCAACCTGCCCCGCTTCGGCTACCGGATTTGCCTCGACCAGGCGACCGCTTCGGAAAACGGGCCGGCGCGGGCCGATGCTGGCAACGGGCCTTCGAGCCCCGGTTCATCAATCCTGTCGGCACGCGCGGCCGTTGCAGTCAGAAAATGGCATGAGGCCGCGGCTTCCTTCGCAAAAGCGGATGCCGCCGACGAGTTGCTCACGCCCGATCTCGAGGAATGGGCGCTGGCACTGGAATGCATGGGGCGGCCGGCCGAAGCGATCCCGCTTCTGGCGCGCGCGGTGACGGCCTTTGGCGTCGCCGGCGAGCGCCTGCGCGCGGCTTCGCCGGCAATAACCCTGGCCAGAATCCATCTCGAGAGAGGCGAACTTGCCGTCGCCAAGGGCTGGCACAAGCGTGCCGCGCAATTGATCGATGCCGCCAACGACAGCAGGGAGCACGGCCTCTGGTGCTGGATGGGCGCTCGCATCATGGGCGCGGAAGCCGAGCCGGAGCAGGCGCTTGCGCTCGCCGAGCAAGCCTTCGCGGTCGGCAGGCATCTCGGCGACCCGGTCGTGGAGTCCCTCGGCCTGATCTATCGCGGCTTCTTCAAGCTTTGCCTCGGCGAAACCAAATCCGGGCAGGAGGATCAGGATTTTGCCGCGGCGCTCGGCCTGTCCAGCGACGTCGACCCGGTTGTCGGCGGCATCCTCTACTGCAACATCCTGTGGGCCTGCCGGAATTTCGGCGACTGGTCACGCGCCAACCAATGGACGCTTGGCTATGAGGACTGGTGCAGGGGACATGGGCTGGAAGACCTTTCGGGCTCGTGCCGGCTGCACCGCGCCGAAGTGCTCGGCGTTCATGGCACGCTGAAGGAGGCGGAGGCGTTGGTGCGCACGGCGCTCGACCAGCTCGCCCTCGACGCGCCCTGGGCGACGGGCGATGCCTTGCGCGTGCTGGGCGATATTCACCTCGCGGCCGGAGAATTCACGGAAGCCGAAACCGCCTACCGCGCGTCGCACGCCGCGGGCTGGGATCCGCAGCCCGGGTTTGCGCTGCTGCAACTCGAGCAAGGACAGGCGGAGGCCGCTTTCAGCGCTCTCGAACGGTCCTTGGTGGGCAATGGCTGGCCGACGTTGCAGCGGCGAGGCATGGTCCTTGCCACGCTGGCCAAAGTGGCGGCGCGCATCAATCGGCGCGAGCGGGCGAGAGAGGTAATCGCCGAATTGGAGACCCAGCCGCAGCGCTGGCCGATGGCCTCCATCCAGGCGCTGACCGCGGAAGCCAAGGCGGAGCTTTTCATGCAGGAAGAGTGCCTCGCCGAAGCTGCCCGGGAGCTGCAGATCGCATGCTGGCGCTGGAACGAGATCGGCTCGCCGATCAATGTCGCCGACGCCAGGCTGTCGCTCGCGGCGCTGCTCATCAAGATCGGCGATCGTTCCGGCGCTGAGCTGGAGCTCGGCACCGCGCTGGCGGTCGCGAAGAAAGTCGACTCTTCCCGGCTCATGCGGCGCTGCGAAGAGCTGAAGGACCTGATTGCCGGCGCGCAGGCGGTAGCGGTGGGCGGTGCCTAGCCGCCTTCCACTTGAGGTCAAGCCGGCATGGTGGCATGACGGGAAATTCTCCTCAAAAGGTCCGCATGAGCAGCGCAAAACAAGTCATCGTCGTCGGCGCCGGTATCATCGGCGCCTCGATCGCCTGGCATCTGACGAAAGCCGGCGCGCGCGTTACAGTCGTCTCGACAAGCGGCGCCGGCGGCGTCGCCACGCCGAATTCCTTTGCCTGGATCAATGCAAGCTGGGGCAATCCGGAACCCTATTTCTGGCTGCGCATCCGCGCCATGGCCGAATGGAAACGGCTGGCGAACGACCTGTCCGGCCTGCCGCTCGCCTGGTGCGGCGGCCTGTGCTGGGACCTGCCCGCGGACGAGCTCGAGACGTACGCGGCCGAGCATTCGTCCTGGGGCTATGGCATCGCGCGGGTCGGGCGCGAACAAGCGGCGCGCATCGAGCCCAACCTGGCGAAGCTTCCGGCGTTTGCGCTCTACGTCGCAGAGGAAGGCGTGGCCGAGCCTGTGGCGACCACAAAAGCGCTGCTGGCGGACGCCGAACGGCGCGGC
Source organism: Mesorhizobium sp. B2-8-3 (assembly GCF_006440815.1). Lineage (NCBI taxonomy): Bacteria > Pseudomonadati > Pseudomonadota > Alphaproteobacteria > Hyphomicrobiales > Phyllobacteriaceae > Mesorhizobium > Mesorhizobium sp. B2-8-3. The sequence continues at coordinate 471,884 of NZ_VFTW01000002.1, forward strand.
GCGCGGATCGTCACGGGAACTGTCGATGCGCTGGCGCTGTCCAACGGCAAGGTCACGGGCGTCGTCGTATCGGGCGAGAGCATCGCCGCCGACGAGGTGGTGATTGCAGCGGGCGCCGGTGCTCCGGCGATCGCCTCGACGGCGGGCGTGAAGCTGCCGATCGGGACCCCGCCCGGCCTGATCGTGCACTCTCGCCCCTACAAGAAGCTGCTCAACGGGCTGGTGCTGGCCGAGAAACTGCATATGCGCCAGACGGCCGAGGGACGCATCGTCGCCGGCTCTGACTTCGGCGGCGGCGAGCCGGGCGAGAGCCCGCAGGCCGACGCGCGCGCGCTTTTCGAGGCGATGAAAGCGATGCTGCGCGGCGCCGACGGGCTGGAACTCGACTTCCACACGATCGGCTACCGTCCGACGCCGGCCGATGGTTTCCCGATCGTCAGCCGCACCGACGGTGTCGGCGGCCTCTACATCGCCGTCACCCATTCCGGCATCACGCTGGCGCCGGCCGTGGGGCTGTTCGTTGCCCGCGAAATCCTCGACGACGAGCGCGATGCGTTGCTCGCGCCTTACGCTCTGTCGCGCTTCGATCAGTAGCCGGCTGGCGGCGGAAGCCGCCGGCAGAGAGTATGCCGAGACCTCAGCTTGCCAGCGCCAGCGCGGCGGCAGCTGGCGCGAACGGCCGGATGCTGGTGCGGTCGCGGGTCATCGTCACGAAGCTCGATTGCGGAATCTCGTGCCAGGTCCGGCCATCGCGATCGAACGGTTCCGAGGCGATGCAACGACCAACGCCCTTGGCGAAGGCGGCGGTGTAGAGCGTCGGAGCCTGGCCGTCGGTGGCGTAGCGAACGGCGTGAAGCGCCCTTCCGTCACTGAAGGCGGCGGTCAGTTTCAGGACCGGCTCGATGCCGGCGCGGCGCGCAGCCTCGAGCACGCGGCTGGTGGCGCGGGACACCGCGCCTTGCGGATCCTGCGCGAGGCCTTCGTCGAGCATCACGCGGAAAAAGAGTTCGGAATCCGTGGTCCCTTCGAGCTGGTCGAACAGCGCATCCGAGAGCGAATTCTCCAGCACCCGACGGACCCGCTCAAAGCCGCCGATCTGGCCGTTGTGCATGAACGACCAATGGCCCGAGACGAAGGGGTGGCAGTTCGCGCGGCCGGTGCCGCCGCCCGTCGAGGCGCGCACATGGGCCAGGAACAGGCCGGATTTTATCTGGCGTCCGAGACTGCTGAGATTGGTATCGGACCAGGCGGGCAGGACATCGCGGTAAAGGCCGGGTTCCGGCCGATCGCCATACCAGGCCACGCCGAAGCCGTCGGCATTGGTCGGCGATTTCGCCTCCCGCGCCTGGCGGCTCTGAGCGATCAGGGAATGGGAGGGTGCGGCGATGACGTCTTCCAGGAAGATCGCGTCGCCGAGATAGGCTGCCCACCGGCACATTGTCCTGTGATCCTCTTATCGATGCGTTTTTGAGCGTGCGAATGAATTCGCGGTTCGTCGGGCGCCACAGATGACAGGAGGGAGCTTTGGCGTCCTTACGCCGTGCTTACGTTTTGCTGATCTCTGCCTGAACGCGGCAGCTTGGGATTTGCGTCAGCCGACCAGCGCCAGCTTATTCGCCGCCGGCGCAAACGGGCGGATCCCGGTACCGTCCCTCGTCATGGTGACGAAGCTCGCCGGGGGTATCGCCTGCCACTCGCCACCGTCGCGGTCGAAGGGCTCCGAGACGATGCAATGGCCGTCGCGCTTGGCGAAGGCGCCGGTATAGAGCGTCGGCGCATAGTCGTCGGTGGCATAGCGAACCGCGTACAGCGCCTGGCCATCGGAAAAGGCCGCCGTCAGTTTCAGGGAGGGCTCGATGCCGGCCCGGCGCGACGTATCGAGCACGCGGCTGGTCGCCCGCGAGACCGCGCCCTGCGGATCGCCGGACAATCCTTCATCGATCATCAGCAGGAAAAAGAGCTCGGAATCGGTAGTGCCCTCGCGCTGGTCGAAGACCGCGTCGGAAAGCGAATTCTCCAGCGCGCGGCGGATCTTTTCGAAGCCGCCGATCTGGCCGTTATGCATGAACGACCAGCGGCCGGAGATGAAGGGGTGGCAGTTCATGCGGCTGGTGGCGCCGCCGGTCGAGGCGCGGACATGGGCCAGAAACAGGCCGGATTTTATCTGCCGGCACAGGCTCTTCAGATTGGGGTCGGACCAGGCCGGCAGGATGTCGCGATAAAGGCCGGGCTCGGGCCGGTCGCCATACCAGGCGAGTCCGAAGCCGTCGCCATTGGTCGGCGACTTGGCTTCCTGGGCGCAGTGGCTCTGGGCGATCAGCGAGTGGCAGGGCGCGGTGATGATGTCTTCGAGGAAGACCGCTTCACCAAGATAGGCCGCCCACCGGCACATCGCTTTCCACCATCTATCAGGCGCGATCCATCAGAGCCGCCGGCTCCTTGACCGCATGCGAGCCTCTGTTGTGCGTGCGCTCATAGAGCTCGCGAACGATTCGGCTCGCCGTAGTTTCGAACAGAAATGGCAAGAAAGCGTGAACGAGCGCGGCGCCCGCCGCCATCGACAGCCGCGAACAGAACCAGGCGGCGAAGGCCATGTGGCCGAAATAGGTCTCGCCGACCTTCTCCGGGTGAGAGGTGAAGAGCGCCGCAAGCCTGGTCGTCATGGTGATCCCTCCTGCCGGGATGAGCCCCGAATGCTGAGTATCGTGCCACATGGGTTTGGTTCATCGGTCCCAAATTGTCCTTGCTTTTGCCGGCTTCATGGGACATTCATCCCAACATGTCGGTGGAAATTGATGAGATCGATCGAAGATTGCTGGCCGAGCTGCAACGCGACGGCACGCTGTCGGTCGATCAGCTGTCGGAGCGGGTGGCGCTGTCGCGCAATGCCTGCTGGCGGCGCGTCAAGCGCCTGGAGGAAGATGGCGTCATCACCGGTCGCGTCGCGCTGGTCGATGCCGACAAGCTCGGCCTCGGCCTGTCTGTGTTCATCCTGATCCGCACTTCCAACCACGATCCGGACTGGCTGCAGAAATTCCGCGCGGCGGTGACCGGCTTTCCGGAGATAACCGGCGTCTACCGCATGTCGGGCGATCTCGACTATGTGGTGCGCGCCCGTGTCGCCGACGTGAAAGCCTATGACCGTCTCTACCAGCGGCTGATCGCCAAGGTGGCGCTGTCGGACGTCTCGGCCTCCTTCGTCATGGAGGAGATCAAGGAGACGACCGTGGTGCCGGTGGAACTGCGCTGACGGGCCCTGGAACCGGACGCGAAAGAAAGCCGTTGATAGGCCCTACGTCAGAGTTGACCGAATCGGCTTTCGCGCCGATAGGAGTGTGCTCATGCGCACGGCTGTCCATTCTTCCTCCGTCATCGGCCCCACCGTCGGTTTCGTCAGGCTTCCGCATGGTGAAGGCTTGCCTCTGCCGGCCTATGAGAGCGCGGGCGCCGCCGGCATGGATTTGCGCGCGGCGGTGCCGGAAGACCGGCCGCTGCTCATCCTGCCTGGAAAGCGAGCCCTGGTGCCGACCGGCCTGATCCTGGAAATCCCCGAAGGCATGGAAGGCCAGGTGCGGCCACGTTCCGGCCTTGCCTTCAAGCATGGCCTTACCGTGCTCAACTCGCCCGGCACCGTCGACAGCGACTATCGCGGTGAGGTGAAGGTGCTGCTGGTCAATCTCGGCGACGAGGATTTTTCAGTGACGCGCGGCCTGCGCATCGCCCAGATCGTCTTCGCCGCCGTGACCCAGGTTGCGGTCGAGGAACGCGCGCTGGCCGGCGGCACGACGCGGGGCGCTGGCGGTTTCGGGTCGACCGGCACCGCTTGAATGGCAATCCCTAAACTCGTTATTTTCGACTGCGACGGGGTCTTGGTCGACACCGAGAACCTTGCCAACAGGCGCCTTGCCGAATGGCTGACCGCCGCCGGTTTTACGACGACATTCGAATATTGCCGCAAGAACTTCTCCGGCCGCAGCATGGCCTCGGTGCAGAAGGAGATCGAAGAGACGACCGAGGTCAGGCTCGGCTCCGACTTCGTCGATCGCTGGAATGCCGGCCTGCCGGACCTTTTCTCGCGTGGCGTCGAGGCGATCCCCTATGTGCGCGACTTCATCGAGACGGTGCGCAAAGCCGGCATCGCCTATTGCGTCGCCTCCTCGGCGCGGGTCTCCAAGATGCACATCACGCTTGGGCAGACCGGGCTTTTGCCGCTGTTCGAGCATGCCATGTTCTCCTCGACCATGGTCGGGCGCGGCAAGCCGTTCCCGGACCTCTTCCTGCATGCCGCAAAGACGATGGGCTTCGCGCCGGCCGACAGCATCGTCATCGAGGACAGCGTCGCCGGTACCCAGGCCGGCATCGCCGCCGGCATGCGGGTGTTCTCCTACCACGCCGATCCGTTCTCCGATCGCGACGGCCTGGCGGCGGCCGGCGGCATATTGTTCGACGACATGCGGGAGTTGGCCGGACTCGTGCCCATACGCTGATCGCACCCGGCTGCGCACCGCAAAACGCCGTGCTAGCGTGAGCGCATCCGAGGGGGCGCGGTCCATGATTTCCAAACTATGCCATTTCATGCTTGCATGCCTGCTGCTGCCGTGCCTGTGGACGGCCGCGGCGGCCCAGGCCGTCAGCTTTCCGGAGCTGAGCAGCGCCGTTCCCGGACATCGGGACGTTACCTATTTCGACCTCGCCGAAATGATCGTGCCCGATCTCAAGGCCGGCGACGACGGTTTCTACAAGGGCAGCGCGCCGATCGAGATGCGCGACATCCTCGGCGGCGACGAGGGCGGCTCGCCGCCCGAGACCATCAGCCTTTCCAATGCCGCCGTGCTCGCCGTCAAGGCAGGCGGCAAGGACCGGCTGGCGATGCTTTTCGACCTCGGCCAGGCGCAGGACAGCGCCGAAGGGTTTGCCGCGCTGGCGCTTTACGACATCACGGGCAAGCCGAAGCTGCTCGACGCCGTCAATGTCGGAACCGACCAAAGCACCTATTTTCGCGATCCGGGCAAGCTCGCGATCAGCCCGGATGACGACGCGCTCATAACCATGAGCACGCATTTCAATTCGAACCAGGGCTATGTCGGCACGATCCTGATCCTGGTCCGCGACGGCCGCTTCGAGCCTATCGACCAGATCAACACATTCGACGAAAATGTCTGCGCCTATAAGCGCACGCAGGACCTGTCCTTCCAGACGCATGCTGGCGACAAACCCTATTCGGCGATCAAGGTGACGGTGACCGACGCCACCAAGCCGAGCGGCGAAAGCTGCGAGGAACCCGCGCCCAAGGCCGTCTCGCACGATATCTCCGTCACCTATCGCTGGGATGCCAAGGCGTCGCGCTACGTCAAGGATTCTGGCGCCTTCGAGAAATTGTCAGCAGAAAACGCCGAGCGCTTCTGAGCCAGACGCATTCGTTTGCCCGGTTCGAGCGAGCGCGATAAATTCCCTCTACGACCCCCAATCGAGGACCCGCCATGGACAAGGGCAAGATTTTTCGCGATCTGCATGCCTCCACCTTCGTCATACCCAACCCCTGGGATATCGGCACGACCAAGCTTCTCGCTTCGTTCGGTTTCAAGGCGCTGGCGACGACCAGCGCCGGCTTCGCCTTCTCGCGCGGCCTGCCGGACGGCGCGGTGACGTTCGACGCCATGATCCACCATTGCCGCGAGGTGACTGCGGCGACAGACCTGCCGGTTTCGGCCGATCTGGAGCGCGGCAAGGGCGACAGCCCCGAGCAGGCGGCCGAAACCATCTTCGCGGCCGAAGCCGCGGGCCTCGCCGGCTGCTCGATCGAGGACCACACCGGCGACGACGCCAATCCGATCTACGATTTCGCGCTGGCGACCGAACGCGTCGCGGCGGCCGTCGAGGCTGCCCGCGCGCTCAAGCACGATTTCGTCTTCACCGCGCGGGCCGAGAATTTCCTGTGGGGTAAGAGCGATCTCGACGATACCATCAAGCGGCTGCAGGCTTTCGAGAAAGCCGGCGCCGACGTGCTCTACGCGCCGGGCATTAGCGACGTCGGGATGGTGCGCACGATCTGCTCGTCGGTGAGCCGGCCGGTCAATGTGATGGCCCGGCCAGGCTTCACCATCGCCGACCTTGCCATGGGCGGCGTCAAGCGCATCTCGCTCGGACCATGGCTGACCAATTTCGCCTATGGCATGCTGGAGACGGCGGCCCACGAGATCCAGCAGGACGGCACCTTCGGCTTCACCCGGGCGGCGATGCCGTTCGGCAAGCTGCAGGCGCTGTTCCGGGAGGGCAAGGAGCAGGGCTAGACCGGCTCCCGCGCCGAAACCGTCTTGTGCAGATGCACCATCATGGCGGCCGCGAAAAGCGGCGTCAGAAGGTTGAGCAGCGGCACCGCCAGGAACAGGGCGATGACCAGTCCGGCGAGGAACACAGTGCCGGCATATTTGCGGCGCAGCGCCTTGGCCTCGGGTTCGGGACGAAAACGCATGGCGGCAAACTCGAAGAATTCCCGGCCGAGCAGATAGCCGTTGACGATGAAGAAGGCGGCAATGTTGATGCCCGGCACCAGAAGCAAGAGCAGCGCGACGATGTTGCCGAGGACCACCACGCCGAAGAATTTGATCGCCAGCACGAGCGAATGCAGCGCGGGCACGGGCCTGCCGGGCGGATCGTTGGGATAGTCGGCACGCTCGACCACTTCGGCGACATCGTCGAGGAAGAGGCCGGCGACGATCGCCGTGACCGGCGCGACGAGCAAGGCCAAGCCCACAGCCAGAACGATGCCGGCGATGATGCCGCCCAGCCATCCAGCCCAGGACGGCAGACCTGGCAGCAGCGCTTGCAGCCAGGGCCAGGCCAGCCATTCGAGCAGGCTGTCGAGGCCGAGCCAGAGCGCCGCCAAAGCGAGCAGCGTCAGCCCCAGCGTCTTCAGGAAGACGGAGCGGAATTCAGGCGAGAACAGCCGGCTGGCGGCGGCGCGGGCGGCGTCTAGGATCACGGCAGGTCCAGGCCCTCATCGAGAAACGACGCTTCGCAGATAGGCCGCCTCGATCCCTGGCGCAACCAAAGCGCGTCTCGTCGACGCGCTTTGGGTTTTTTGTCTCGAAGCATGTCGCTTGGCCCAAAACCGCTTCACACTTTTGGGCGACATGCATTATCGCGCGAGCCTGGCCTGCCTGGCCGGAATCGTCATTGCCGCGACGCCTGCAACGACGAAGGCCATGCCGACCCAGGCCGCTGGCCCGAGGCTTTCGCCGAGGACGATGGCGCCGATGCCGACGCCGATCGGCACGCGCAGATAGGCCTGGGAGGTGGTGCCGACCGAGCCCAGCGTGTGGATCAGCCGGAAATAGATGACGAAGGCCAGCGCCGTTGAAAAGACCGACAGTCCAAGCAGGGCCAGGATCGACGCGGCCGAAGGCGCGAGCGTCCAGGGCCGGTCGACGATCAGGCTGAGCGGCACGAGCATCACGGCGCCGCAAAGCATCGAACCCGCGGCGGGTATTATCGGATCGAGGCCCTTGAAGCCGCGGCCGAAAATCGCCGCCCCGGCATAGGAGATCGTCGCAATGACGATTGCAAGCTGTGCCCACAGTTCATGGCCAAGTCCGCCAAGCGCCTCCGTGCCGATGATGAGACAGATGCCGACGATGCCGGCGCCGACACCGACCAGCTTGCGCGCCGTGACGGGCTCATGGCGCGTGACCAATGCCGTCAGCAGGAAGGTGAAGATCGGCGACGTCGAATTGAGGATGGTGGCAAGGCCGGCATCGACCGAGCGCTCGGCGGCGGCGATCAGCGTGAACGGCACGACGCTGTTGAGGCAGGCCTGGAAGGCGAACCGGCGCCATGTCGGCGCGTCGGCGGGCATGGCGAGGCCCCGCCAGCGGATGATGGTGAAGAGAATAGCCCCGGCGATCAGCGTCCGGGCGGCGATGAAGGTCACGGGCGGGATCGTCTCGACGCCGATCTTGATGAAAGTATACGAAGCGCCCCACAGCACCGCCAGGACGCCGAGCAGCGCCAGGTCGGTGGACATTTCGGTCTTTTCGGACATTCGTGGTTCGCGCCCTTCAGCCTGTCGCCGGACGATCCGCTTCTAGCCCGCGACGCCGCGGAAATGTTTAGATCGCGGTGAAACCATAGCTGTCAGGGTCGTGACTGTTGTGGGCCAGTTCGATACGAACGCTGCCGCAGCCGGCGAACAATCGGCGCCGAGGGCGGCGTCACGGAAGGCAATGGCGATTTTCAGGGTAGGCAAAGCAGCGCCAACTCGCTAGACCCGCGCCCGGCCGGCATGCCAGATAGCCGGGCAGTCCTTGGCGGAGATTTTGATGCCGGAATATGACGTGCTTTGCATCGGCAATGCCATTGTCGACATCATCGCGCAATGCGACGAGGCTTTTCTCGAGACCAACGGCATCATCAAGGGCGCGATGAACCTCATCGACGCCAGGCGCGCCGAATTGCTTTACAGCCGCATGGGACCAGCGATCGAAGCTTCCGGCGGCAGCGCCGGCAACACGGCGGCTGGCGTCGCCAGCCTCGGCGGACGGGCAGCCTTCTTCGGCAAGGTGTCGAACGACGCACTGGGCGAAATCTACACGCACGACATCCATGCCCAGGGCGTGGCCTTCGATACCGGGCCGCTCAAGGGCGAACCGCCGACGGCGCGCTCGATGATCTTCGTCACGCCCGACGGCGAGCGTTCGATGAACACCTATCTCGGCGCGTGCGTCGAACTTGGCCCCGAGGATGTCGAGGCCGACAAGGCCTCCGGCTCCAAGGTGACCTATTTCGAAGGCTATCTGTGGGATCCGCCGCGCGCCAAGGAGGCTATCCGCCAGACGGCGAAGCTGGCGCATGCGGCCGGCCGCGAAGTGTCGATGACATTGTCGGATTCCTTCTGCGTCGACCGCTACCGCGACGAATTCCTCGAGCTGATGCGTTCGGGCACCGTCGACATCGTCTTTGCCAACAGCCACGAGATCAAGTCGCTCTACCAGACCGCCTCCTTCGAGGAGGCGCTCGCCGCCATCCGCAAGGATTGCAGAATAGCCGCCGTCACCCGTTCTGAAAAAGGCTCGGTGATCGTGCGCGGCGACGAGACCGTCACCATCCAGGCGACGAAGATCAAGGAACTGGTCGACACGACCGGCGCCGGCGACCTCTATGCCGCCGGCTTCCTCTACGGCTACACGACCGGGCGCAGCCTCAAGGACTGCGGCGACCTCGGCTCGCTGGCGGCCGGGCTGGTGATCCAGCAGATCGGCCCGCGCCCGCGCCAGAACCTGCGCCGCGAGGCCGAGCAAGCCGGGCTTCTCTAATCGGCCTACAGACGGGCTTGGTGTATTCGCTGTAGCCTTCCGTCGAAAATCGTGCCGAAACAAAGAGATAGAGCAGATCATCGCTCCCGCGAAACGATGATCCGCTTGTGAACACCCTGACAAAGCAGTGGCGGCTTTCGGTCCCGCAATTGCGTGGGAAGAGATGCCGTTGCGTCATCGCCGGCTGCCTCCAAACAGGGCCGGCTGTCGCGGACCTGTCACGTTGGACTTCTAAGATGCAAAATAGGCGTTCCGCGACTGACATTTCGGCACGCCAAACCAGGGGTGTGAAGATGCAAACCAGCAAGTTGCCGGGCCGCGAGGCCCGTTGCCGTCGCATATTTTATTGTCCGCGATAGAATTTTCAGCAACCGCCGGCGCCTGGGGAGGAGCGCGGGCCGCAAGATAGATTCATGACCAGATTCCAGAACCCGTCCGACGGGATTTCACAAGAGGCATTGGCAGGCCTTATGGCCGAAGCCGTGCGACAGGCGCTGATGCAGCATGGCGTCATGCTGGACGCCGAGGCGCTGACTTCGGCAAGCAAGATCGCGGGCCATGTGGCTGCCGCCCTCCCCTTCCTGCCGCCGGCGCAGCGCCTTGCCATCGGCTCCTTCAACGGCGAGTGGACCGACCTTGCCTCCGACTTTCTCCGTGTGATGACGGGGAACGAAACGAGCGACGGCGCGGCCATATCCGACCGCGCCTTCGGGCGCTCGCCGCCGAAGTCGGAGACAGGGAGGCCGACGGCCCAGCCGATCGCCAAGCGAGCCGCGGACCTGCAATCCATGCTGATCGAGGATTGGGCCGGCGAGGTCGCCGGCTCGACCTATCTGGAAGAGAGGCTCCGTATCCCGCGCTCCACGCTGCATCGCTGGCAAAGACGCGGTGAGGTCGTTGCCTTGCGCAAGGGCGGCCGCAAACATGTCTTCCCCTTGGCCCAGTTCGTCGACGGCAGGCCGGTCCCGGGGATCAGCGAGGTGCTTTCGGCGATCGCCAATCCGAGGCTTGCCTGGTTTTGGCTGAGCCGGCCGTCGCCGGAGTTGGATGGCCACGTTCCCATCGAGATGTTGAGGGATGACATGGTCGAGGACGTGGTACGCGCAGCCCGCGGGCTGTCCTGACCCGGATTCGTTTTTTTCAAGTTCGCCCTTCCTTTGGAAATTTAGCCGGCAAATCTCTCGTCATAAAACTGTAATATTGGCACATTTGGCACGTTTCCGTGTCTTTCTTTGCGTTTCGATTGTATAGATTGTTCAATATGTTCCATTTTTACAAATATATGACGTGATATTTGGGCAACATGACCTTCATAAGAATCAAAAAGCCGCCTTTCAGACACAATCTCTGTTGTACATGACGGCCGATTAAGCCATGCCCAAGGCGAAGAAGCGGCGCCGGTGCGCGACTTTTTCAACGATGGGGACGGGGGTGGCAAAAGCCGAACGGCATGTCAGGCCTGTCTTGAACCTTTGACTGGAGATTCAAGAAAATGAACATCAAGAGCCTTCTTCTCGGCTCCGCTGCGGCCCTGATCGCAGTTTCGGGCGCGCGCGCCGCCGACGCGGTGACCGTCGCCGAGCCGGAACCGGCCGAATACGTCAAGATCTGCGACGTCTATGGCGCCGGCTACTTCTACATCCCCGGCACCGAGACCTGCCTGCGCGTCGGCGGTTACATCCGCTATGACGCCGGCTTCGGCGATGTCGGCTCGTTGGACGGCGCCAGAGCGACCGACGTCCGCGATGGAACGGAACAAAGTACCTGGCTGAAAAATACGCGTTTCACGCTCAAGACATGGACTGGGCAGGAGACCGAGCTTGGCACCTTGAAGACCTACACCGAGACCCGTTTTAATTTCGGAAATACCAAGAACAGCGGTATCGCCAGTTACAACCCATACACCGAAACCTATAATACAGGGGCGTTTAACAAGGGTGTTACCCTTAATTTCGCCTGGATTCAGCTCGGCGGCCTCCGTATTGGTAAGGATGAAACTCCTTATGATCAGTTCATCGGCTACGCTGGAAATGTCATCCAAGACACTATTATCAAGTACGGTATCAAAGATACAAATCTGATCAGTTATTATTTTGACGCTGGAAACGGAATTTCGAGCTTTATCTCTCTGGAAGAAGGCTCCGGCACAACTGATACGATCGACAGTTACGTACCGCACGTCGTCGGCGGCGCTAAGTACAAGGGGGACTGGGGCGCGATCACCGGGGTCGTCGCCTATAACAGCAATTGGGAGGAGTGGTCCGGCAAGGCCCGTCTCGACATCAATGCTACTAAAGACCTGACTCTGTTCGTGATGTTGGGTTATGGCAGTGACGACAATGTTGCCAAGAACTTCTATAAGCCGTGGAGTGGCAACTTTGCAGTTTGGGGCGGAGGTACTTATAAATTCAACGCCAAGACCGCGTTCAACACCCAGATTTCTTACACAGACGCAGAAGATTTCGCGGTCGCGGCAAACATCGCTTATACAATCGTACCTGGGTATACGATCACCGCGGAAGTTGACTACTATGACAACTTTGATAAAGACAATTCCGATGCCATCGGCGGTATCGTTCGCTTCCAGCGCAACTTCTGATCGAGATCGAAGATCATAAAGGAAAGGCCCGCGGCATCGCCGCGGGCCTTTTGCTTTGGCTCAGATAAAAGAAACGGTCGAGCTGCTGCCGTGTCAGTTCCCCGCCGTATAGGCGGCGATCGCCGCCATGTTCACGATGTCCGAGTCCTTGGCGTTGAGCGAGACGATCTGGACCGGCTTGTTGAGGCCGACCAGCAGCGGGCCGATGACGGTCGAGCCGCCGAGTTCCTGCAGCATCTTGGTCGAGATCGAGGCCGAGTGGAATGCCGGCATGATCAGCACATTGGCCGGGCCGGTCAGCCGGATGAACGGATATTGCGCCATGGCGCGCGGGTTCAGCGCCACGTCGGCGGCCATCTCGCCGTCATATTCGAAATCGACGCGGCGCTTGTCGAGGATGCGCACCGCCTCCTGCACGCGCTCGGAGCGCTCGCCCTGCGGATGGCCGAAGGTGGAATAGGCGAGCATGGCGAGCCGCGGCTCGTAGCCCATGCGGCGGGCGAAGCCGGCCGCCTCCTCGGCGATGTCGGCGATCTGTTCGGCGTTCGGCATGTCGTGCACGGCGGTGTCGGCGACCAGCACCGTCCTGCCCCGCGCCAGCACGATCGACACGCCGATGACGCGGTGGCCGGGCTTGGCGTCGATGATGCGGCGCACGTCGTCGAGCGCGGTCGAATAGTTGCGGGTGACGCCGGTGACGATGCCGTCGGCATCGCCCAACGCCACCATGCAGGCGGCGAAATGGTTGCGGTCGTTGTTGATCAGCCGCTGGCAGTCGCGGAACAGGAAACCCTTCCGCTGCATGCGCTCGTAGAGATAGTCGGTGTAGATGCCGTTGCGGCGCGACAGCCTGGCATTGATGATCTCCAGGCCCGGCTTGTTCAGGTCGATGCCGGCATTGCGGGCATTGTCCTTGATGACGTCGTCGCGGCCGAGCAGGATCGCCGTGCCGAGCCTCTGGTTCACATAGGAGACGGCGGCGCGCATCACCTGCTCCTCCTCGCCCTCGGCGAAGACGATGCGCTTGGGCTGGCGGCGCACGCGGTCGTAGATGCGCTGCAAGGTCGAGGCGATAGGATCGCGGCGGGCGGACAGTTCCTGCGCGTAGCGGTCGAGATCGAGGATCGGCTTGCGCGCGACGCCGGATTCCATCGCCGCCTTCGCCACCGCCAGCGGGATCGCCGAGATCAGGCGCGGATCGAACGGCACCGGGATGATGTAGTTGGGGCCGAATTTCGGACGGTTGCCCTGATAGGCGGCGGCGACATCATCCGGCACATCCTGGCGCGCCAGTTCGGCCAACGCCCGGGCCGCGGCGATCTTCATCTCGTCGTTGATGGTGGTGGCGCGCACATCGAGCGCTCCCCGGAAGAGATAGGGAAAGCCCAGCACATTGTTGACCTGGTTCGGATAGTCCGAGCGGCCCGTTGCCATGATGGCGTCGGTGCGGATCTCGGCCACTTCCTCCGGCGTGATCTCCGGATCGGGATTGGCCATGGCGAAGATGATCGGGTTCTTGGCCATCGACTGCACCATGGCGGTGGTGAGCGCGCCCTTGGCGGACAGGCCGAGGAAGACGTCGGCGCCGTCCAGCGCCTCGGCCAGGCTGCGCGCCCCGGTCTTGACCGCATGCGCCGACTTCCACTGGTTCATGCCTTCGGTGCGGCCCTGGAAGACCACGCCCTTGGTGTCGCACAGGATGATGTTTCCCGGCGCAAAACCCATCGCCTTCATAAGTTCGATGCAGGCGATGCCGGCGGCGCCCGCGCCATTGCAGACCATCTTCGTGGTCTTCATGTCGCGGCCGGTGATCTCCAGCGCGTTGATCAGCCCGGCGGCCGAGATGATGGCCGTTCCGTGCTGGTCGTCATGGAAGACAGGGATGTCCATCAGCTCGCGCAGCCGCTGCTCGATGATGAAGCATTCCGGCGCCTTGATGTCCTCGAGATTGATGCCGCCGAAAGAGGGGCCGAGGAAGCGTACGCAGTTGATGAACTCGTCGGCGTCCTCGGTCGCCACTTCAAGGTCGATGGAATCGACATCGGCGAAACGCTTGAACAGCACCGCCTTGCCTTCCATGACCGGCTTCGAGGCCAGCGCGCCGAGATTGCCGAGACCGAGAATGGCGGTGCCGTTCGAGATGACAGCGACCATATTGCCGCGCGTCGTATAATCGAAGGCGCGGCTCGGATCCTCGGCGATGGCGCGCACGGGAACGGCGACGCCAGGCGAATAGGCGAGGCTCAGATCGCGTTGCGTGGCCATCGGCTTGGTGGCGACGATCTCCAGCTTGCCGGGCCGTCCCATGGCGTGGAATTCCAGCGCCTCCTCTGGACTGACGGAGGGGCCGCTGCTTTCGGTTTTCCTGGCCATGATGCTTTTGATTTCCTCGCCTTCGCGCACCCTTGAGGCAGGTGCGTGTTTATGTGTCTTGGGATTAAGGCTACACGGCAGCGCTGTAAACGGCCAAGCGGTCAGGCGCGGTCCGGTTCGCCGACGAGCGCGGCAATTTCCCGCACGGTGGCCCAGCGCATCAAGCCCTCGGTGCCTGAGAACGGCCACGTCTCCAGCGGGGGAGCGCTGCTGCCCTTGCGCCGCAGAAGCGCCGACAGGAACGCGGTGAGTTCCTGCCGCTGGGCGCGGACCTTTTCCAGCGTCCTGCCGCGGATTTCCTCGCGCGGTATGGCGCGATCCCGAAGCCGCTCGACGGCGCGGCGAATGGCCGTCGGCTCCGGATCGACGATCAGGCAATAGTCCGGATCGAAATAGACGTCGCGCCCGCCGAGGCTCGGCGTGCTGACGATCGGCAATCCGGCCATCAGATACTCCATGCTGGAATACATTGCCCCTTCCACGGCGGACAGGCACAGCCCGACGGCGGCCTGGTTGTAGACCCGGTTGACCTCGGCGGAGGCCAGCCGGCCGGGCAGACCGTCCACGATCGGGTTGGCGATGCGATGGCGCGGCGATTGCGCCTGGAGGCGGCGAATGAAGGCGCGGGCGGCGGGCGGCGTCAATTCGCCGATCGAATAGGTGACGTGGACCAGCCGGTCGACCTCGAAGGCCAGATAGTGGCGTTTCATCGGCGAGATGCGGCCATTGTAGACGGCGTCGAACTCGACCGCCACATCCGGCAGCGGCCGGAAAACATCTTCCGATATCATCAGATTGTGATTGGAGAACATGGCTTTGCCGCCGACCGCGGCGATGAGACGGCGCTCTTCCTCGTTGTTGCAGAGGAAAATCACCTCATGAAGACGAAAACGCGCCGCATACCAGGCAAGATCGCGGCCCATCTGGGCGATGACGGCAGGCCTCTCCATCGTCCACATCGGCATCAGCAGAAAGGTGGCGCGCCGCTCGGCAAGGCGCCGGCCGATGGCCGCCAGCGGATGCAGGGGACGGGGTCCGCCGACCGGGATATAGAGCACCAGCGGGTCGCGGCTGAATATATGAGCCGACATCTCGATGCCGCCGTCGAGATCGGACAAGGGACCGCGCGCCGGCAGGATATAGGGAAAGCGCTTGCGCGCCGAAACCCTGAGCTTGTTCGCGGTTCGATGGGCGCGCCGCGTCGCCAGCAGCCAGAGGCGCTCGGCGGCCGAGCCGACCGGGCCGACCATCTCGTCGAACGTCTCCAGCTTGTCCTGATCCACGAGTCCCCCGCCGCCCTTTCCCCACGGGAAGCATAGAGTGCCAGGCCGGCCCGGCGCAACCAGGCGCGTCACAACAGGCCAGCGCCAGTCTTCCCCTGCTTTTCGCGGCACCGGCATTAAACCGGGCTGCCACTTCTGCTAGCGTTGCCGCATGAACATGCACATGCTCGCAGATACCGACGCCCAGGAGACGACGACGCCTGCGCCCGCCACGAGCGGCGTCACGCCGATGATGGAGCAATTCATCGAGATCAAGGCGGCGAACCCGGATTCGCTGCTGTTCTACCGCATGGGCGATTTCTACGAGCTGTTCTTCGACGACGCGGAGAAGGCGAGCCAGGCCCTGGGCATCGTTTTGACCAAGCGCGGCAAGCACCAGGGCCACGACATCCCGATGTGCGGCGTGCCGGTGCATGCGGCGGACGACTATCTGCAGAAGCTGATCGCGCAAGGTTTTCGCGTTGCCGTCTGCGAGCAGATTGAGGACCCCGCCGAAGCCAAGAAACGCGGCTCCAAATCGGTGGTGCGCCGCGACGTGGTGCGGCTGGTCACGCCAGGCACCATCACCGAGGACAAGCTGCTGGCACCCTCGGAATCGAGCTTCCTGATGGCGCTCGGCCGCGTCAAGGGGGGCAGCGCGGCCAGTCAGGCGAATTTCGCACTGGCCTGGATCGACATTTCGACCGGCGCCTTCCGCGTCGCCGAGACGAGCGCCGAGCGACTGCTTGCCGACATCTTCCGCGTCGACCCGCGCGAGCTGATCGTCGCCGAGCCGGTTTTCCACGATCCGGAGCTCAGGCCGGTGTTCGACGTGCTGGGCCGGGTCGCCAGCCCGCAGCCGCCTTCGCTGTTCGATTCGGCTTCGGCCACAAGCCGCATCGCGCGCTTCTTCGAGGTCGCGACGCCGGACAGTTTCGGCACGTTTTCGCGCGCCGAGCTGTCGGCGATCTCGGGCGCCATAGCCTATGTGGAAAAAACGCAGAAGGCCGAACGGCCGCCGCTGTCGCGACCCGAGCGCGAGGAGCAGGGCTCGACGCTGTTCATCGATCCGGCGACGCGCGCCAATCTGGAATTGCTGCGCACGCTGTCGGGCAGCCGCGACGGCTCGCTGTTCAAGGCGATCGACCGCACCGTGACCGGCGGCGGCGCGCGATTGCTGGCCGACCGGCTGATGGCGCCGCTGACCGATCCGGCGACGATCGCGGCGCGACTGGATTCGGTCTCCTTTTTCCGCTCCGAGACGCGGCTTTGCCAGGGTTTGCGGGCGAGCCTGAAAAGCGTCGCCGACATGCCGCGAGCGCTCTCCCGCCTGGCGCTCAACCGCGGCGGCCCGCGCGATCTCGGCGCCCTGCGCGCCGGCTTCGAGGCGGCTGGCGCGATCGCCGAATTGTTCGCGGCAGCCGCCCTGCCCGCCGAGCTCACCGCCGCGCTTGCCTCGATCCACGCCTTGCCCGAGGCGCTCGCCCGTCACCTCAGCGAAGCGCTCGACGACGAGCTGCCGCTGATCAAGCGCGACGGCGGCTTCGTGCGGTCGAGCTACAATGCCGAGCTCGACGAGATGCGGGCGTTGCGCGACGAATCGCGAAAAGTGATCGCCGGGCTGGAGCGGTCGCTGATCGAGGAGACCGGCATCCGCTCGCTGAAGATCCGGCACAACAATGTGCTCGGCTACTACATCGAGGTCACCGCCAACCATCACGCGATCATGACCGGCAGCGACGCCGCCAAGGCGCGCTTCATCCATCGCCAGACCATGGCCAACGCCATGCGCTTCACCACAACCGAACTGGCGGAGCTGGAATCGAAGATCGCCAATGCCGCCGACAAGGCGCTGAGCATCGAGCTCGCGACATTCGACCGGCTGACGGCCGAGGTGGTGAGCGAGGCTGACAAGATCCGCGCCGGCGCCGAGGCGCTGGCCGTGCTCGACGTGTCGGCGGCGCTGGCGCTGCTCTCCGAAAGCGAGGGTTGGTGCCGGCCGCTGGTGGATTCGAGCCTCGCCTTCGACATTGCCGGCGGGCGCCACCCGGTGGTCGAACAGGCGCTCAGGCGCTCGGGCGAAGGCCCGTTTGTCGCCAATGATTGCGACCTCTCGCCCGAGGGCGGTGCCAAGGCCGGCGCGATCTGGCTGCTTACCGGCCCCAATATGGGCGGCAAATCGACATTCCTCAGGCAAAATGCGCTGATCGCCATCCTCGCCCAGACCGGCTCCTTCGTGCCGGCGCAAAGCGCCCATATCGGCGTCGTCGACCGGCTGTTCTCGCGCGTCGGCGCCTCGGACGATCTGGCGCGGGGACGTTCGACCTTCATGGTCGAGATGGTCGAGACGGCCGCGATCCTCAACCAGGCGGACGAGCGGGCGCTGGTCATCCTCGACGAGATCGGCCGCGGCACCGCGACCTTCGACGGGTTGTCGATCGCCTGGGCGGCGGTGGAATATCTGCACGAGAAGAACCGCTGCCGGGCGATCTTCGCCACGCATTTCCATGAGATGACGGCGCTGGCCGGCAAATTGCTCCGGCTTCACAACGTCACCATGCGGGTCAAGGAATGGGAAGGCGATGTCGTCTTCCTGCACGAGGTCGGCAAGGGCGCGGCCGACCGTTCCTACGGCGTGCAGGTGGCACGGCTGGCCGGCCTGCCGGAAGCGGTCGTCGCCCGCGCCAAGGAAGTGCTGCACCAACTCGAAGAGGGCGAAGTCTCGGGCAAGACAAATCGGCTCGTCGACGACCTGCCGCTGTTTTCTGTGGCGGTGAAGCGCGAAGCGCCGAAGCCGGTGAAGACCGATGCGCTGGGCGAAGCGCTCGGCGCCATCAATCCCGACGAGATGACGCCGCGCGAGGCGCTGGAGGCGCTTTACCGGCTAAAGGGGCTGGCGACAAAGCGATAGCACCTGTCCCGCTCGTCACTCTGGCCATTGACTCATTGTACCGATCGGTACAATGTCGGTTATCGACTATCGAAACCGACAGGAGATCTCATGAGCCGTCCGCCATTGCCGCCATTCACGGCCGAGACAGCGGCGCAAAAGGCGCGCCTTGCCGAGGATGCCTGGAACAGCCGCGATCCTGAGCGGGTCTCGCTCGCCTACACCGAGGACAGCATCTGGCGGAACCGGGCCGAGTTTGTCTCCGGCCGCGGCGAAATCGTCGATTTCCTCAAGCGCAAATGGTCGCGCGAGCTGGACTATCGCCTGATCAAGGAGGTCTGGACCTGGAACGGAAACCGCATCGCGGTGCGCTTCGCCTATGAATGGCGCGACGACAGCGGGCACTGGTTCCGCTCCTACGGCAACGAGAATTGGGAGTTCGACGAAGCCGGGCTGATGCGCCGGCGCGTGGCGAGCATCAACGATCTGCCGATCACCGAAAGCGAGCGGAAGTATCATTGGCCGCTCGGCCGCCGGCCGGACGACCATCCCGGCCTTTCGGAACTCGGGCTCTAGAGCATGATGCCGAAAAGTGTGAAGCGGTTTTCGGGCGACATCATGCTCTATCTCTTTGATGTAGAGGCGGATGATTTCAGGTCGATTCGACCTGAAATCATCCGGCACTAGGGGGCGAATGGATGCGGCGCATCGCGCCAGATCGCGATCAGCTGCTGGGGGTCGTTGCGGAAGTTTTCCGCGAGCATGGTTATGAAGGCGCCAGCCTGTCCTTGATCGGCGAGGCGACGGGGCTCGGCAAGGGAAGCCTCTACCACTTCTTCCCCGGCGGCAAGGAGGAGATGGCGAGGGCTGTCATTGCCCATATCGACGGCTGGTTCGAGGACAATGTCTTCGCGCCGTTGCGCGACAGCGCCGACCCGCTGGCCGGGGTCGAACGGATGCTCGCGGCGACGGACAGCTATTTCCGCTCGGGGCGGCGCGTTTGCCTGATCGGCGCCTTCGCGCTGGATGAATCGCGCGACCTGTTCGCCGACCAGATAAGAGACTATTTCGGCCGATGGGTCACGCATCTCGCCGATGCGCTGGCGCGATCCGGGCACCGGCCGGGCGAGGCCAGCGAGTTGGCCGAGGAAGCCGTCGCCGCCATTCAGGGCGCGCTCACGCTGGCCCGCGCCGCCAATGACCTCGATGTGTTTTCAAGGGCATTGCGGCGACTGCGCACGCGGCTTGGGATGCCGGCCAAGGTCTAGGGCGGATCCTCCCAGGGATTTTGAAGGGCTGCCGTTTGCCCTGGTGCAAGATTTTCCGTTGATTTGCGTGAAATCAGCAAACGCCGGGGTTTTGGTTGACACCGTCCCAGCCTCGTCATTCTATGGCGGAGCAAGGAGCGACGCGGCGCAGACCATAGAATCCAATTCCGTGACGTGAGAGCGCCGCTCACCGTGCAGAACTTCTACTCCGCTGCATTCTTCGGCTGAGGTACCGGCATGGATTCTAGGGTCTTCGCGACGGAGCTTCGCTCCTGCTCCGCCCTAGAATGACGATCGCGATGGGCGTTTCGGCCAA